>NZ_CP059902.1:3180000-3502500 GCF_014127105.1 Devosia sp. MC521
GAGCAGACCATCGCTCAGATCAATGAGCTGATGCTGCGCGAACCAGCTGCCGTGTCAGTGGCGCAAGCCCAATAGTCTTTGGTGTTGAGCGCCGGTTAGAGGCGCTCAACGAACACCGCCAATTCGCAGCCGCCCGGCTCCCGAAAATGAAACCGTCGCCCGCCTGGAAAATCAAACTGCGGTCTGGTGATAACACCACCCGCTGCCAGAACGCGCGCCTGAGCGGCATCCAGATCGTCGGTTTGAACAATTGCCAGCGGCGCTGAAACGCGATCACTCGAAGCATCGATCCCAGTGTCGATCCCAGCCTGATCAAGCCCTTCGTAAGCAGGGCCATAGCTGATCCGCCCCCATCCAAACGCCTGTTCAAAGAACGCCCCGCTCGCATCGCGGTCGGCGCTTGGAAATTCGATATAGGTGATTTTGTCCGGCATTCTCGCCTCCCACTCTCAAGCCCATGTCGGGCGGAAGTGTGCGGTAGCGCAAGACAGAAAAAAGGCCAGCCCCTGCGGACTGGCCTTTTATGGTCACTCGATCGGCGTTTTAGTGCACCGAACCCCCATTGGGGGTGATGACAATGCCGGTGTCGTTCGCGTCAATCAACACGCGCGCCCCGTCGCTGACGGCTCCAGTGAGAATGGCGTCAGCCAGTTCATCCTGAACCGCACGCTGAATGACGCGCTTGAGTGGACGCGCACCATAGGCAGGGTCATACCCTTCGTTCGCCAACCACGTCCGAGCGGCATCGGTCAGCTCGAGGGTAATGTCGCGATCAGTAAGAAGCTTTTCCAAGCGTCCGAACTGAATGTCGACAATCGCGCCCATGTGCTCACGACCAAGGCGATGGAACAGCAAAATCTCGTCGATGCGGTTGAGGAATTCTGGACGGAAGGCAGACTTCACCATGTCCAGAACCTTGCCCCGCGCCAATTCGACAGACTCGCCGTCCTTCAGTTCAACCAGGAACTCAGCCCCAATATTGGAGGTCAGAATGATCACCGTATTGCGGAAATCAACCGTGCGCCCCTGGCCATCGGTCAAACGCCCATCGTCGAGCACCTGCAACAGCACGTTGAAGACATCGGGATGCGCCTTTTCGATTTCGTCGAAAAGGATCACCTGATAGGGCCGACGCCGCACAGCTTCGGTGAGCACGCCGCCTTCATCGTAACCGACATAGCCCGGAGGCGCGCCGATCAGACGAGCGACAGAGTGCTTTTCCATGAACTCCGACATATCGAGGCGGACCATTGCCGTCTCATCGTCGAAGAGGAATTGCGCCAAAGCTTTGGTCAGCTCGGTCTTGCCCACGCCGGTTGGCCCGAGGAACATGAACGAGCCAATTGGACGGTGTGGATCCTGCAGACCGGCGCGCGACCGCCGCACGGCTTTGGAAACCGCCCGCACAGCTTCGGCCTGCCCGATCACACGTCCACCCAGCGAGGCCTCCATGTGCAGCAGTTTTTCCTTTTCGCCCTCGAGCATGCGATCAACAGGAATGCCGGTCCAGCGGCTCACCACGCCAGCAATGTCGCTCGCGTCCACGGTTTCCTTCGCCATCAAGGGCGCAGCGCCGCCATCGCCAGCTTCGGCAGCGCCAAGGCGCTTTTCGAGATCCGGAATAACGCCATAGGCAAGCTCGCCCGCTTTGGCGAGATCGCCCTGTCGCTGAGCAATTTCCAGCTGACCGCGTGCGGTATCGAGCGCTTCCTTGAGCTTGGTCGACCCCTGCAAACGCTCTTTTTCCGCCAGCCATTTGGCCGACAGCGTTTGCGCTTCTTCTTCGAGCCCGGCCAAATCCTGCTCAAGCCGCACAAGGCGGGTCTTCGAGCCGTCATCGGTTTCCTTTTTGAGCGCTTCGCGTTCAATCTTGAGCTGCATGATCTTGCGATCCAGCTCATCGAGCGCTTCCGGCTTGCTATCGACAGCCATACGCAAGCGCGCTGCCGCCTCGTCCATCAGATCGATGGCCTTATCGGGCAGAAAGCGGTCGGTGATATAGCGGTTCGAGAGCGTTGCCGCGCTCACAAGAGCCGAGTCCGAAATGCGGATACCGTGATGCAGCTCGTATTTCTCCTTGAGCCCGCGCAGGATCGAAATCGTATCTTCCACCGTCGGCTCGGAGACGAACACGGGCTGGAAACGACGGGCGAGCGCGGGGTCTTTTTCCACGTGCTTGCGGTATTCGTCGAGCGTCGTCGCGCCAACGCAATGCAGCTCACCGCGCGCCAAGGCTGGCTTGAGCAAGTTGGACGCATCCATTGCCCCCTCGCCCTTACCCGCTCCGACGAGCGTGTGCATTTCGTCGATGAACAAAATGATCTGTCCATCAGCCGCGGTCACTTCGTTGAGCACGCCTTTGAGGCGCTCTTCAAACTCACCACGATATTTCGCGCCCGCGATCAACGAGCCCATGTCCAACGCCAGAAGGCTCTTGTTCTTGAGGCTTTCGGGCACGTCGCCATTGACGATGCGAATAGCCAAGCCTTCGGCGATCGCGGTTTTACCCACGCCAGGCTCACCAATCAGCACCGGATTGTTCTTGGTGCGACGGCTCAGCACTTGGATGGTGCGGCGAATTTCTTCGTCACGACCGATGACCGGATCGAGCTTGCCTTCGCGCACATCGGCGGTCAGATCGCGCGCATATTTCTTAAGCGCATCATAGGCGTTTTCAGCCGAAGCGCTGTCTGCCGTGCGACCCTTGCGAATGTCTTCGATAGCTTGGTTCATGCCAGCAGCGGTGACGCCGGCAGCCGACAGCACCTTGCCCGCATCGGTGTCTTTTTCGATCACCAGTGCCAACAGCAGTCGTTCCACGGTGACGAAACTATCGCCAGCCTTGGTCGCCGCCTGCTCGGCGGTTTCAAAGACGCGCGCCAGTTCGCGGCCCATGTAGAGCTGACCATTGTCGCCCGAAACGACCGGGATCTTTTTAAGAGCAGCTTCAACGCCTGCGCGCGCTTGCTTAGGGTTGCCCCCGGCGCGTTCGATCAGGCCATTGGCCATGCCCTGGTCATCATCGAGCAGAACTTTGAGCAGGTGGAGCGGCGAAAACTGCTGATGGCCCATGCCCAGCGCGCCAGTCTGCGCACTCTGAATGAAGCCGCGCGCACGCTCGGTATATTTTTCAATATTCATTCAACTCTCCTGTTCTCACCCGCACCCCGGCCCAATTGGCACCGCAGCTACGGAGGAAGCGTCGTTTTGTTGGATGCCCATACGCGGCGCACCCTTCGAATGGAGATGTAGGGTGTTTTGATCCGATCAAAAGGGACTGATACGCAATATTTTTAGCCAACCATCAAACCACTGATATTGAGCCAGGCGCGCACCAAACGAAAAATGCCGGACCATCGGCCCGGCATTTCAAAACTCTATTCTGCTGAGAGCCGGAGCTTATTCAGCGCTGGCTGGTGCGCCAGTCAGAAAGGCTGGCAGTTCACTACCATCGGCAACGCCTGCATCCTTCGGCGCAGCATCACCTTCACCGGCAACCGGACGACGGCGACGTGGGCGACGCTCACGCGGCTTGCGCTGTGCGGCTTCCCCGTCCTGCTCAACTGGAGCTGCCGCCGCTTCCGCGGGTGCAGAACCAGCGTCGCCACGAGGCTGTTCGCTCGAGGTGTCAGCAACAGCTTCAGCTTCGCTTTCTGGCTGATGCACGGGCTGAACCGGCTGCGGCGAGGCGAAGCGCGAATTCAATTCGCTGACGTCATCGTCGTAGTCGTTATAGTCGCCGTTCTGCCCGTCACGCGTGCCCTGCAGGGCCTGCTGTGCAGAAGAAACGATGCGGAAATAGTGCTCAGCATGCTGCAGATAATTTTCAGCCATGACGGAGTCACCGGAGGACTGCGCATCGCGGGCCAACTGCAGATACTTTTCGGCGATATGGGCGGCGTTACCGCGCACCTTAACGTCCGGACCGGTGCTTTCGTAATTGCGCGAGAGCGGATTAACGTGCTTGCGTCCGCCGTTACGGCCACGCTGCCGGTTCTTGTTGTTCTGGTTGTTAGGTCTCATCGGGTCGCTATGTCTAACTCTAAAAGTTAAGCGTCACATCATGGGGCGGATTGGCTAACCGCTCTGGCCCCTACCCCACGGTGACAAATAGCGCACCGAACGGGATCAAAACTGGCTTCATGAAGACCGGGCGCTTTCGGCAACGATCCAACGGAAATCCGTAAAACTCCCTCGCGTCGCTCTGATCACCAGAGCCGCGCTGTCTTAAGACAGCTTCGCGTTTTGGAACTTTTGAGATCGCTGCGGCGCCCATGATGCGCCATTGACAGCACGCTCAAACTATCCGGTTCCCGGCGCTTTGGCCAGCAGAAAATCGCATCTCATGCCCAAAGCGCCTGCTTGTTCAGGCTTTATGATGCGCTTCCACAACACGATCCAGCCCACCATAGTCCTTGTGGACCCGCACCTGAGAGAACCCTGCATTGGCAAAAAGTGCGGACACTTCATTGGCTTGGTCGTAGCCGATCTCGACCAGAATCACACCATCTGCCTTCAGATAACCGCCCGCCTGCGCCGCAAGAATACGATAAGGCGCAACACCATCAGGGCCCCCATCGAGCGCTAACATCGGGTCAAAATTCTTCACTTCGTCCGCAAGCGTGTTGATAACTTCGCTCACAATATAGGGCGGATTGGAAACAATGAGGTCAAATCGCGCCGCGCGATCCAGCCCCTCAAGCGCCTCAAACCAACTCCCGGCCGAAAAGCTCAGCCGCTCCGAAACGCCATTGGCACGCGCATTCTCTTGCGCCATCGCCAAGGCCTCAGGATTGATGTCGGAGGCATGTCCACGCCCGTCTGGGCGATTGGCGAGAATGGAGATTGGAATGCAGCCCGTGCCAGTCCCCAAATCGAGCAAACGCCCGCCCTTCGGCAACGCTTTGATCGCCAGATCGACAAGCAGTTCAGTGTCCGGGCGCGGCTCAAGCGTGGCCGCGCTCAGCTTGAAATTGAGCCCGTAAAACTCGCGATAGCCAATAATCCGCGCAACAGATTCCCCGGTCAGGCGACGTGAGATCGTCGCGTTAATCGCCTCGCGCTGCGCCTCGCTGACACCGTCCATCTCGCGCGTCATCAGCCCGAGCGCATCAAGCCCCAGCGCGTGCCCCACAAGCAATTTGGCGTCGAGCGTTGCTGTGGCCACATCATGCTTGGCCAGTACGTCACGACAAGCGCGCCAAACAGCGCCGATGGAAAGCGGCGCTGTCAGTTCGACTGCTCCATAGCCGCCAGCTGTGCCGCCTGATTTTCGGTGATCAGCGCATCGATCAGCTCATCCACAGCTTCCCCGGAGATCACCTTGTCGAGCTTATAAAGCGTCAGATTGATCCGGTGATCGGTCACGCGCCCCTGGGGGAAGTTGTAGGTGCGGATACGCTCGGAACGATCGCCCGACCCCACCTGCCCCTTACGCTCTGCCGAACGGGCGCTGTCGCGCTCTTCGCGCTGCATTTCATAAAGGCGCGAGCGCAGAACAATCATCGCCTGCGCGCGGTTCTGGTGCTGCGATTTCATCGCTGACGTCACCACCAGCCCGCTTGGAATATGGGTAATACGCACCGCCGAGTCGGTCGTATTCACGTGCTGACCACCCGCGCCCGAGGCGCGCATGGTGTCGATACGAATATCCTCATTGCGGATTTCAATATCGATGTCTTCCACTTCAGGCAGCACCGCAACTGTCGCCGCCGACGTGTGGATGCGGCCCGAACCTTCGGTCGCCGGCACACGTTGAACGCGGTGCACGCCGGACTCATACTTCATGCGCGCATAGGCGCCTTTGCCCGAAACATTGGCGATGATTTCTTTAAAGCCGCCCATTTCGCCGGGGCTTTCTTCCATCACCGTGACTTTCCAGCCTCGATTCGCGGCATAGCGCTCATACATGCGGAAAAGGTCACCCGCGAAGAGGGCAGCTTCGTCGCCACCCGTACCGCCACGGATTTCCAGAATAATCGACTTTTCGTCGGCCTCGTCCTTGGGCAGCAGCAGGATACGGATCGACTGCTCATAGGCTTCGATCTTTTCGTCCAGCTCGGAGATTTCCATCTCCGCCATTTCGGCCATTTCCTTGTCGCCGCTTTTCAGCAGCGTTTGAGCTTCGGCTCGGTCGCGCAGCGCTTTTTTATAAGCCGTGATCTCGCCAACGATGGGCGCGAGATCGAAGTGCTCTTTCGAGAGCTTAGCCAACTCGTCAGGGCTCGCTCCTCCGGAGAGCGCAGCTTCAATATATTGAAACCGCGTTTCCAGAACGTCGAGCTTATCCTGGGGCAAAGATGGCATGGGCAAGGTCTTCCGTATGGTCGGTGCAGACAATCATTGGTGCCCTGCCGTACCTGTTGAATGGGGTTTTCGGCAAGAGCCAAGCGCAAATGTGGCAAGGAAACGCACACCCTGCCCGCCCCGATCCGTCCAGACTTAGCCCACTGGGATGTTTTGTCTCTCGACCCAGGCGGTCAAAAGCTGACGCACGGTCAGCCCGTTCGCACCGACACTGAGCGCCTCTGCGATCTCGTCCTGAATAGGCTTGAGATCCAGATTGAGGATCATCTCTTTGATCGGCCCGATCGAGGCCGGGCCCATCGACAAACGATCCATCCCGACCGCCATCAAGGCCAGCGCTTCAATCGGCTTGCCCGCCAACTCCCCACACATAGTCACCGGCTTGCCATGACGCTTACCCGCTTCCACCACAAGGCGAATAGCGCGCAATCGCGGCAGCGCAATTGGATCGTAAGCCTTCGAGACACGCGGGTTGGCGCGGTCCGCTGCGGTCAGGAACTGCACCAGATCGTTCGAACCAATGGAGACGAAATCGGCTTCCGGCAACAGCTGGTCAAGTTCGAACAGCAGCGATGGCACTTCCACCATCGCGCCCACTTCGATCTGTGTCGACACCGGAATACCGGCCCGCTTTACGCGGTCGATTTCCTTGGCGATCACCCGCTTGGTCTGCAAAAACTCAAACGTCTCTGTCACCATTGGCACAAGGATTTTGAGTGGCCGCCCATTAGCCGCCTGCAACAGCGCGCGAACTTGCGTGCGCAACAATCCTGGACGATCCAGCCCCAATCGAATGGAGCGATAGCCCATGGCCGGGTTCTCTTCCACGCTTGAGCGTAGATAGGGCACGACCTTGTCGCCACCGATGTCGAGCAGGCGGAATACGATGGGTCGCTCGCCCGCAATGGCCATGGCCTCTGCGTAAAGCTCAATTTGCTCAGACAAACGCGGCAAGCGGCTCGCAATCATAAACTGCAGCTCGGTCCGGAAGAGACCAACGCCACTGGCCCCCGTGTCGTCGAGCATCGGCAGATCAGCCACCAGCCCCGAATTGTGCAGCAGGGTGATTTCCACCCCGTCCTTGGTCACACTGGCCTTGTTGCGTAGAGCCGCATAGTGCGCGCGACGCCGCGCCGAAACCCGGACCTTGTCGATATAGGTCTGCTCAACTTCGGGCGTGGGGCGCAAATGCACCTGCCCAGCGGGACCATCTATAATGATGTCGTCGCCGGTTTCGCACATCGAGGCGATGGATTCCGCCTGGCCGACAGCCACGATCCCGAGCGAGCGCGCCACGATGGCGACGTGCGCTGTCGCGCCGCCTTCTTCGAGAACAATGCCGCGCAGCTTGTTGCGGTCATATTCCAAGAGTTCGGCCGGACCCATATTGCGCGCCACGAGCACGGCATTGTCCGGCAAGTCACGCTGCGCATGGAGGCCCGAATTGGTTAGCACCCGCAACAACCGGTTCGCCAGATCATCGAGATCATGCAGACGATCACGAATATAGGGGTCGGTCTGGCGCATCATGCGCGCGCGGGTGTCATTCTGAACCCGCTCCACCGCCGCTTCCGCAGAAAGACCATTGTCGATGGCCTCGGTCATCCGGTTCACCCAACCACGGTCGTTGGCGAACATGCGGTAGGTTTCGAGAATTTCGCGATGATCCGACCCGGTGAGCATATCGCCCCGGTCGAGCATGGCGTCGATAGACACGCGCATGCTGGCCAGCGCCGCGTCCAGACGCGCCTTTTCCACCTCGGTGTCTTCAGCAATAAAATTGCTCACGACGACGCGCGGATCGTGGAGCACCACAGTCCCTAAAGCGATACCGTCGGAAAGACTGACACCAGAAAACATACGTGGCCGCCGCAGATCGATATCCGATCCAGGCTTGATCAGATTGTCGAAATCGGAGGTAGCCACCATCTCGGCCAAAATCGTGGCAGTGGTCAGCATCGCCTCGATTTCATCTTCCCCGTAGTGGCGGTGATTGGCGTTTTGCACAACCAAGACGCCCAGCGTCTGGCCCGAGCGCAACACCGGCACCCCAAGAAACGAGCTATAGCGTTCTTCGCCCGTTTCCGGACGGTACGCGAAAGAGGGATGGCTGGGGGCGTCTTCTAGGCTCAGCGGAACAGCTTCCGCAGCGATCAGGCCAACAAGGCCTTCGCCGAGCCGAAGCGTGGTCATGTGGACCGATTCGGCTTTCAGGCCATGGGTGGCGAAAAGTTCGAGCGCGCCGTCGTCGCGCAAAACGTAAAATGAGCAGACGTCGGCCTGCATATTGTCGGCGATGAGGGATACGATTTTGTCTAAGCGATCTTGCGAAGCCAGCGGCTCCGCCATTGTTTCGCGCAACTGCCGCAGCAGCCCACGTGCGCTGCTTGAGATCGTAACCATTGCCTCACCTGGATAGCCCCGGGCTACCCCCCTGCATGGAGGAGCCCGAAGCTTCAGGACAAAGCGATCAGGCTTCCTTCTTGTCCAAACCGTAATATGTGTGCAGAGCGCGAACCGCAAGCTCGGCATACTCTTCATCGATCAGAACCGAAGTCTTGATTTCTGAAGTGGTGATCAGCTGGATGTTGATGCCCTTGTCAGCAAGAGCCTTAAACATGGAGGATGCAACGCCTGCGTGGCTACGCATGCCTACGCCCACGACCGAGACCTTTGCGCCGCCCTTCGAGCCAGAGAGACGGTCATATTCAAAGCGACCGCCGTTATTTTCCAGCGCCTTAACAGCCTTATCATATTCGCTGTCAGGAACGGTGAAGGTGATGTCGGTGGTCGCGCCATCATCGGCGATGTTCTGCACGATCATGTCGACGATAATGCCTTCGTCGGCCAGCGTGCCAAAGATCGAAGCGGCAACGCCTGGGTTGTCCTTGACCTTGCGCAGCGTGATCTTGGCTTCTGCCTTAGCGAGCGTCACGCCCGAAACGATCTGCTTTTCCATGATCTCATCCTCATCGCATACGAGCGTGCCGGGTACACCGACAGAACCGTCAGGCGCGATCTGGGGCGCATTCGGGTCATCAAAACTAGAACGAACGGTCAGGCGCACCTTATGCGCCATCGCCATTTCAACCGAACGGATCATCAGCACCTTGGCGCCGAGCGAAGCCATCTCCAGCATTTCTTCAAAAGAAATTTTGGTCAGGCGCTGCGCCTTTGGCACGATGCGCGGATCGGTCGTGTAAACACCGTCAACGTCGGTGTAGATATCGCAACGGTCGGCGCCAACAGCTGCGGCAACGGCCACTGCCGATGTGTCCGAGCCACCGCGGCCAAGCGTGGTGATGCGGTTATGGGGCGAGATGCCCTGGAAGCCGGTAATGACCGGAACCCAGCCACTGGACATGCGCTCGTTGAGCTCTGTCGGGTCGATTTCGACGATACGCGCAGCGGCATGGGAATCATCGGTGCGGATTGGCACCTGCCAGCCGGCGTAAGAGCGCGACTGAATACCCATTTCCGAAAGCACGACAGCCATCAGGCCAGCGGTCACCTGCTCACCAGACGCCACAACAGCGTCGTATTCACGCGCGTCATGGAATTTTGAGGCTTCATTCACCCAGCCGACCAATTCATTGGTCTTGCCAGACATAGCGGACACGACAACAGCGACTTCGTTCCCTGCTTCCACTTCACGCTTCACATGCAGTGCGGCGTTACGGATGCGTTCTACGGTCGCGACGGAGGTGCCACCAAATTTAACGACGATGCGGGCCAATTGCTTCCCCGGTCATCCGCCGAACCCGGCGGTACGCTTAATGATTGGCCCGGAAATGCCACAAACTACGCTGCGGATCAATGGGAAAGACCCAGGCCCTACCCAAAGCCGAGGCTGAGTGTCCGTACTGCTTCACCTTGCCCACACGGCCCTCTCTGTTGCATAGGTGCTGTAATGGAGTGCCCGATATGACCAACACCACCGTCAACGATGCTGAAATCGCAAAATTCACGGCCATGGCGGAAGAATGGTGGGACCCAACGGGCAAGTTTAAGCCGCTGCACAAATTCAATCCTGTGCGCCTCTCCTATATTCGCGACAAGCTGGTCGCCCGCTTTGGCCGCGATGCAAATTCCATCCGTCCGTTTGAAGGCATCCGCATTCTCGATGTCGGCTGTGGTGGCGGCCTGTTGTGCGAACCGCTCACTCGGCTCGGCGCCACCGTAACCGGGGTCGACGCGGCCGAGCGCAACATTGCCATCGCCAAGATCCACGCCGAGCAAGGCGGCCTCGACATCGATTACCGCGCGACCACATCGGAAGCGCTGGTTGCCGCCGGCGAAAGCTATGACGTGGTCCTCAATATGGAAGTTGTCGAGCACGTCGATAACGTCCCGCTCTATATGAAGAGCTGCGCCGATCTCGTCGCGCCGGGCGGTCTGATGTTCACCGCAACGCTCAACCGCACTGCCCGCGCGCTGGCGCTCGCCGTCATTGGCGCAGAATACGTGCTGCGCTGGTTGCCGCGCGGCACCCATGATTGGAACAAGTTCCTTACGCCCGAGGAAATCATCGCCGAGCTGCGCCGCAACGGCCTCAATGTCACCGACCAATCAGGGGTCAGCTACAATCCATTGAGCGGCGAGTGGCGTCTGTCGCGCGACATGGCCGTCAACTACATGGTTGTCGCTGAACGTCAGAAATAGTGGCCACTATTTCGGTTTCAGTGAACGCGCAATTTGGGGAATTGCTCGGGCCAGTGCGCCCCACGTTCTAGCACCACATAAAGTGTTTCAGGCACCGGCTTAACGCCCATCAGCCGCACAATAACCCGCATTAAGTCATTGGGGTCCGGACGGGGCGAAACACTGCGCTCCATCCGCCCATCATGTCGGCGGGTCAGTGTGCCCGCGCACAAATTTCCATCTTGAACGAAGAGGAGCAACGCAGCGTGTCCGGCTGGCAAGCAGGTCTCACTGACTTGAACATATTCGGTCATTCTGAAAATCACCTAAGAAACCACTAGGTAATTATACGCAGGAGCCAGCACAGAGGTTCCCGGTCTCCCCTGGGCGACCGGATACAATCTCGGCCCTATGCTTAACTCTTCCTCTACCACGCACTGTCGCCCTAACGATCACGCATTCGTGGTCCACTGCAACTTCAGACTTCGCTGTTCATTGATCCGGTGTCGTTCTCCCAACGACCGCCAATGAATTGATGAACTGAAGCAATGCGCGTTAGCTCCAAGCCGACGCGCAAGAAAGTGCTATGATGCGTCTGCGTACCGTCCTGCCCGTCACCGCCGTGATTATGATCACCGCGTCGCCGCTCAATGCTGCCGAAACTGCAGCTCTCTCGCCGGTACCCGATCAAACAGTCTTCGCTTTTGCCGGCGTCATGCACGCGGGCCATTTCAGCGACAGCTTAGAGTTTTGGAACGGCCCCTATGAAGCCAATGTTGCGATTGGCGCGGGCTACCAAAACTTCTTTTATTCTTATGGCAGTTTCGGCCTCGGCGTCGAAGTTGGCGCTGCCCTCAGAACTGGCGAAAGCACATCCGGAGAAATCTGGGCCGGTGGTGTTGCGCGCCTCACGACCTTCGAAGTTGGCCCCCTCAACATTACGCCATCGCTGACCGCAGGCTTTTCGGTCGTCACTGATCCAATTGGGGTAGAAGCCGTCCGGGCGCGCGAGAATAGCGCCTCGCCCTATTTCCTCTACTACCTGTCCCCCGAGATTGCCGTCTCCCACGACAACGCGCCCGAGATTGAAGTTTTTGGGCGGATCCACCACCGCTCTGGAGGCTTTGGCACGATCGCCCATCTCGATGGCTCAAACGCTGCTGTCGTCGGCATCCGCTATCGCTTCTAATCGCGCTTTCATTACGCTGTCTGTGCGGAATGCCTCGCTATGTGCAACCAAGCGCGTGTAAGAGTATTTCTATCATTTGAGGCGCCTTCCGCCGCACACGCACTGGCACTGGCACTGTGACGCAAATCCTTTTCCGATCCAGCGAGACGCAATGAGCTTAATTTTCGGCCTAATCCTTATCCTTCTGCTCATTGCTATCAGCGTCTACATCGCTCTGTCGGAAATTGCCTTTGCTGCCGCCCGTGAGATCCGCATCCGCGCCCTAGCCGAGGCTGGCGATAAGCGCGCCCTTCGCTTTATTAACTTACGAGCCAAATCCGGAACAGTGATCACGGCGCTCCAGATCAGCACCAACGCTGTCTCCATCCTTGCCGGTATCGTCGGCTCTGGCGCCCTCGGCCCTCTCATCGCCTCGGGTTTGAGCACAGTCCTGCCCACCGACGTCGCCACCATCACCGCTGACATCGTCGCCTTTATTATCATCACCTCGGCCTTCGTCATGTTCGGCGATCTCGTGCCGCGCCGTGTCGCCATGATGATCCCCGAGCGCTCAGCGCTTTTGGTCGTCGGCTTTGTCGAAATGCAAATCCGCCTCCTGCGCCCCATCGTCATGGTGTTTTCGAGCATTTCGGAATGGATCATTTCTTTGCTGCGCATCGAGCCTGATCGCAGTGACGAGATCACGACCGAGGATTTCCGCATGATCCTAGCCGGTGGCGAAGCCTCGGGCGCTTTGATGAAGCGTGAGCATCAGCTCATCAACAATGTTCTGGCCCTAGAGCTGCGCTCCGTCACCTCAGTCATGACCGTGCGTGACGACATCGTCTTTCTCGACATCAACGACAGCCGCGAGACGCAGCGCGAGAAGGTCAAGTACCATCCGTTTTCGCGCTATCCACTATGCGATGGTGGTCTCGACAATGTCATTGGCAGCGTGCGTGCCGAAGACGTCCTTGCCGACGCTTTCGATACCGCCAGCGAGCTCGAACTCAAGAAAATCCGCCGCGAAATGGCCTCCGTCCCAGACAGTCTCAACGTCTGGGAAGTTCTGGCCGAATTCCAGGCACAGGACACCGGCGTGGCGTTGGTGGTTTCCGAATACGCCAATGTTGTCGGCATCGTGACTTTCAAAGACCTCATGGCCCCTCTGGTTTTGGGCCTCGCCAATCCCTTTGAAGAACGCCAAATCATGCAACGCGATGACCAGTCTTGGCTGGTCGATGGCGTCACTCCAATTGTTGACGTTATGTCGGCGCTGAGCCTACATCACATCGGCTTTGAAGGCTCGTTTGAAACCATCGGCGGCTTCGTCGTCCATCGCCTGCGCCGCGCCGCCCGCAAGGGGGATCGCGTTGAGGCCGAAGGCTACCGCTTTGAAGTCGTGGACGCAGACAAGATGCGGCTCAACCAATTGCTGGTGACGAAAATCCCTGCCGCCAAAGCGCACACCAGCTCCAAAACCCCAACAGACGACTAAGCCGCAGCGCAAACGCCTGCCAGTCTATGGTTTTCCACCAAGCAAGCTAGCAAGAAACCCAAGACAAAAATCTGCGCCGCAACCGTACCCATCGGTACGGTTTCTAGTTGTCCGCCGCCGCTAATGGGTTTATTGACAGGGGAGATATCAAACCGGCCCCAACCGGCTTCCCTGTTCGAGGATGTGCCAAATGCCTGCCTATCGTTCCCGTACCAGTACCCATGGCCGTAACATGGCCGGCGCGCGCGGCCTCTGGCGCGCCACCGGTATGAAAGACGGTGACTTCGGCAAGCCGATCATCGCGGTCGTCAACTCCTTCACCCAGTTCGTGCCTGGCCACGTACACCTTAAGGACCTCGGCCAGCTCGTCGCGCGCGAGATCGAGAAGGCTGGCGGCGTCGCCAAGGAATTCAACACTATTGCCGTGGACGATGGCATCGCCATGGGCCACGACGGCATGCTCTATTCGCTTCCAAGTCGCGACATCATCGCTGACTCGGTCGAGTACATGGTCAACGCCCACTGCGCCGACGCCATGGTCTGCATTTCCAACTGCGATAAGATCACCCCCGGCATGCTGAACGCTGCGATGCGTCTCAACATTCCTGTGGTCTTCGTCTCCGGCGGCCCGATGGAAGCTGGCAAGGCCATGATCAAGGGTCAGTTGCAGGCGCTCGATCTCGTCGACGCCATGGTTATGGCGGCTGACGACAATTACACCGACGAAGAAGTCGAACTCGTAGAGCAGAACGCCTGCCCAACCTGTGGCTCGTGCTCAGGCATGTTCACCGCCAATTCGATGAACTGCCTCACCGAAGCCCTCGGCCTATCCCTGCCGGGCAATGGCTCGACCCTTGCCACCCACTCCGATCGCCAGCGCCTCTTTGAGCAGGCCGGTCACGTCGTTGTTGATCTCTGCCGTCGCTATTACGAGCAGGAAGACGAAAGCGTTCTTCCGCGCTCCATCGCCACCAAGGCGGCGTTTGAAAACGCCATGGCGCTCGACATTGCTATGGGCGGCTCGACCAACACGGTTCTGCACATTCTTGCCGCTGCCCACGAAGGCGGCGTCGATTTCACCATGGACGATATCGACGCGCTCTCCCGCCGCGTTCCAGTTCTGTCCAAGGTCGCTCCAGCCAAGAACGACGTCCATATGGAAGACGTTCACCGTGCAGGCGGCATCATGGCCATCCTGGGCCAGCTCGACCGCGCGGGTCTGATCAACCGCGACGAGCCGACCATCCACGCCCCATCCATGGCGCATGCGCTCGACAAGTGGGACATCTCCCGTACCAATTCCGAAGAAGTACGCGAGTTCTTCAAGGCAGCGCCGGGCGGCGTCCGCACCACACAGGCCTTCTCCCAGTCCAACCGCTGGAACGACCTCGACCTCGACCGTCAGAACGGCGTCATCCGTTCAGCCGAAACCCCCTTCTCCAAGGATGGTGGTCTGGCGGTTCTCAAGGGCAATATCGCTCTCGACGGCTGCATCGTCAAAACCGCAGGCGTTGACGAGTCGATCCTGAAATTCAGCGGCCCAGCCCGTGTCTTTGAAAGCCAAGACGCGACCGTTAAGGCCATTCTGTCCAACGAGATCAAGCCTGGCGACGTCCTCGTCATCCGCTACGAAGGCCCACGTGGCGGTCCGGGCATGCAGGAAATGCTCTACCCAACGAGCTACCTCAAGTCCAAGGGCTTGGGCAAATCCTGTGCTCTGCTGACCGACGGTCGCTTCTCGGGCGGCACCTCAGGCCTTTCCATCGGCCACGCCTCGCCGGAAGCGGCCGAAGGCGGCGCTATCGGCTTGGTGCGCGAAGGCGACATCATCGAAATCGACATCCCGAACCGCACCGTCAACGTGTTGGTCAACGATGCCGAAATGGCTGCCCGCCGCGTCGAACAGGACAAGCTCGGCTGGAAGCCAGCTGAAAAGCGCAAGCGCAAGGTCACGACAGCCCTCAAGGCTTACGCCATGCTCGTCACCTCCGCCTCCACCGGCGCCGTCCGCGACGTCAGCAAGCTCGAAGACTAAGTCTTCACGCCATAATGTGACAAAGCCCCGGTCTCACCACCGGGGCTTTTTTTGTGTCTCTGAGCAGGATAAAAGCTGTGTCTAGCTCTCCGGCCTACAGCAAGTCGTTCGTTGGAGCCTGCATTTCCGATCAGATACTGGCAGTGTTCGTGTGAAAATCTACTACATTAACCTCGACCACCGTAGCGACCGGCGCGAGGCTATGGAGCGCAAACTTGCCGCTCTTTGCCTAACAGGCACTCGCATCCAAGCGGTTACGCCCGCTAACATCGCGCACGACCTGGTTATCAGCCATACAAATTTAGCCAATGTCGAGCATGTGCGCATCACCGAGCTGGCCTGCGCGCTCAGCCACCATCGCGCGCTGGAAGCGTTTTTGGCGACCAATGACACCTACGCGCTCATCCTCGAAGATGACGTGTTGCTCTCAAACGCAGTCGCCGATCTGCTGCAAACGCCCCTCTCCGGTTTCGACATACTGCGACTTGAAACCTATTTGGACCCGCAGCACTTCTTCAGCACAAAACCGCTCCAATTAGGCGCGTTCGAGGCCCACGAAATCGCCAGTCGCTGTGCAGGGACCGCGGCCTACATCGTCAATCGCGATGCCGCCAAGGCAATTTTGGCAGAGCGATCGGCGCTATCGCGCCCTTATGACTTTGTGTTGTACTTCCCATTCCGTAAACCCGGTACCATGTTTCGTGCCATGCAACTGGTGCCGGCGCTCGCTATCCAAGAAGATCGCTTCTTTGGCACGCCTTATCAAGGCGATGTTCAAGTTGGTAACGGCAAGATGGGCATGAAGCCGCGTCACCTCGCAGTGCCGCACGCGATCGCTTACTTCTGGCTCAGCGATGCGCAGATCAACCTCATTAAATTCTGGCGACGTCTCTGGGGTAAAACACGTCGTGCCTTTGTGGAACCGGATGCGCTTTTGGCGCGCCAAAAGAACGACTAAAAACTGCCGGGGGGCACATGCTGAGCTACTACATTAACCTCGACCGCCGCACCGACCGGCGCGAGGCGATGGAAAAACGTTTTGCTGATCTAAAGATCAACGCAACCCGCATCTCCGCCTTCACGCTTGACGACATCACTCCAGAACTGGACGCAAAATATTGCGCACCCCATCTGTTTGAGCCCATGTTGCGCGTTGAATTGGCCTGCACCTCAAGCCACTTCCGGGCCATGCGCGCCTTTCTCGCGTCCGACGCCCCTGTCGCCGCCATTTTCGAAGACGACGCCATTCTAGCGCCGCAGCTGAGCGCCCTGTTCGAGCATATCGACGCCCATGGCCTACCTTGCGATCTGCTGCGCTTGGAAACCTTCCTCGACCCCAAAAGCCAGATTTCTGTTACGCCAGTTGGCTCCCTCGGCGGATACACTCTGCATGACATGCAGCACTTTACGTGGGGGGCGGCAGGCTATGTCCTCACCCGCAAAGCCGCCGAGCGCTACCTTGCCAACCACACACTGCATCACACCATCGTTGACCGGGTGATTTGGCGCGACCTGCCTGACACCACCAATTTGACCATACGCCAGCTCGTTCCCGCGCTTGTCGTCCAGGAAGATCGTCTCAATCCGACCTTGCGTGTGGGGTCAGACCTCCACGGCGAACGCGCACATGCCGCCCAGCATATTCACACACAAAAGCGCTCGCTCGCTTACGAACTCCGCCGCTTCTGGCGCTATGAGGTCAAAGTCGCCCTTCCAGCCCTTATCCACCGCACGCTCAAACTGTCGCACCGTACAATTGTGCCTTTCGCCGGTTCAGGGGTTGCGCCGAAGAGCAACAAGGCTTAGACCCACATTCAGCTACTCAACGGCCTGCCAAGGTTGTTGTTTGGTTAGGTTCGATAGCGGGGATTCCACCCTCCCTATCGGACCGACCTAAAAAACCTTCCCAACATCGTCGGTAATGCCCAGCTCCAAGCGTAGCTTCTTGGGCAGCCCTTTGGCGACCAGCGTGTAGGATTGGCGCGCATAAGCGAGCAGATCGTCTTCGCTCAACGGCGCTGTGTCAAAGACCTGCACCCAGGCGCGTTTGGCGAAATACGGCGCTTGGCTGATCCCCTCTAGGCCGGTCAGCATCTCAAAGCTCATCTCGCTCACTTTGACGACGATCCGCGGCGAGCCATCGCTCAACAGGCAAAATACCTTGCCGCCCACCTTGGCGATGTGACTGTCCCACTGATCGACAAAAGTCACGCCCGGCCAAGAGCCCAAAAGCTCATCGAATTTTTCGCGCTGAAACATGGTCATGCCTGCCCTCACTCCGACAAGCCTTAGCACAGTATGGGCCAAAATCTGTCAGCAGCTACACCCCCGCTTCAGCGCGGCAGACAACTACGTTTTCCAGCATCATACACGAAGCGACAGAAACCGCCCTTCAGTCCGCTACAGTTTTGCCGTCCACCACCTTGATCTGGCGTTTGCACGAGGCAGCGATCTTTTCGTCATGCGTTGAGATGAGGAAGGTGGTCTTCTCATTCTCATTGATCTCGTGAATCAGCTCCATCACCTGACTTGCCGATTCCCGATCCAAATTTCCGGTCGGTTCGTCCGCGAGAATAAGCTCGGGCTGGTTCATCAGCGCCCGTGCAATCGCCACGCGCTGCTTCTGCCCGCCAGAAAGCTGGGTGGCCCGGAAATCCATGCGATGGCCGAGACCAACGCGTTCCAGCAGCTCGGCCGCGCGCTTCTTGTCCTTGGCCGTTTCCCGCCCCGCGCCGAGCGCCGCCGGGAACACCACATTCTCCAGCGCCGTGAAATCGGGCAGCAAATGGTGGAACTGAAAGACAAAACCGATGTGCTTGTTGCGAAACTCGGTCAGCTCCGCATCCTTAGCCGTACTGAGGTTCTCCCCCAGCATAAAATGCTCGCCGCTCGTCGGCTGCATCAGCGTGCCCAAAATCGTCAGAAGAGTGCTCTTGCCCGAACCCGATGGGCCTAGCAGCGCCGCTAGATCCCCTTCGGCAAGCTCCATATTGAGCCCCTTGAGCACGCGCGTTTCCGCCTCGCCCTCGCCATAGGTCTTGATCAGATTGCGAATTTCAACCAGCGCACTCATTGGCCAATCACCGAAACAGGGTCCACCTTCGCCGCTGCTCGCGCCGGCAGAATGGACGCCAAAATCGCCCCCAGCGCCGTCAGCGCGATGGCAAGCCCATAGGCCCCCTGCCGCACGTCAATCGGCAGACCGCCCGAGGTGGCCTCTTCCGGAACAGGGAAGGGCGATAGCGTCAAATACCCCAGCCCAGCCCCGATCAACGCACCTAGCACACCAATCAGCGTGCCCTGAATAACAAACACCGCCACCACAAAGCCGCGGCTGGCGCCAAAGGCCCGCATAATCCCGATCTCCGGACGGCGACGATAGGTCGAGAGCAACAGCGCCGATGCCACCCCAATAACGATCGTCACCAGAGCAAAGCCCTTAATCAGATTGCCCGAATTGGCCTGCGCCTTAAGCCCATCGAGCAAGCTGGCATTGCCCTCCGTCCAAGACGTCGCCTTAAGTCCAGTGTCCGCACCCAATTGGCGGGCATAGGCGTCCGCTTGATTGAGATCGAATAGCTTCACCTCAACCTTGCTCACCCCCTGCGGCAGCTCCATCAACACCCGCGCCGTCGCAGTGCTCACATAAGCCGCCCGCGCATCAATCGCCTCAACGCCAAGCTCGAAAATCCCGCCGATCACCAGCGAGCGTTCAACATTGCGGTCCGATTGCAGCCGGATCACCTGCCCGACACTCACCCCGAGGTCGTTGGCGAGGGTCCGTCCCACCAATACGCTGGCGTTGGATAACAGCGTCGTCCCCGCCACCAGTGCCGACTCAATATCGGCGATAGAGGACACCTTGTCCGCATCCAGACCGGTGATGGAAACCGGGGCACGCGATTGCCCCCGAATGACAAAGCCATTGCCCACGATCTGCGGCGACACCGCGCGCACACCCGGCATGGCCTCAATGGAGGGCAAAAACGCGTCAGCGGTGCGCAAGGTCTCGCGCTGCCCCGTCGCCTTTTGCTGCACGACCTGGGCTTGCGCGTCTTCCGGCAGTAGAAGCCCCGCGTCGCGGCTTGGCACTTCCAGCGTCACATGGGCGATATTGCCCACTGTCCGCTGCACCAGATAGCTCCCGAGCCCACCGATCAGCGCACTCATAAAGATGAACACGAAGACGCCAACCGCCACACCGGCGATCAGCAACCCCGTCTGGGTTTTGTTAGAGGTCAGATAGCGCCAGGCGATTTTAAAGCCATAAACCATGGCGCTATTCCGCGACCAATGTGCCAGCCTCAACCTTGGCCGGATCGAGGATCAGCACATCGCCCTGGTTCAGCCCGCTGGTGACAATCACCCGCTCCGCTGGCCAATCATTGAACTCAATGGGCCGGGCCTCTGCGACGCCAGCATTGGCCACCATCACATGGCTCTGCGCGCCTTCGGTGATAATCGCGCGGCGCGGCACCGAAAGCGCGCCACTCACCTCTTCAACAATCACATTGGCATTGACCGTCAGCCCAACGGGCAGATCCACCGCCTCATCAAAACCAATCTTGATCGCCCGACCACCGGTGGATGCATCCACAGTCGGCGCTGCGAAGGTAACAGTGCCATGCTGGGCGACGCTCGCCCCCACAGGCTTGAGCAAAACCTTCAGCCCTTCCGCAACGCGCGAGGAATAAAGCTCGTCGACATCGGTCTCAACCACGAGGTCGGAGAGATCGGCGATGCTGAAGAGCTCGCCTTGCGTATCCACCAACTGCCCCAAATCAACACCACGGCTGAGCACCACGCCCGAGATCGGCGCAGTAATCGTATATTGCTTGAGCTGCGCATCGGCCTGTTCCAGCGCTGCCTGCAGGCGCGCCGTCTCAGCAATTGCTGCCGACAATGAAAGTTCGGCGTCTTCGCGCGTCGAGCGCGAGGCATTTTCGCCCAAGGCCTGCGCCCGCTCAGCGGTCGCCTTGGCTTGGCTTTCTTTCACCTTTTGCGCATCGAGCGCAGCCCGGGACTGCTGCCACTGCGCATCGGCCAGTGCCTTATCGAGTTCGACCAGCACCTGGCCCTTTTCCACCGTATCGCCGGTGTCCGCCGCCACAGTCAGCGCCTTAGCCGAAACCGCCGCGCGCACCGTCACCGAGTTTTTTGCCGCGACGCGCCCGTTGACCGCCAACACTTGCGAAATATCCTGCGGCGCGATGGTTTCCAGCGCCACTTGCACACGCTTGGGCTCCCAGGGGCGAGCAATGGCTCCATAAGCCCCAAGCCCCACCAGCGCCACCAAACCGAAAATCAGCATCCCTTTAGGACGCTTCCGCTTCGTCTTCTGTTCCGAGTTGGGCTTGGCCACTGGTCTCATCCTAATGCGGTTTCTGCCTAAACGCCGGCAGAGGCGGAAAGAGTTCAAATAAACGCGAGCATGAATTCAAACGCGCTATTTAACCTTGATATTACGATAAAAGGCCACCAGCAGATCACTGGCGGCCTTTGAAAAATTCAACACGCTGAAGCGTAAAGCCTCAGTTCTCCTCGCCCACATCAGGCAGGGGCAGAAACTCAACACCCTCGTCGACCAGCGCTGCGACCTCATCCTTGGTCGCTTCGCCATAAATCCCGCGCGGTGCAACTTCCTCGAAGTGGATTTTGCGCGCTTCCTCGGCAAATTTATCGCCAACATAGTCCGCTTCGTTGACCACCTTCTGGCGGTACTGGCGCAAAAATTCGCGAACCTTGGCCGCTTCCGGATGAGCAGCGGACAGCGACACACGTTCACTATCCTTGCGCGCCACAGCGGGCGCCATCATCGCTTTTTCTACGGAGCGTCCGCCACAGATCGCGCACAGCACAATGCCACGCGCTTTCTGCTCGTCATAAGCCGCTGCGCTCTTAAACCAAGCGTCGTAGCTATGCCCTTCGGCACAATGCAATGAATACTGGATCACGGTTCAAATCGTTCTTGCAGGGGCAGTTTTGGTGCCATCCCGGTCATATAGGGGGTTTTACCCCTCATGCAAAGCCGGAGCGGCAAAGCTGCGGGCATTGGCCAAGGCCGGCACACGTTGGCGCGCCTCGCCCACCGCCGCCAAATCAATATCAGCGATCAACACGCCGGGCCGATCATGGTCCAACTCCGCAATAACTTTCCCCCAAGGATCGATGATCAGCGAATGCCCATAAGTGGCACGACCATTGGGGTGATGCCCGCCTTGCGCCGCCGCAATCACATAAGAGCCAGTTTCAATCGCCCGCGCGCGCAAAAGCACATGCCAATGCGCCTGCCCTGTCGGCACCGTAAACGCGGCTGGCACAGCCATGAGCTGCGCTCCGGCATTAGCCAGCGTGTTGAACAGTTTTGGGAAGCGCATGTCGTAGCAAATGGCAAACCCAAGAGTGAACGCATCCACCTGTGCCACCACTGCCTCTTCGCCCGCCTTATAGGTGGCGCTCTCGCGATAGGCGTTGAGCCCGGCAATATCGGCATCGAACAGGTGGATCTTATCGTAGATTTTCACCTGCTGCCCATCGGGCCCAAACAGCACCGAGCGATTGGCAAAGCGCCCATCCTCAAGCGGAATCGGGAGCGAACCAATATGCACATACATGCTGTGCTGCTTGGCCAGTTCCCCGACGCGCTGGAGCTGTGGGTGCCCTTCAAAATTCGCCGCCACCGAGCGCAGCTGATCCCGGTTTTCCGGGAACAACAATGCAACCTCCGGGGTCTGCGCATACCGCACCCCAGCGGCCGAAGCCTCCGCCAACATGGACTCCAGCGCGGCCAGATTGGCCTGCGGATCAAGCCCGGAACACATTTGAATGGCGGCGATCTTCATGGTGAAACGCTCAGCTCGGCTAAATTGGGGTCCGCTTAGTTCGCCAACAGCGGATCGAGCCCGCCCTGGCGATCAAGCGCCGACATATCGTCATAGCCCCCGACATGGGTTTCGCCGATGAAGATTTGCGGCACGGTGCGACGACCATGAGCGCGTTCCATCATCAGCTCGCGCACCGCCGGGTCCACAACACTGATTTCCTCAAAGGCAACGCCCTTTTCAGTGAGCAGCGCCTTAGCGGCGTGGCAGTAGGGGCATGTCGGGGTCGTATAGATTTCGACCTTAGCCATTTGAATTCTCCGTCACTATTGTGCCTCTTATATGGGGTTGTCGTCGCCAATGACAACGCGGGCAAAGCTAAGCACGTCAATCTTCTCAACACCCGCCCGCTTGAGCGCGCGCGTCACCGCCTTAACCGTCGCGCCTGTGGTGTAAACATCGTCAACAATCACCACCCCGCGCCCTTTCAACCGCTCCAAAGCATGTGGATGCGTGGCAAAGGCTCCCTGCACATTTCTCAGCCGCCGATCGCCACTGAGCCCAACTTGCTGCGCGGTTTTGCGTTTGCGCCTCACAACGAACGCATCAACTTCTAGCCCCACCAAGCGCGCAATTTCCTGCGCCAGCATCATGGATTGATTGTAGCGCCGAAACCGCAAGCGGCTGGCATGCAGCGGCACCGGCACCAACACCGGTTTTGCGCTCCAAAACTCTCTCCCCGCGCCAACCATCAACCGCGCGCACAGCTTCGCCAGCTCCGGCCGGTCGCCATATTTGAGCTTGGCGACCAGCGCCCCCGCCATCTCATTGTAGTGAACGCTGGCTCGGGCGCGCGCAAAGGGCGGCGGGTCCGCAATCGCCTCAGCGGACAGAAAGTCTCCCCCTTCCGCTTCCACTGGTATGCCCATTACCGAACAGAGCGGGGCGGTGATCGGGCGCAGCTTTGCAAAACACGCCCCACATAACCCTTGAGCCTCGGCCAATGGCGCCCCGCAACCGCCGCAACAGGGCGGATACAACTGGTCGAGCACAGAAGCGCCCGCCCACGCGAGCCCCTCGCGCACACGCCTCAATGCTCCGGCTTTGACTTCGCTTCCGCCCCTCTTCATAAGAGACATTCTGTCACAGCCCCGATTTGGCGAAAGCCCCTCTTATGTCTGCCCCGCCCCGCCTCTTCGACGCCGCCCAGATCGCCCGTAATTTGGCGCGCCGCGCCACAAGCGAAAACTTCGTCCGCGATCTGGTGCTGGAAGATTTGGCGGAACGCCTCAGTGCCTATAAGCGCAACTTTTCCCGCGCCATCATCATCGCGCCCGACGCCTCGACGCTTCCGACAACCCTCTTCACCGCCGATGGCCCCGTCCCTGTCACGCCCATCGAAGCCTATTCTGGGGCCGAATTTCCCGACCTGCCCGAAGGCGAGCAAGACCTCATCATCTCGCTTCTCCATCTCCACACCATTGATGATGTGCCCGGCCACCTCGTTCGTCTCCGCCGCCGTCTCAAACCCGATGGTCTTTTCATGGCGGCCTTTTTGGGCGGCGATACGCTCACCGAACTGCGCGAAGCTTTTCTCTCTGCCGACCTAACAATTTCGGGTGGCTCCTCGCCGCGCGTTGCTCCGATGGCGCAAGTGCGTGATGCGGGCGGTCTTTTGCAACGCGCCGGCTTTGCCCTGCCCGTTGCCGACGTCGAAACCCATCGCGTCCGCTATTCATCTCCCTTCGCGCTCATGGTCGAAGTGAAAGCCTTGGGCGCATCCAACCCCTTGCTCGAGCGCCCCAAACGCTTTGCCACCCGCACGCTCCTCGCCGAGGCGGCACAAGCCTATGCGAACCGCGACGCCGACCCCGACGGCCGCATCCGCGCCACTTTAGAAATCATCTGGCTGGCCGGCTGGGTCCCCCACGAAAGCCAACAAAAACCCCTAAAACCCGGCAGCGCCAAAGTCTCAATGACCCAGCTTTTGGGTGACAAGGCCTAAGCCTTCCCACAGCCCCCCAAAAAACACCGCTCCGCCTCCCTCCCCTTTGAGGGGAGGGATTGAGGGTGGGGGGGCATCACCCAATGTTTACGACCAAATCAAAGCACTTCTTCACCTCTCCCTCCGGAGGAGAGGTCGACGCGCAGCGGCGGGTGAGGAGGCCCTCCCACAGCCCCCTAGCATACCACCCCATACTCTACCCACACCGTCATCCCGCTGGACGGCCGGGCCGATCTCCCAAGCCCCCCAAAAAACACTAGTCCGCCTTCCTCCCCCTCGATGGGAGGGATTGAGGGTGGGGCAACATCCCCAAAGCCAAAACAGCAAAAATCCCAAAACCAAAAAGGGCCGGTGTTACCACCGACCCTTTTAATCTCAATGCGTCGTCGAAACTTACGCGGCAGCTTCTTCGTCGCTATCAGCGTCCGCGGCATCAGCCTTGGTGCGCTTCGGGCTCTTGGCGAGCTGCTTTTCGATCAGCTGCACAGCTTCGGTCAGGGTCAGCTTACGCACCGAACCGATTTCACGGCTCATGCGATCCATTGCCTGTTCAAACAGCTGGCGTTCCGAATAGGACTGCTCTGGCTGTTCTTCAGAACGATAGAGGTCACGAACAACTTCCGAAATAGCGATCAGATCGCCCGAGTTGATCTTGGCTTCGTATTCCTGAGCGCGGCGCGACCACATGGTGCGCTTGACGCGAGCGCGACCGGTAACGGTGTCGAGCGCCTTCTTCACTTCTTCGTCTTCGGCCAGCTTACGCATGCCAACAGACTTGATCTTTGCTGTAGGGACGCGCAGTGTCAGCTTGTCTTGTTCAAAGCTGATAACGAACAGCTCAAGGGTTAGCCCGGCGACTTCCTGCTCTTCGATCGACACGATCACGCCGACGCCATGTGCTGGGTAGACGACAAATTCGCCCGTCTTGAACCCAAGCCGCTGCTGCTGCTTCTTGGCTACCATATGCTGGAACTCCTTGTTGACGCCCCACAATGGCCGGTTCCTTGCGGCAAGGACCTGCCATAGATACTCAATTACTCAAACGCCGAAGCGTTTCAGGCAGCAGAGCTTCACGGTCGCCCGGATCCGCTTTCCGTGCGCCATTCACCAGATGATGTGTGTCAAAAAAATCGTGCCTAAAGGCACGGTGCTGACGGGCTCAACTGCTTATGGGAGTACCATAGCATAAAATTTCGGCAGAATCAAAAGGTACTAATCAAAGCGCGAATACTGCGCAAGCGCGCGCGCGTCACAGTTTAGCCCTTTCCCAACAAACCCTTGCGCCGCCGAGAAAAACCGGCGGCGGCAAGTTGTGTACGCAGCTTTAGTCGCCTTCGCCGGGCGTCTCAGAGAAGTACTTTTCGAGCTTACCTTCTTCGCCATCACGTTCCTTTGCTTCCGCCAAAGGATCGCGACGTTCGGTCAAATTAGGCCAAGCGGCTGCATACTTCCGATTCAGTTCAAGCCATGAGTCGAGGCCTGGCTCGGTATCGGGCTTGATCGCTTCGGCCGGGCATTCTGGTTCACACACACCGCAGTCGATGCACTCGTCCGGGTGAATGACCAGCATGTTCTCGCCTTCGTAGAAGCAGTCTACAGGACAAACTTCAACGCAGTCGGTGTACTTGCAGGAGATGCAGTTGTCGGTGACAATGTAAGTCATATTTGCAGGATTTCCCGTGGGGAAGCGACCCTAGCCTTGGGCAGGACCGGGCCAATCTCAACTGGGTTTGGTGCTAACGTGTTTTTGCCGAGGCCGCAAGGCTAGCAAGGGAGACTGTTTGGCGCAGAACAGCTCTTGGTGAATACGTTATTCTATTCCTCGAACCCATCGCGCAGACGATCGGTGTCGCGCCGCTCTTTTTTCGTCGGACGCCCTGCCCCCGGTGCCCGCTCGGCAATCGCCGCCTCATAGGGGCTTTTCTCGGATTTCGGCAGAGGTGGGGGTGAGAGATCCTCATAGAGCCCTTGGGCTTCGGCTGCCGGTCCCCGCCTTACGCCCGGATCAACAATGCGCCAGACGAGCACGCGATTGTGCAGCGCCATCGTCAGCACATCGCCTGCGCCGACCTTATGGTCACTTTTATCGGTCTTTTCGGAATTGACCCGGATGGCGCCGGTTTCGATGATCTTTTGCGCCAGAGTGCGTGACTTTACGGCACGCGAGAAAAAGAGGAACCGGTCGAGCCGCTCCTTGCGGAGCGGAACCTCGCCCGGTCCCAATTTGTCTTACTCGGACTTGCCGCGCAGCGCGGCAAGCTTTGCGAACGGGCTGTTCGGATCGAAGGCCACCTTGCGCTCTTCGCGCTGAGGAGGACGGCGATTCTCCGGACGTTCGGTCTTTTCTGGGCGAGTCTTGCCAGCCGGACGCGTATTGCGCTCTTCGCCTTCAGGACGACGTGGGCCCTTATTGCGCGGACGCTCGTTCGGACGACGTTCCTGCTGCTGCGCACCTTCACCTTCTGGGCGACGACCACGGCCTTCAGGACGACGATTCTGGTTGTTCTCATTGTGGCGACGGCCACCTGGGAACCACACTTCGTCAAACTCAGGCTCTGCTGGAGCAGCCGGTGCAGCCACTTCTGCTTCAGCAGCAGGCGCTGCCCCTTCGGTAGCAACCGCGTCAGCAGCATCAGCCGCTGGTGCATCCGCGACGACTTCAACCGGCGCCGCAACCTTTACGGTCTTGCGCAGGCGATAGCCCAGCGATGAGAGAATCGAGGCGAAATCTTCGCCCGAGCAACCCAGCAGCGAGGTCATCTCGACCGTGACGCGGAAGCCATTGGCTTCGGCAGCACCCACTGGCAGCTCACCCTGGTATGGGCGCGATGCGTCGAGCGCGATCAGCGGACGAATGATATCGGCAAGGCGTTCGAGAATATCGATACGCACAGCGCGCTTACCGGCAACCTTAAAGCCTGCAACCTCATAAAGGCGCGTATCGACTTCAGGATCGACGAGGAAGGAGGTGCGGCCCGACAGCACGATGTGCGGAATATCGGTCACGCCTGCCTGACGCACGCCACCGTTCTTCAAAGCGAAGAGAATCAGTGCCAGCTCGCGAGGCGCGGGCTTGAGCGATAGCGGCAGGTAGATGTGGTAAGCACCAAATTTGATGCCCAGCTTACGCAGCTTGCCGCGCTCGTCCTGATCCAAACCCTTTACATCGTCGGCCATTGCCGCGCGTGGCATGACGCCAAGGTTTTCGAACAGGCGATAGGCGATGCCGCGAGCGGTGCCTTCAACGTCGGCCGGCGCTTCCAGGCTCATCACCTGCTCAAGCACGGTGTTGATGTGGTGGCGGAGCCAGAGCGACAGACGATCCTGCACGCGGTCCAAATCAGGACCGGTCAGGCTTTCGTCAGCCAGAGTGATGATACGCGGACGATAGAGGCTATCGCCTTCTGCTAGTTCCGCCACAACTTCACCGCGCCAGCGCAGACGGCCATCGGTCGTCAGCACAAATTCTTCGTTCGGCGCACCCGCGAGCCGGTCGGCTCGGTGGTGAATCTCCGGCGCGACCACAGACTCGGCCGCGGTACGAACGCCCTTGGCGTCAGTGTCGCCTTCTGTTCGGGCAAGGGTGAAGCGGAAGCCTTCGAGCGTGCCGATGAGGTGGCCTTCCAGCCGCACTTCGCCACGTTCATTGATCTCGGGAGATACCATACGTTTGTCTTTCAGATGGCGGAGCAGTACGCTGGTGCGCCTGTCGACGAACCTCTGTGTGAGCCGTTCATGTAGAGCGTCACTCAGTCGATCCTCTATGTCTCGCGTCTTTTCGCGCCAATGAATTGGGTCTTCAAGCCAGTTTTTACGATTTGCGACAAAGGTCCAAGTCCGGATTTGCTTAATCCGGTTGCTCAGAGTGTCAATGTCGCCCTCTGCATTGTCGCAAAAGCGCACCTGCTCGGCAATCCAGTCTGCGTTGACAGAACCTTTTCGCCTTAAGTCCGAGTAAATGCGCGTTACGATCTCACCATGCGCAGCAGGTGAGATGCCCTGATAATCAGGTATCTGACAACATTCCCAGAGGAGTTTGACGCTATTCTGGCCTTTTACGAGGCTTGCCGCCTCATTTCTGGCCAGAAATTCTAGTGCCAATTGGTCTGTAGCCACAGGAACTCTGGTTAAAGTTCTGTCGCTAGGCGCTTTTTCTAGTGTTGCATGCAGACGCTCTAGAGATGAAAAATCTAGCGCGCTGTTGCGCCATTGCACCACTTTTATCGGCTCGAAGTCGTGTGTTTCGAGCGCAATAACCAATTCTTCGTCGAATCCCTCGGTCCCACCGGTCACGCCAAACGTGCCGTCACGCTTGTGACGACCGGCGCGGCCCGCGATTTGCCCGAGTTCGGACGGCGTCAATGGACGGCTCTGCCGCCCATCAAATTTGCTATCGTCGGCAAAAGCGACGTGCCCAATATCCAAATTGAGCCCCATGCCGATGGCGTCAGTCGCCACGAGGAAATCCACATCCCCGTTTTGATAGAGCTCCACCTGTGCATTACGCGTGCGGGGCGATAGCGCCCCCATCACCACCGCCGCGCCACCGCGTTCGCGGCGCATCAATTCGGCAATGGCGTAAACCTGCCGCGCCGAAAACGCGACAATGGCCGAACGCGCTGGCAAGCGGCTCATCTTCTTTGAGCCCGAGTAAGTCAGCTGCGAAAAGCGCGGACGCTCGATAATCTCGACATGCGGCACGAGCTTGTAGATCACCCCGGCCATGGTCAGCGACCCCAGCAGCAAGGTTTCCTGCAAGCCGCGCGTATGCAAAATGCGGTCGGTGAACACATGCCCGCGGTCAAAGTCGATCGCGGTTTGGATTTCGTCGATACACACGCAATCGACGTGAATATCGGTGGGCATGGCTTCAACCGTCGCCACCCAATAGCGCGGCTTTTCCGGCACGATGCGTTCTTCGCCCGTTACCAGCGCCACCGCCTGCACGCCCACACGCTCGACCACGCGCTGATAGACCTCGCGCGCCAGCAAGCGCAGCGGCAGACCAATCATCCCGGTGGGATGGGCCAACATGCGTTCGATGGCGAAGTAGGTCTTGCCAGTGTTTGTTGGGCCAAGGATTGCCTTGACCGGGGCGTTAGGACGGAAACTCATTAGGGCCTATGTAGTCCGTCCTTGCGGCAGTTGCGAGTACCTTCCGCACGCGTCTCGGAAAAGCACACTGTCTTCCCTGTGATCGCTGGCATTTTAACGCTCAGAACAAAATTGGAACGAAGCAGCACCGAATCGACGCCAACGCATAAATCCGCTTTTGTTCACGGCTATATATAGCGATTTTATCCCCGCAACACACAAGCGCCTGTCCACAGCGCCCCTCAATCTCCCCGCAATCCCCAAAACCCGTTCAGCTTGGTGAAAACTTCGTTAATCTTTGGGGTTTGGTAAGACTTCTGACCAAGAGGTAAACTGCACAGTCGCCAAACTATTTTAGCCCTTCACACCGTCAAACGAGGGATTGCAGGCGTCTCAGGTTTGAAATTGATAAAACAGCCCATTGACGTTCCAAAACGGGACGCCTCTCCACAGCTCTCCACCAACACCGCTCTTCCTCCCTCCCCCTGGAGGGGGACTGTTTACAACTTGCTCATTTGGGATTCTAGTTTGATTGCTTGGGGGTGATTTGCCGGAGGGTTTGAGATGGATTGTCCAGATTGTTCTAGCACTGCCACGGTCAAGCGCGGCCTCAAGGCGGGTTACCAGCGATTTAGCTGTAAGCAGTGTGGTCGGTACTTTACTGATCGCGCCCCTAAATTCAGCGCTGAGACAAAAGCGCAGGCCGTTCAGATGTATCTCAACGGCACCGGCATTAGGGCCATTGGGCGCGTCCTTTCGGCCTCCCCAGCCGCGGTCCTTAAATGGATCCGCAAGGAGCACGACATCTTGCAAGAGCGGATTGCGGCTCAGCGCGGTACGCCAGCGAGCGGGCCCGATATTATTGAGATGGACGAGATCTATACCTACGTCCAAAAAAACAGCAGCGAGCGGTTATCTGGACCGTTTATAGCCGAAGACAGCGCCGCGTTGTTGCCCACCACATCGGTGACAAAGGCGTAGAAAGTGCGATCACGGCTTACCGCTTGGCCCTTCAGGCTGTGGGTGAGATCGGGGCCATCTTTACCGATGCCAACTCTTGTTACGCACTCGCTTTCAAGCGCAATGGCGTGACCGTGCCACATCTGGAAACAAAGGCGCAAACCCACCTGATTGAGTCCTCCAATTCCTCAATCAGGGACAATCTTGCGCGGTTCAATCGGCGGACAAAGCGCGTCTCCAAAACAGTGCAGATGCTCGAGATTACGCTCAATCTGTTCTTCAACAGACACCTCATAAGGAGTCCCAAATGAACAGTCCCCCCTGGAGGGGAGGGACTGAGGGTGGGGGGCAACAAGCCCAAGCCTCTTCACCTCGCCCCCACGGGGAGAGGTCGACGCGCAGCGTCGGGTGAGGGGGCCTTCCACCAAGCCAGAGTCATTGCCCGCTGAGTGGGGCCACCGCTCAAAACCGACTTACCCCCGGCTTTCAGCCTGCAGTTTCTTCCACCGCTCAAGGCGCTCTGGATCAAGCTCGCCAACGGCGACTGCCGCCCGCACGGCGCATCCGGGCTCATGGTCATGGCTACAGTTGCGGAATTTGCACGAGGGCGCGAGTTCGGTGATCTCGGCAAAGAGCGTATCGAGGCCCTGCGCCACATCCTTGAGGTGCAAGCTCCGGACGCCCGGCGTGTCGATCACCCAACCACCGCCTGCCATGGCATGGAGTGATCGCGAGGTCGTCGTGTGGCGGCCTTTATCATCGCCCTGCCGGACCGCGCCGGTTAGCTGGGGGTGTCCCCCGTCAGAACCAACAAGGGTATTCACGAGCGTAGACTTGCCCACCCCCGATGAACCGACGAGCGCTACGGTTGCGCCCGGTCCGCACCAGGGGCGCAGCTTGGCCGCGGCGTCTTCTTCGCGCGCATTGAGCGAGATGACAGCCAGGCCACGCTGTAGCGCCGAGGCTTGCTGTTCCAGTGCCGCGACATCCTCTGCCAGATCGGCCTTGGTCAGCACGACGGCAGGCTCTGCGCCCGCCTCATTGGCAAAGGCCAAATAGCGTTCGAGGCGCGCGAGGTTAAAGTCCGCATTGCACGAGGCAACGATGAGCAGCGTGTCGACATTGGCCGCCACCAGCTGCATCGGCTTACGCCCTTCAGCGCTGCGCTCCAGCACGGTTTTGCGATCGAGCCTGCGCACGAGGAGAGAGGTAATGGGCTCGGCCAACACCCAATCGCCCACTGCAAAATCACCAGTATTGGTGTGCGGCGGCAGCTCGAGCTGGATCTGACCGGCGGCTGACAACCCCGTCAATCGCCGGCGATGCACGCCATCGATCCGCAATGGCACAAGGTCATGCTCATCGCCCGCGAGCTGATCTTGGAAAAACGCTGACCAGCCCAACTGGTTCAAGACCTCAGCTCCATCGTTTTCGATCTGGCTCATCATTGCCCCATCCAATGGCAAAACAGCACCAAAACAGCGCACATACTGATTTCGACGCGCTTCACTCTCAAGCGGACGCTTCGTCGGAAGCCACCGTCTCGTCGGCCTCGACCACAGGCTTGAGCTTGGCTTGCGCCTTTTCAGCCTTCTTAAGCGATTTGAGCCGGTCGCGTTCTTGACGTTCGAAATTGTAGTTTGGAGTGCGGGCCATGGGTCCTCGTCTAATGTGAACCCAAGTTCCTGATCCTTTTTGCCTTCAAACGCAAGCCGCTGCGCCGATCTCTCTGCCGCGCACGCCGTCATGCACTGGACCGACAAATTCTCTCCCTACCCAGCGACGGGTCGCCCGGGGCAATCTTTCGATTATAGTTTTAGAATTCGTCGCCTTAATGAAATTTGGACCGTTCAGCGCCGAATTATCCGACAAACGCTAGAAATAAATCCCAAAAAACATTCGTCATTGTGCTTTCTGGGCGTATCTGATATACACCTATTTACTCGTTTTCAGCCCAAGTCGGCTGCCGTTCCCCGGTGTAAACTGGGCCTTGGCTTTCTGATCAACTTTGCGAACGTTTACAACTCCATTGCATGTCGCGATGGGGTAATAGCTCGTTTTGTAGTGATCTCGAGCACTAAGGATATTCCCATGACCCGTTTGAACGGTACCGTAAAATTCTTCAACGCCACCAAGGGCTTTGGCTTCATCACGCCAGACAATGGCGGCAAGGATCATTTCGTACATATCTCCGCAGTTCAGAACTCCGGCGTTGATGGTCTGTATGAAAATGACAAGGTCAGCTACGAAGCTGAAACAGGCCGTGACGGTCGCGAGTCCGCGATCAATCTCGTTCTGGACAAGTAAGCCTTATACGGCACTTGAGGGTCGCCTACGGGCGGCCTTTTTATTTATCTGGCCCACACCAGCGCTGACCATCGGGCTCAAGCAGTCTGCCGATGCAAGCGGCCCCTCTCGCGACCAGCACCAGCGCGCAATGACGGGCAAACGCCGTCACCTAATCTGCCGCGCAGGCGTCCGTCGCCAGGCCGAAGCGTTAAGCCGATGACTGCATAAAATCTTGGAGATCTGCCATGTTGCACCGATATAAAGTCGGCGATTTGCTCGATATGCGAACCGATCTGCGCCGGAGCAATCGCCCCGCCGGAACCTGCGAAGTTTTGACATGCTTGCCGCACGAAAAAGGGCCACTCATGTATCGAGTGAAGTCCGTGAGTGAGCGGAACGAACGTGTGATGGAAGAGGCAGATTTGTCCCCGAGCGACAGCGCCAAGTCCCTCCATGAAGCCAATGAGAGCATCTTCAGCATTGCCGTGTCCAAGCGCTAATCTGAACCCGCGCAAACCCACGTCTTCGCGTCCAAACCGGGCTGATCGAGCTCTCACCAGCCCGAGCCCCCGCGCCGCCTAACGCGCATAGGCGTTAAACGGATTATCGTGCGTCAGAGCCCGCAGCGCCTCCGCGCTCACCCCGTGCTCGCCCAATTGCGGCATCATCACATCGCTCAAATGCGTATAGGGCCGCTGCTTGCCCCCGCGCGGCTGGGCGGGGTCATACCAGCCAAGGTCATGACTGACCAAAAGCTGGTCCCATTGCCCCTTTTCGTGGGCTCGCAAAATGAGCGCTCGCACCGCATCGTCCGGGTCACGCCCGACGTGGTCATATTCAATCCAAGCGCCGCGAGCGACCGCTTCATCATGCAGGCCGAGATCAGCCTCACTCTGCGTATGGATCCAGATAAAGCGATCGGCCGAATACCCTTCCTCCTCGATAATATCGATCTGCTGCAGGGCCACGCGCCCGCGAATAGTGTGGCTGCCAATAATGGCCCCGGTGCGCGCCCCTGCCCGCGCCGCGGCCCGCAAGATCCGCTCTTCGAGTGGCGAAATCCCATCGTCCCCCGCGCTGATCTTAATCCACCCGGCGCGGAAATCGGCTTCCTCCAGCCGAATAGTCAACTCCGCGACCATCCATGCTTCCAGCGCCGCATCATCGGCCGAGGCGACAAAGGGCGTGATCCAGGGCTCGCGATAACTGCCTGTCGGCACCACGATGGGGAATTGGGTCGCCTGTGAAACCGCCAGATCCAAATCCCCGCGACGCCCAACCCCTGTGGTCGAACATTCCACCAAGGCCGTCACGCCACGCTGCTTGATAGCCTCAATTTGCGGGGCCATCACCGCAACGACCTCACCTGCCTCAGCCTGCGCATAGCCCGGTTGATCAGGCGTCCGTAAATCAACAAAGACATGTTCGTGGGGCAAGATCATCCCCAGCTGCTCGCGCCGCATCGGCCCCATGCTCGTATAAAGCAAGCGCTCGCTCTGCGTGTTTCCGTGCGACGATCCGCTCATGTGCTTCTGAACTCCCCCCAAGTGACCCAAGACTAGCCGCCTGCGCCGCTTTACGCCAAATCCGCAAACGGCTCTTTCCAAGCCGGAACATCCAACAGCTGATCATGCCAGCGCCGGATATGGCTATAGTCTTCCAGCGGCAGCTTGCCCTGCACGGCAAAAGGCAGCGCGGAAGCGACGCGAAAATCGGCATAGCTCATGCGTCCGCCCACCAGCCATTCCCGTTGGCTCAGTTCGGCGTCTAAAATCGACGCAAAGCGGTGAAAATCAACCACCAGTTCCTCGACCACCTTAGGGTCGGGCTCCCCCTGCCAAGCCACTGCCGTATAATTGTAAAAGACAATATCGCCCGCAACTCTGGTAAAATGGTGCGCACTCCAGCTCACCCATTTCATCATCTCAACGTTGTGCTCATCCGGCCAGAAATCGCTGCCGGTCAGCTCAATAAGCCGCAACGCAATAGCGTCTGTCTCCCACAGCGCCACGCCATCCTCCACCAAAAGCGGCGCGAGCGAATTGGGATTGAGCCCCAAAAACGCGTCTTTGTCTGCCCCCATTGGCGCATAGCGCTTGTATTGGACCTGTGCATTGAGATGCCGCGCGACAGCCACCGCCACGCGCGGGTTCAAATTCGGCGTATAATACAAAACCCTCTCTGCCATCGTCTCCTCCCAAGGACTATCCGGCGATCCTCACCCCATCTTCCACGAAAAGCAAAACAATGCTTCCCAACGCCCCGTGGCCACCCGCGCGATGAGCCAACGGCCCCACAGTTTTCAAAACTGACCACGAGCCCCTATCCACCCTCCTGTCGTGGCGCTTAAACTGACCGTCCACCGCCCCGCGCGCAGGAGCGCCCAATGCCCACCATCACAGCCTTTAAAAACGCGCCGGATAAGGGCGCAGGATTGGCGCGAGACATGCGGGTGCGCTGGGCCCTCGAAGAGGTCGGGCAGCGCTATGATGTGCGCTTGCTAACCTTCGCCGAATTAAAGCAAGCGCCTCACCTCGCCCTGCAGCCCTTCGGGCAAATCCCGAGCTTTGAAGACGGCGATATTGCCCTTTTTGAAACAGGTGCGATTGTTCTGCACATCGCCCAGCATCACCCCGGCCTGCTGCCCGAAACCCCTGCCGAGCGCGCCAAGGCCATAAGCTGGATGTTTGCGGCATTGAGCACCATAGAGCCGCCCATTCTCGAACGGGAAAGCGCCAAATTCTTTGAGGCAGACAAAGACTGGCAGGCCGAACATTTTGCGCTCATCGACGCCCGCATCACGACGCGCCTTACCCAACTCGCCGCCGCTCTTGGCGATGCCCCGTGGCTGGTGGGCATTTTCAGCGCCGCCGATATTTTAATGGTGCATACCCTTAGCCGCTTAGGCAGCTCGGGCCTGCTCGAAAACCACCCATCTCTGGTTTCCTACATCGCCCGCGCCAAATCCCGCCCAGCTTACCAACGCGCCTTCGCCGCCCAATACGAAGTTTTCGCCAGCCTATCCAATTAACCGGTCCCTCTTCGCCTCCCTCCCCTTGAGGGGAGGGATTGAGGGTGAGGTGACGACCGAGCCCCTATATCGGGCAAAAGCACTCCCCACGCCGCTCTATAGGACATGAGGAAGCCCCCCCCCGATGCGGCAGCGCACTCAGTAAGCAGCGGTGAAGCGCTCGCGGCTGTGCTTGTGCTGTTCGAGTTCATCGACCATCGCAATGGCATAGTCAGCAAAACTGATCTTGCTCACCCCTGCTTCATCCGTGACCAGCGTATTGCCCCCCAGTCGGTAGTGTCCGAGGCGCGGACCGGCGAAAAAGTCCGCCGCCGGGGAGAAGAAGATCCAGTCGATCTCTGTGTCCCCCTTAAGATCCTCAAGGAAGGTAATCCCGCCCTGCACAAAGGGTCTGGCTTCATCAGGAAAGCCGGGGGCATCGATGAGCCGGACCCCTGGCGCAACCTCAAGGCTCCCCGCGCCACCGGTAAACAGAACCCGCCCTATGCCAGCCTGCTTGGCCGCCGCCAACAGCGTGGCTGCGGGCACGTCAAAGCGTAACGCGCTAATCACCACGTCACAGCCTTCAATCAGCTTGGAAAGTGCCGCAGCGTCGAATGCATCCCCCTTAACCGGCGTGACGCCCGGCGCCGTGGGGACGGTGTCGGGATTTGTGTCGACCGCCAGAACAACATGCCCCCGGCGAGCCAGTTCTTTGGTGATTTCCGAGCCAGCGCGGCCGCTCGCGCCCAACATTGCAACTTTCATATTTGATCTCCGATGGTTTCTATGGGAGACCTAGTGCTCGACAGGAACCAACCATGCAAGACGGCACTTTCACCCCACCAGGTTACCCCGAGGGAACCCGCCCCGCACGCGGCCGCGTCTTTGACAGTGATTGCCCGACCCGCAAATTGCTCGATCGGATCGGCGACAAATGGAGCGTGTTGATTCTTCTGGTGCTCGGCGATGAGGACACACGCTTTAATGATCTGAAGCGTCAGATCGGCGGGATTTCGCAAAAAATGCTGAGCCAAACGCTGCAGTCTCTCAAGCGGGACGGCCTTATCACCCGCGCCGTCGAGCCAACGACGCCGGTCACCGTCACCTATTCGATCACGCCCCTAGGACGCGAATTGCTGGCTGCATTGCGCTTCATGATTGATTGGGCCGAAGTTCGGCTGCCGGACGTAGAAAAAGCCCAGCGCCTTCATGACGCTGCCCTAGCCACCGATTGACTGCGCCAAGCTACAAAAATCGCTCTGCCCCATCGTCCCTTGCCTCCCTCCCCTTGAGGGGGAGAGATTGAGGGTGGGGTGACGACCGCGCCCCAACATCGGGCGAAAAGCACTCCACACCCCGCCTCGAGCAGACGTGTACAACCCAACCCGGCACCGCCGCCGTGACATTACGCCATGCGGTTACAGTCGACGACGGCTCACGCCGCAGCCGTATGTGTGATGAACGCAAATGCTTCGCTCGCGGGGAGTGGTTTGGAGACGAAATAGCCCTGAATGGTCTCGCAGCCTGTCTCCAACAAAAACTTCATCTGCGCTTCGGTCTCTACGCCCTCTGCCACGATCTGCAGGCCCAATTTATGGGCGATCGCAATGATCGCCGAAGTTAAGGCCTCACCATCACTATCGTGCGGGATGTCAGCAATGAATGACCGGTCAATCTTAAGCTTCGAAACAGGAAAACGTTTCAGCGCGGTCAAGCCGGAGTAGCCCGTCCCGAAGTCGTCAATGGCTAAGGTGACACCCATGGCCCCAAGTTGCCGCATCAATTCAAGCGCCAGCGGCAAATCTGGCATCATCAGGCTTTCAGTAATCTCGAGTTCGAGATTGTGCGGGCTCAAACCAGCCTCTGCGAGCGCGTCTTGCACGTCACTCAGGACAGTGCGCTCTTTGAACTGTCGTGGAGAGACATTCACGCAGACCTTAAAATCAGGCCCGAGCGTATCGACCCATTGTTTACACTGGCGACACGCCTCGCCGAGCACCCAGCGCCCCAGCGCGACGATCAAACCATTGTCTTCGGCAAGCGGTATAAAATGCGCTGGTGCGATCAAGCCGTGCACTGGGTGGTTCCAGCGGACCAAAGCCTCGACACAATTGATCTGTCCGGTGCGCTGATTGAACTGGGGCTGATAGTGCAAAACGAATTCGTTTTCACGCAAAGCACGCCGCAGTTCCTCGGTTTTTGCGAGCTTTTGCTTACTGCTATCCAGGATGTCTTGGGAAAACACCATCAAGCTGTCGCGACCGGATTCCTTGGCGTGATACATCGCGGCATCAGCATGGGCCAATAGTGTGGTGGCGTCAGACCCGTGTTCCGGATGCATGGCGACACCCACGCTGGACGTCATTTCGAGCATCATGTCATGAACGGGGATCGGCTCCGCGACCGCCGCCCGCAAGGCTTCCAGCCGGTCGATCACATTCTCTTTCAGCTTGCTCATCAGGATGACAAACTCGTCGCCGCCAACGCGAGCGACGATGCCGTCTTCCCCCACTTCGCGCTCAAGCCGCATCGCGATAACCTTGAGCAGCTCATCACCCGTGGCATGACCAAGCGTGTCATTGACGTGCTTAAAATTGTCGAGGTCTAGGAAGGCCAAAGCGAGCTGACCACCGACGTCTTTTGCCGACGCAAGGGTCACCTCAAAGGCTAGCTCCATGGAGCCGCGGTTTAATAGCCCGGTCAATCCGTCATGCGTGGCCAAAAAGCGAACGCGTTCTTCCGTTTGTCGGCGTTCGATGGCGATACCGGCAAGATGGGCCGCGATCCCGATCAATTCGTTGAGTTTAGCGTCAGGGGGGCCGCGCTCTGGCGAGTACAAGGCAAAGGTCCCCAAAACCTCCCCGTGGGAGGAGCGGATTGGGGTAGACCAGCAGGCTTGGTAACTCACGCCTTCAACCAGATGGAGGAAGTTGCTCCACCGGTAATCACTGGCAATATCGGACACGACAACTTGTTCATTGAACCATGCCGCGGTGCCACAGCTGCCAACCTCGGGGCCGATTGGCACGCTTTGGATGCGTTGCTTGTAGATCTCCGGCATGGACGGACCTGACGCCAGCAATAGGCTCTGCCCGTCCTCCGACCGGATCATCACCGAGCCCGAGACATTCACGGTCTGGGTCTCGATCATCAAAATCAGTTCGTCGAGAACTCTGTCGAGTTCAACACCTGTCGCCACGAGTTCAAGGAGGCGCGCCTGCGCCTGCACCAATTGCTCGGCCATTTTGCGAGAAGTGATGTCGCGCGACATGCCAATGACGCCGACCGTGTGACCGTGCTTATCCCGCAAAGGGGCTCGCGACATCATCAACCAACGGTCGCCATTGCCGCCAAGAGAAATCTCCTCGATCCCGAGATCGGGTACTCCCGTCGCGATCACCCGGTTCTCCACATCGGTAATTTTCTTTGCATCAGCGTAGGGATGCAGATCAAAATCTGTTTTCCCAAGGATTTGGTCGATGTTGTCCAGCCCATTAGCGCGAACGACCGCCTCGTTGGCGAAGAGTAAGCGCCCGTCCAGATCCTTTATATAGATGTAATCTGGAAACTGGTTGATCATCGCTTCCAGCCACTCATACCTGCCATGGTCGGTCGACAGTTGAAGCCTTTGACTGGTCCGGCGAAGTTGGTCTGACATGTTCGTTCGGTTCCGACCGAGGCCTTAAGTCGGCCTATTGGGGTCATACTCTCTTGGACTAACCCCAGTATACAACCAGCGACCCGCTAAATCGAAGTTAAGAAGCTCGGCACTTTCTGAACTAGGACCAGTGCCCAACGCCCTCAAAATCCTTGAGCGCCATTGCTTTGGACAGCGCCGGAAACGCCTCGTCGTAACGGGCATTGGAACCAGAGCGGTGCAATTTTTCGTCAACACAACCAAAGTCTTTCGCCCCGACGCCTCGCTCAAATGTCCCCTCCCCGCACCCGCCACTAATCCCCGCACCGGAAACGTCACGCATCATCTCAACAGCCACGCCCGTGCGCGCTTCTCGCCCCTCCCAAAAAAACGCAGCCACCTTTGATGGTGCAAAGTTTTTCGCCCTCGCGTCACGACCCCGCGCCCGAAAAGGCCACGCCCATGCCCACGCTGGCGCCCAAAAGTGCCAGCGTCATGCCCAAGATGGGCCAATCCGCGCCCATAAAAAAAATCGGGGCCAAAGCCCCGATACTTTCGATGATCACAATGCCGTGAGTTTTACGCCTAATCAGGACTGCATCTGAGTGAGAACCATCGACAGATCGCCCATGCTGGTGCCGACGATCACGCGGTAGGGAATAAAGTACCCGCTGTCCGCCAGCGGCGCATACCAGATGATGATGCGCGAGCTGTCAGCTAAATAGCTTGTCATTTCCGAGCTGGTGAAATGGCCGGACACTGGCTGATATTCCAGCGAACAGGCCACCAGCGGCCCCTGATAGCCGGTGCGCGGCGAGGTCGCTTCATCCTGCTTGAGATAGCCGGTCTTGATGTTGAAGCGCTCCACCCCAGTAAAAATGGGGAGCGTCTGGTTACACAAGGATTGATCGAGCGCCGTACCCTTGAGCACGAACGACGACAGAAAGTCTTGCACACCAGTAAGATGGCGGCGCTCTACAGCAACGCGATCATAGCTATCGAGCACAGGTGGCTCGACAGTGAAGGCCGTTACATTGCGATTGGCATAGTCCACATTGACATTAAACCGCTCGCCATTGGCGCGGGTCTCTAGCTGGAAACTGTCGCTCAGCAGACGCTGCCCATTGGACGGGCCACGCGACTGCGCTGTCGCCGTACCGCTGGCGACAACGGAGCCAAGCCCTGTCACATTTGCTGCGAGATCAAGATTATAGCGCGCGCCATCGTCCTTGAGTTTAACGTCGAGCAAGGCCACATTGATCCCGCCAACGGTGATCACATAGCTGGCTTTGGCCTCGACGGGCGCTGCGGAAATTGGCAGTGCCGTCATAGGAATAAGGGCAGCCAGCAGGGCAAAGGCAGGACGGATCATGGGTTTCTCGGCCACACTAACCCGCCGGTAATGCTGCCGGACGGGACGAATCAGGGATATCACCCAACCTGCCGTTCCGATGAGTCCTAAGCAAGGCGCTCACGACGCTTTACCCCTGCCTCGCCTTGACGCAGCCAGACTCTTTGTCTAAAGACCGCGCTATATCTCTTCACAAACGAGGCCCGTTGCAGGCAAGCCTGCCACGAAGGACCTTTACACAAACAGGATATTGAATATGGCACGTCGCTGCGAACTCACCGGTAAGGGCGTTATGGTTGGCAACAGCGTTTCGCACGCTCTCAACCGCACCCGTCGTCGTTTCCTCCCGAACCTGGTCAACGTGACCCTGCTTTCCGACGCGCTGAGCCGCCCGGTTAAGCTGCGCATTTCTGCTGCAGCTCTCCGTACCGTTGAGCACCGCGGTGGTCTCGATGCCTTCCTGCTCAAGCAGGCTGACGCTGACCTCTCCCCACTCGCTCTGGGCATCAAGAAGGAAATCCGCGCCACTCTCGCTGGCTAAGCGGTTTCTGTTCTGACAAGTTTTGACCGCGTGGGGCTCAACCAGTTCCGCGCGGTTTTTTATTCCGCCTCGGCCGATTGCCGATCAGTGGATCACATAAGGATAGTCTGATGCTGTCTCGCTTTTTGGTGGCTATTGCCGCCATGGTGGCCTGTGTGGCCGCCTCGAATATTCTCGTCCAGTTTCCGGTAAACGCCTCTATTGGCAGTGTAAACTTGGGTGACCTCCTCACATGGGGTGCCTTCACCTACCCAATTGCCTTCCTCGTTACCGATCTGTCCAACCGCGCCTTTGGCCCCGAAAAAACCCGGCTCGTCGTGGTCGCCGGCTTCTGCGTTGCGGTTGTTCTCTCCATCTGGCTCGCGACCCCGCGTATTGCTATTGCCTCGGGCTCGGCCTTCCTCGTCGCTCAACTGCTCGACGTCTCGATCTTCCATCGCCTACGCAATAGCGCTTGGTGGAAAGCACCTGTTTTCTCATCGCTTTTCAGCTCGGCGCTCGACACGATCATCTTCTTCTCCCTTGCCATGGCCCCCGCCTTTGCCGGAATTGATGCCTTCTTCGGCATGGAAGATTCCTCGCTCGCCTTCCCGGCCCCTCTCCTCGGTGTCGGTTCCGAGGTCGAGCTCTGGCAGTCGCTGGCTTTAGGCGACTTCCTCGTCAAGCTATTGATGGTTGTACTGCTCCTCGCCCCCTACAAGGCGATCCGCGATCTCGTCTTGCGCCGCATGCCGGTCGCTGCCTAACGAGCGCTAATCTCTCATAAAATGCTTCTGCCGGGGATCACTCCGGCAGAGCAAATTCCAGCAGCAGCGTGCGCTGCCAATCGTTGAAATTATTGTCCGAGCCGATGACAATTCGGGTTTCCCCATTGGGGGCCTGATGGACGAGCAAGCTCTCCATATTGTCGATCTCGCCGCCCTGCGCCGAGAGCAACACCTCGCCCCCCATCAGATTTCCGGCCTGCACATCCTCCGCTTTCACACGCGTTAAGCGCATGACAAAGCTGATCAATTGCACACCCCGCTCAAGCACCAGCAAATCGCCATTGGGCAGGAATTTGCAATCGGTTGGGTTCACGACTGGCGAGTTGACATAGCTCACATCACCCTTGTCGCGATTGCCCAAAATGGTGCCGCGGTGATTACCGTCGCCGTCGAGAACATCTTCCATCAGCAACAGGGTCGAGCCCCCAATCGGGGAGGCTGGAGGAGCCACACAGATGGCCTCCAGCGACCGATTGGTTCGTGCTTGGCTGACCCACTCAGGAACGGCCACTTCCCGTGCGGCCCCGCCCGGACGGCCATCAGTGATAGCAAAATCGGCGACCCGCGTCAGGTTCTCAAAGCCCACCCGAACGGCCGATGGCACACCATCGCGCCAGACCGTGTCGACGCCTTCGGCATCGCGCGCAAACTGGCGCGGCAGCACCTCGCCTTTGGAGTTGCGCATGGGCTCTATGCTCACGCCAATAAAGCCAAAAAGACGATTGCTTTGGTCGTAAGCCAGCTGACCAGAAACGAAATTGCCCCGGTCTGAGACGAAGGCAACGCGCTGGTTCGCGCCCGTCAGCGTCAGGCCCGATAGGCCGCCAAAAGTGTCGTCTTGGCTTTGCAGCGTTACCCCGCCGCGAAAGATCAGCCCATCAACCCATTGGTCAACGTCTACCCCTTTGAACCGCAACACCGGCGCTGCCGAAACCGTCACATCCACTGCGCTGACCGGCATGGTCAAAGCAAGGATAACAGCAGCAGCGCCTAGGCTTCGGATCATCGGCGTGTCCGTCTCCGCGCTTGGGCGGGGAGCTCTTCATCAAACAGCGAGGCCAATTCGTCGGTCAGCGCGCCTGCCAGCTCTTCAGCATCGAGCAGGGTGACCGCCCGGCGATAGTAACGGGTCACATCGTGACCGATACCCACCGCCACCAGCTGAATGGGCGAGCGTGTTTCAATATCTTCAATCACTTGGCGCAAATGCGCTTCGAGGTAATTGCCAGCGTTCACCGACTGGGTGGAGTCATCGACCGGCGCACCGTCTGAAATCACCATCAGAATGCGACGCTGTTCAGGGCGCGCCATCAGCCGCTTGCGGGCCCATTCCAGTGCTTCCCCGTCGATATTTTCCTTGAGCAGGCCTTCGCGCATCATCAGGCCAAGGTTGCGGCGCGCATGACGCCACGGCTCATCGGCCGCCTTGTAGATAATGTGGCGGATGTCGTTGACGCGACCCGGGTTCTGCGGACGATTGGCCTCAAGCCAAGCCTCACGGCTCTTGCCGCCCTTCCAGGCGCGGGTGGTGAAACCAAGGATCTCAACCTTGACGCCGCAACGCTCCAGCGTCCGCGCTAAGATATCACCACAGATCGCCGCAATGGTGATAGGGCGACCGCGCATCGAGCCAGAATTGTCGATGAGCAGAGTGACAACCGTATCGCGGAAGTCAGTGTCGTTTTCGACCTTAAAGCTCAGCGCCTGCATTGGGTCAGTGACAACACGGGTCAGCCGCGCGCTATCCAGCAGGCCTTCTTCGAGGTCAAACTGCCAGGAGCGGTTCTGCTTGGCCATAAGGCGGCGCTGCAGCTTATTGGCGAGGCGCGCAACGGCACCAGCAAGATTTTCCAGCTGTTTGTCGAGCAGCGCCCGTAGCTGATCAAGCTCATCAGGCGGGCACAGCTCGGCCGCCTTGACGATCTCGTCATACTTGGTCGTAAACACCTTGTAATTGAAGGTGTTGGAGAGCTTGGTGTCAGCGTCCTTAGCGGGCGGCGGCATCGGCGCGTCTTCGCCCGACTCCGCTTCGGCGTCTTCGTCCACGTCAGCCATATCGGCTTCCATGCCTTCAACGTCGCCGGTCTCTTCGCTTTCCCCGCTCTGCTGATCCTGATCGGAATTCTGCTCTTCGTTTTCCCCTTCGCCGTCTTCTGGCGATTGGTCTGAACCCTGCGCCTGCTCGGGCTGGTTCTCGTCAGCATTGTCCTCGTCGTTTTCCGAAGGATCGTCCAGCTCGCCCTCGGCCAGCAGGTTGAGATCGCGCAGCACGGAGCGCGCAGCCTTCGAGAACGCGTCTTGGTCTTCGTAGGTGTTCAGCAGCGCCTCAATAGAGGTGCCAGCCTTAGCTTCGATTTCCCCACGCCAGAGATCAACCAGCGCATGGCCTGACGGCGGCACAGGCACGCCCGCAAGCTTTTCACGCAGCATCAGGCCCAAGGCCTCGGCGAGCGGCGCATCGCTTTGCTCGGACACCTCTGCAAAATTGGCACGGAACAGGCGGTCTTCCAACATTTCGTGGATGTTGTGCCCCATCCCCTCCATGCGGATACAGCCTAGAGATTCAACGCGGGCTTGTTCGAGCGCATCAAAAGCGGCGCGGGCCTGCGGGTCCATGGGGACGCGTTTGCGGTGCGTTTCGGGGTTGTGGCTGGCCAGACGCATCGCCATGGCGTCGCCCTGCCCACGGGCAATAGCAATATCGCGCTTGCTCGGCAGTCGCGGCAGATTGGCAATCCGCGCCTTATCCGAAGTCAGAAGGGGACGGTCAGCGGTGAAGGTGACTTCCAGCTCAGCAGTGCCAGCAATGGCGCGCACAGTCGCGCCCATGGCGCTTTTGAACACCTGCGTGTGGTCTGGCTTATTGGCTTTGCTGCGAGGAGGAGTTGCCATGGTTTCATCCGGTGTGCGGACGCCGACGCACCGTTCTATTCCGGCGTCATTCCTGCCAGTGGGCAAGAACCTCGTTCCATGACCTTTTTAGAACACCGCTCTTGAGGAGACCCCCAAGAGCGGCGTTTCAAAAATTAGGCCGACACTGCCAGGTTGGCAGAGCTTTCCGGCAGATCTTCGCCGAAGACGCGCTGATAAAACTCAGCCACAACCGGGCGTTCAAGCTCATCGCACTTGTTGAGGAAGGTGAGACGGAAGGCAAAGCCAACATCGCCACCAAAGATCTGCGCGTTTTCAGCCCAGGTGATCACGCCCCGGGGGCTCATCACGGTCGAGATATCGCCATTGATGAAGCCGGAACGGGTGAGATCGGCCAAGCGAACCATGTTCGACACGGTCTTCTTGCCCTTTTCAGTTTCGGCATAGACCTTGTTCTTGGCCAGAACGATGCCGACTTCCTTGTCGTGTGGCAGGTAGTTCAGCGTGGTGACGATCGACCAACGGTCCATCTGACCTTGGTTGATCTGCTGCGTGCCGTGATAAAGGCCCGAAGTATCGCCCAGACCAATGGTGTTGGTGGTCGAGAACAGGCGGAACGCCGGATGCGGAACAATAACGCGGTTCTGGTCGAGTAGGGTCAAACGACCCGACTGTTCCAGAACGCGCTGGATCACGAACATCACGTCCGGTCGACCAGCATCGTATTCGTCGAACACCAGAGCGACATTGTTCTGCACCGCCCACGGCAAAATACCGTCGCGGAATTCGGTGATTTGCTTGCCGTCCTTGAGCACGATCGCGTCCTTACCGACGAGATCGATACGCGACACGTGGCTGTCGAGGTTAACGCGCACCAGCGGCCAATTCAGACGCGCTGCAACCTGCTCAACGTGGGTCGACTTACCCGTGCCATGATAGCCCTGCACCATCACGCGGCGGTTGTAGGCAAAGCCTGCAAGGATCGCCAGCGTGGTGTTGCGGTCGAACAGATAATCGGGATCGAGCGGCGGCACATGATCGGTGCGCTCTTTATAGCCCATGACCTTCATATCGGTGTCGATACCGAAGAGTTCCCGCGCGCTGTATTCAGTGTCGGGCAGGTTGGCAAATTCAGTCATGGTCTGGGCTCGTCGATTATCTGAACTGGCAAATTAGGCACAGCGTCTATAGCAGCTTCGTCTCTGGGCGGGTAGGTGTTGGATCACCCCTATTTGCCCCTAGACTTAGCGAACCACCAGACCTGATTTCTTGAGTTGAGAATAGGCTGCAATAACCGCACGAAGACGCTCTTCAGACGAAGAGTCGCCGCCGTTAACGTCCGGGTGGTGCAGCTTTACAAGGTTCTTGTAGGCGGTCTTAATCTCGTCAGAACTTGCACGGGCGGCAAAGCCCATGGTTTCCAGCGCACGACGATCAAGCTCGCTCAGCGGCTTAACGCGTTCCGAGGCTGGCTTCTTGCTCTGCTGATAGCGGTAGCGAGCGAAGACACCAAACGGATCGCCATATTTGTCGCCTGGGCGGCCCGGCATCTGTGTGCTCGCAGCGCGTGCAGCCCCCGGATTGCCTGTAGCAAAGGTCGAACGGCTTTCCGCCTTGGGCGGCGTATGTAGCGCTTCGTCGAGCTCTTCCGGGCTCATGCCAGCAAAATAGTTGAACGCCTTGTTGTAGTGACGGACGTGTTCGAGACAGAAGGTATGGTACTGACCTTCAGAGCGCGGGCCCTTTGGAGCCTTATATTCGCCGGCCTCTTGGCAGCCTTCCCAATCACACGTGATCTCGATCGCGGCAGGCTTGTCATCCTGACGCTTACTAATGCGGATACTATCGAAGAGCTTAGATTGCGGTTTCATTGCACTCATTTGTTGCATCGGGGCGGTTGAAAAGCGGTTTCCCTCTTTCAACCCGATGCTCTAGTTACGTCTTCAAACCAAAGCGGAGCCGACCCAATGTCCATGGTGGACACCATTCGAGCCAAGCTCACAGAACAATTCGACCCCACCCATCTTGAGGTCATCGATGAATCTCACCACCACGCGGGCCACGCCGGCTGGCGCGAAGGCGGTGAAACTCATTTTCGTGTCAGAATCGCGACCCGCAATTTTGACGGGATGACACGCATTGCGCAACACCGCGCTGTTATGGGAGCACTTAACGATGAGTTGAAGACGCAAATCCATGCGCTCAACATCCAAGTGCTGAAATCCGAGTGACGCCTAAGCGCGCATCTCGTTGAGATAATCTCTGACCGCCGTGGGATCGACATTCTTTTCTATGAAAGAGCGTCCGATCCCGCGGGTCAGAATGAATGTCAGAGCACCCCGGCTCACCTTTTTGTCCTGCGCGATGGCGGCCATCAACGTCTCGGTCGAACCGAGAGGTCCGGGAATATCTGCCAATGTGGTAGGCAAGCCGACGGCCTTCAAGTGCGCCTCTACCCGGGTTTTGTCCTGCCCCGGCGCCAAGCCGAGCTTGGTCGAAAACCCATGAGCCAAGACCATGCCGATGGCAACGCCTTCGCCATGCAGCAGCCGGTCGGAATAGCCAGTGTCCTTTTCCAACGCATGGCCAAAGGTGTGCCCAAGATTGAGCAAGGCGCGCACGCCGATTTCTTTTTCGTCTTCGATGACGACCCGCGCCTTATGCGCACAGCACCGCGCAATGGCTTCGCCACGGGCGACGCCGCCATTGAAAATCTCCACCCGGTTAGCGTCCAACCAATCGAAGAACTCAGGGTCATCGATGAGGCCGTATTTGACCACTTCGGCATAACCCGCCGCGAACTGGCGCGCATCAAGCGTATCGAGTGTCGAGAGATCGGCCAGCACCAGCTTTGGCTGATGGAAAGCGCCGACAAGGTTTTTGCCATGCGGGGAGTTGATCCCGGTCTTGCCGCCCACCGACGAATCGACCTGCGCCAGAAGCGATGTTGGCATCTGGATGAAATCCATGCCGCGACGGGTGATCGAGGCTGCAAAGCCTGCCAGATCACCAATCACGCCGCCACCGAGCGCAATGACGAGGTCGCCGCGTTCCAACTTCGCCGACAGCAATCCCTCGACCACATCTTCGAGCACCGCATAGCACTTGCTGGCTTCCCCGGCAGGAACAACCACTGTGCTGTACGACAGGCCCGCGTCTTCTAGGCTTTTGACGAGACGCGGCAGCTGCGCCCGAGCCACGTTTTCATCGGTGACGATGCCATAGCGACGCCCCGGAAATTTTTCTGCCAGAACAGCACCCGCATCATCCAGAAGGCCCGGCCCGATGAGGATGTCATAGGCGCGCTCGCCCAGCGCGACATGCACGGTGTGGTCGATTTGAGCCATTATTTCTTTGTCCTGAGGTAGTCGAGAACCGCCGACACGATGTCTGTCGCAACAGTTTCTTGCGGCACATCACGGCTCATCACCGTCACGTCAGCCGCTTCATAAATCGGGTAGCGCTCAGCAATGAGCTTCTCAAGCGTTCCTCTTGGGTCCTGCGTCTGCAAAAGCGGACGATTGGAGCGGCGCGAGACGCGCTCAAACAACACATCCGCATCAGCCTTGAGCCAGACAGAAAGGCCTTCATCCTTGATCGCCGCGCGTGTTTCGGGCTGCACAAAAGCACCGCCACCGGTCGCCAGGATAATGTCTTTTTCTTTGAGAAGACGCGAGATAACGCGCAGCTCGCCAGCGCGAAACTCGACTTCGCCCCTTTGAGCGAAAATCTCGGGAATGGTCATTTGCGCCGCGCGTTCGATCTCTTCGTCGCTATCGACAAAGAGGCGCCCCATGCGATTGGCCAAGCGCCGCCCAACGGTCGTTTTGCCCGCGCCCATCATGCCCACGAGCACAATCGGCTTGCCCCCAAGTCTGTTCACCAGGGCCTTCGCCCGGCCTTGCTTCGCACCGCCGCCGTCGCCGTTTTTCACCTGAGGCCCTCTGCATTCACTCTCGCTTTCAACCGATCAGCGCGCAAGCTGTCAAGCGAAGCCTTGGACCAGTTGATTAAACAGCGTGAAATCGGTCAGATTGACCACAGAAACACATCAGCAGATTTTGCGCACTCATCAGGCCGGGCGCGCGGCGCGAAGGACCAAAATGCCTACACTATTCCGGATGCTCATCACGCTGATTTTCCTTGGCGGCTTGGTCTATGCTGGCATGTTCGCCCTCATCAGCTTTGTCGAGCCAACCCCGAAAGAGGTTAGCCAGCGCGTGCCGACGCGTGACCTTCTCGGGCCAACCGGCGCAGGCACAAACGGCGGCACGGGCGCAGGGTCGATGCTGCCGCAGCCCAATGTTACCAGCCAGCCAGCTGCCCAATGAGTGGGACCCATCTCGTCGGCGCTTTTCTTGAAATGATGAGCGCCGAACGCGGCGCGGCGGCCAATACACTCGATGCCTACCGCCGCGACCTCAATGACTATGCCGATTTCGTTGCCGACCGCAGCGAGACCCTACTCACCTGCACGCGCGACAGTGTGACGGCCTATCTCGATTGGCTGCATGCCACAGGCCTGTCGGCCTCCTCCGCCGCGCGCCGCCTATCGGCCATTCGCCAGTTCCACAAATTCCTCTGCGCCGACAATCTGCGCGGCGATAATCCAACACGCATTGTCGCCTCTCCGCGCACGGCGCGCGCCTTACCCAAAGTGCTCTCTGTGGAAGAAGTGGATAAACTGCTCTCGCTCGCCGAAGAGGAAGCAAACGCCTCCCAGGAGCCGGCAAAACAGCTCAATGCCCAGCGCCTTTATGTGCTGCTCGAACTGCTCTACGCCACCGGGCTGCGCGTTTCTGAGCTGGTCAGTCTGCGCCGTGCTGCGGTACTGCGCGAAGCCGCCTACATCACCGTCGTGGGCAAGGGCAAAAAAGAGCGCGTTGTTCCTATGAACGACCGTGCACGAGATGCTGTGCGCTCTTGGCTTACGCAACTGCCGCCCGGTCCTTGGCTTTTTCCAGCCAAGGGTGAGGATGGCTATTTGGCCCGTCAGGTCTTTGGCCGCGATTTGAAAGCGCTGGCGGCCCGATCCGGCATTTCCGCAAACCGAGTCGCACCCCACGTTCTCCGCCACGCCTTCGCCAGCCATCTGCTCGCCGGTGGGGCAGATTTGCGCATTGTCCAAACGCTGCTTGGCCACGCCGATATTTCGACAACCCAGATTTACACCCATGTTCTGGACGAAAAACTGCGCGATCTGGTCGAAACGCATCACCCTTTGGCCAACTCGTGATGCTCCATCCTCACGAAATTGGAACCAATTCTCTCGCTAAGCTTGACTCTGCGTTGCGTCGCCGCCACTTTCCGGCCACTTTAAGGCGCAACAGCAGCGCAGGCGCTTTTGCGTTTAAACAATGACCCCTACGGGCGGTGGGATGCAGTCTTATCTCGATTTCGAAAAGCCAGTCGCCGATCTGGAAGCAAAGATCGCTGAACTCAAATCCTTGGCGCAGACCGATCAGGCTGTCTCCATTGATGAGGAAGTGACGCGACTCTCCCAACGCGCCGACGAAGCGCTGGTGGAGATTTATCGCAAGCTCACCCCTTGGCAGAAGACACAGGTCGCGCGTCACCCACAGCGTCCGCATTTTTCTGACTATGTGCGCACCCTCATTACCGAATGGACCCCGCTCGCCGGAGACCGCAAGTTCGGTGAAGACGCAGCTTTGCAAGCAGGCTTCGGCCGTTTCAACGGTGTTCCCGTGGCCATCCTTGGCCAGGAAAAGGGCAACTCCACCGAGACACGCCTCAAGCACAATTTTGGCATGGCCAATCCGGAAGGCTATCGTAAAGCCGTTCGCATCATGGACATGGCCGATCGTTTCTCGGTTCCGGTTCTGTCCTTCGTTGACACTGCAGGCGCTTATCCTGGCATCGGCGCTGAAGAGCGCGGTCAGGCAGAAGCCATTGCCCGTTCGACCGAAAAGGGCCTTGAGCTGGGCGTTCCAAACCTTGCGATCATCATCGGTGAAGGTGGTTCTGGTGGCGCTATCGCCATTGCCACAGCCAACCGCGTGCTGATGCTCGAAAACGCCATCTATTCGGTCATCTCGCCAGAAGCGGGTGCATCGATTCTGTTCCGCGACGCAGCCCGCGCTCAGGACATGGCAACCGCGCAGAAGATCACCGCACAGGACCTCCTGGGCTTTGGCGTCATCGACGGCATTATCACCGAACCCACTGGCGGCGCCCATCGCCACCATCCGGCGATCATGGAATCGACCCGCCGCGCTATTGCGACCTTCCTCAAGGATTTCGATGGCAAGTCGCGCCTCGAAACCCGCGAACACCGCCGCGAGAAATTCCTCGCCATTGGGACCAACCTCTAAGGTCTGGCACCGATCACGAATTAAAAACGCCTCGGATTTCCGGGGCGTTTTTTTTGTGCCTGTGCCCTCCTACACAGTATCGTGAGCCAAAAGCGAAGCGCGTAGAATTGGCGCCTTGATAAGGCTTCGTTCACCGCGACAAGTCATAATGCGCTAACCTTGTGCGCTGTCTCCGGCGCTTCTAACTAGAGCTGACAATTGTCCACCTTCTTCAACCGTCTTGGCGCTTTCGTTGTCTTGTCGCTTGTGACTTTAGCGCTGGCGGCGTGCTCAAGCTTTGTCAAAGGTGGCGATAATCGCCACAATATTCCGCTCACCGGAGAAATGGTCCAGGCGCTGCGCAACATCAGCTCGTCGCCCAGCGACGGCATGGTCATCCGTATCTTCAAGGAAGAAGAAATTCTTGAGGTTTGGAAGAAGTCTGCCAACGGCACATATCGCCTCTTCAAGACCTATGAGATCTGCTCCTATTCGGGCGATCTCGGCCCGAAATTCAAGGAAGGTGATCGTCAGAGCCCCGAAGGTTTTTACACCATCTCGCCTGGCCTGATGCATCCCAAGTCCAACTATTATCTCGCGTTCAACACCGGTTTCCCGAACAAATTTGACCGCGCCCACGGCCGCACCGGCTCGAACCTGATGGTCCACGGCGATTGTAAATCGGTCGGCTGCTATGCCATGACCGACGAGGGCATCGCTGAAATTTATGCGCTGGCCCGCGAAAGCTTTAAGGGTGGCAACCCCACCTTCCAGCTGCAAATCTATCCGTTCCGCATGACAACGGCCAATATGGCCAAGCATGCCACCAGCCCGCATCTTGAGTTCTGGAAGAACATCAAGGTCGGCTACGAAGCTTTCGACATCAACAAAGTTCCACCCACTTGGGACGTTTGCGAAGGCCGCTACATCTTCAACCCAAAAAGCTCTGGCCCACTCGACGCCATGGGTGCCTGCCCGCCGACAAGCTTGAGCGACACTGTAAAGTCGAAGGTGGCCGCTGACGAAGCCGCGCTGCAAAAGCTGATGGACGCTCAAATGACCGCCGCCCAACGCGCCGCTGCCACCGAGGCCGCCCTCAAGCAGCGCAGCGAAGCCATCACCGGCTTTGTTTCCGGCATCGGCAGCGCCATTGGTCTTGGCAACCCCGGCCAGAACCCAAACATTCCACCGGTCTTCACCGGCAAGCCTGCTACACTGCCCACCTCTGCAGCCCAACGCCCATAACACGCGTTGGTGCCGCATTCCGGCCCCACTATGCTGCAATGGCAGGGGACCTTAGGAGACAGACGTGGACGAGAAAAAAGCCGATACGCCGGATCGCCGAGACGAGGACATCCGTGTTGAGCCCGATATTTCGTCCACACTGATCGATGAAACCATCGTTCCAGCCGAAGACTTTGCGTCCGAGGATCACCAGCCTCCTGTGGCGCGGCCGTCCAAAATTCCGATTGTTCTCTCGATTGCCAGCATGATCGTGGCCATTGGCGTAGCCGGCGCAGCAGCGACGCTGCACCTCGCCAATCAAAACGAGATTATGCGCCTCTCGACCGAGTTGGCGCAGCTCCGCGTCAGCCTCGATCTTTACGCCCGTGGCAGCAATTCAAATTCCGGCTCCCAGCAGCTCAGCGCCCTCACGGAACGCCTTACCGCTCTCGAAGAGCGCCAAACAAGCGCCCCAGAGCCTACTCCAGCGTCGCCGCTTACAACAGCGCCTGTGCCCGCTCCCCTGACCACCCCAGCGCCCACAGCAGGCGTGAGCGATGATTGCTTACCCGCAGGCATGCGCCTCCTCGTCACCACTGGCGACAGCTACCCCATCTGCGATCAGCCCGCCACGATCGACGTCAGCCTTGTCGACAGCGGCTACATCACCCTTGTGGACGGAACAATTGTCCCCTCTGGCGTCGCGGTCCCACTGCCCAATTCGACCTGCACCGTTTCGGTCACCTCCTCGGGCGACGAAGGCCTCACCGGCTACGCTGAAATACGCGTCACCTGCTAACCCCCCAATAAAAAAGGCCCGGATCGCTCCGGGCCTTTTCAATTCTGGATGCCGTTCGCTTAAGCGAAGGCACCATGGCAGTGCTTGAACTTCTTGCCCGAACCGCATGGGCAATCCGCATTGCGCGAAACGCCGACGAGCAGAGCCGGATCAATTGGCGCCAAGGGTTCGCGAGCCACTTGCGGAGCCAGCGCAGCAGACGCTGCGGCGGCCGCTGCAAGACCCTGCGCAGCCTGCGCTTGCTGCTGCGCAAGAGCCTGTTCTTGTTCAGGCGAGCGCACCTGCAACTCAACGTGGGAGAGCTGCGTCGTCACCAATTCACGCAGGTTCGCCAGCAGCGACTGGAACAGCTCATAGGCTTCCTGCTTGTATTCGGTCAGCGGGTCGCGCTGCGCAATACCGCGCCAGCCGACAACCTTGGAGAGGTGGTCAAGCATCACGAGGTGTTCGCGCCAGAGACCATCGAGCGACTGCAGCAGGATCGTCTTTTCGACCTGCTTCATCACTTCGCCCGAGTATTTCTCGTGCTTGGCCGCAATGACAGCGTCTGCCGCCTCGCGGATACGCTCTTCAACAACCTCGGCTTCAATGCCTTCTTCCGCAGCCCATTCAGCGATAGGCGCGTCAACATTGAGATAGGTCTTGGTCGCAGCGGTCAGCTGCTCAATGTTCCACTGATCGGGATAAGAGCGCGGCGGAATGGCCTTGCCCACCACATTGCTCACCACCTCGTGGCGCATTTCTGTGATGGTTTCAGATACGTCTTCCGCATCCATGAACTCGAGACGCTGTTCGAAGATCACCTTACGCTGATCGTTCATAACGTCGTCGTACTTCAGGATATTCTTACGAATATCGAAGTTGCGGGCTTCAACCTTGCCCTGCGCGCGTTCAATCGCCTTGGTAACCCAAGGGTGCGTGATGCTTTCGCCCTGCTCAAGACCAAGCTTGCCGAGCATGGAATCCATGCTGTCGACAGGGAAAATACGCATCAGATCGTCCTGCAGCGACAGGAAGAACTTTGAGTGACCGGGGTCACCCTGACGGCCCGAACGACCACGCAGCTGATTGTCGATACGACGCGACTCATGGCGTTCCGTGCCGATAACCATCAGCCCGCCTGCCGCCAGCGCCTTGGCCTTGTCATCGGCGATCTTGGCCTTGATCTCTTCGATCTTGGCATCGCGCGCAGCACCCTCAAGACCTTCCGCATCCCGCTGGATGCGCATCTCAAGGTTACCACCGAGCTGAATGTCGGTACCGCGACCAGCCATGTTGGTCGCAATAGTGATGGCGCCCGGCAGACCCGCGTCCGCAACGATAAACGCTTCCTGCTCGTGGTGACGAGCATTGAGCACGTTCATCGTACCAACGTTCTTCTTGCGCAGAAGGTCAGCGAGCATTTCCGACTTTTCAATCGAGGTCGTGCCCACCAGAACCGGCTGACCACGATCCTGACATTCCTTGATCAGGTCGGCGATGGCATTGAACTTTTCGTCTGCCGTACGGAAAATCGCATCGTCTTCGTCGATACGCTGAACCGGCAGATTGGTCGGAACAGTGATCACGCCGAGACGGTAGATGTCCGCAAATTCTTCCGCTTCCGTCGCCGCCGTACCGGTCATGCCAGCAAGCTTCTTGTAGAGACGGAAATAGTTCTGGAAGGTGATCGAGGCCAGCGTCTGGTTTTCTGGCTGGATCTTGACACCTTCCTTGGCTTCAAGCGCCTGATGCAGGCCTTCCGAATACCTGCGGCCCGCCATCATGCGGCCCGAGAACTCGTCGATGATCACGACTTCATCGTTACGAACGATGTAGTCCTTGTCGCGACGGAACATTTTGTGGGCGCGCAGAGCCGAGTTGGCGTGGTGAACCAGCGCCACGTTCTCAACGTCATACATGGACGAGCTCTTGAGCAGGCCTTCGGCCGCCAGTGCTTCTTCCAGCTTTTCCGTGCCCTGATCGGTCAGCGTCACCGAACGCTGCTTTTCATCATGCTCGAAATCGCCCTCGCCGATGATCGCCATCAGCTTGTCGATTTTCACATAAAGATCAGAACGATCTTCCGACGGACCCGAAATGATCAGAGGGGTCCGCGCTTCGTCGACCAGAATCGAGTCCACTTCGTCGACGATCGCAAATTCATGCCCGCGCTGCACCATCTGGGCGCGCGAGTATTTCATGTTGTCGCGAAGATAATCGAACCCGAGCTCATTATTGGTGCCGTAGGTAATATCGGCCGCATAAGCCGCCTTACGCTCGGTGTCCGAAATGCCTGGCACCACAACGCCATAGCTGAGGCCGAGGAAATTATAGAGCTGACCCATCCACTGCGCGTCGCGACGCACAAGGTAGTCGTTCACGGTCACCAGATGCGCGCCCTTACCGGTCAGCGCATTGAGATACATTGGCAAAGTCGCAACCAGCGTCTTGCCTTCACCGGTGCGCATTTCAGCGATAGCGCGGTCATTCATGACCATGCCGCCGATCATCTGCGTATCGAAGTGGCGCATGCCCAAGGCACGCTTACCGGCTTCACGCACGGTCGCAAAAGCGGGGATAAGCAAATCATCGAGCGAAGCGCCCTGCTCAAGCTTTTGCTTGAACTCAGTGGTGCGTGCGCGCAATTGCTCGTCAGTAAGCTTGACCAGTTCCGGTTCCAGCGCGTTGATCGCCGCTACCTTGCTCTGATACCGCTTCACCTGTCGATCGGACGGTGACCCGAAGATTTTCCGGGCAAGAGCAGTAAGTGCCATGTGTTCTGGTCCTTTTTAATTCGGAGTCATAACGAGTTAAGGACAGCGCCTATGGCGTCTCTCAACTCATCGCGACTCATCAGAAAAAGCCTAATCAGCTTCTCTGAGCGAAGTCTTGCATGTCCACTGCGCGATTTTGGTTGGGCGCGACAGCGGGCCCATGCTTTTGGAAAAGCGGGTGAGATGTAAGAGTGAGGGGTGGTCTTGTCAACGTATCCGAAATCAGCCACACCACAGCAAGCCTCTGACTTTCCGGGCGTTGCGATAGATTTATAGTGCCAGACACAACGGAGTGCACGGCACATTTTAGCCGTCATGTCGTGCGAGCCGGAAAGAACAAAGATTCGGTAGTGCCGATCCGACATCGGCAAAGGAGAGACCTAATCCCTATGCAGAACCCTGCCTTGCGCCTGCTGCGCGCTGCTAGCCTCGCGACAGTCCTGCTCGCGGTTCCTGCTCTTGCCACCTACGCGCAAGACGCCGCTCCTGCAGCACCTGATCAGAATGCGGTCGTTGCCACCATTGGCGCGCACTCCATTACCGAAGCTGACCTGACCTTCGCCGCCGAAGACATGGCACAGGATCTGGCACAGCTCCCGCCCGACGAACGTCGCGCGTTTCTCGTGCGCATCCTCATCGACATGAAGGTGATGGCTGAAGCGGCTCGCGAAGCGGGTATGGACAAGACCGAGACCTTCGCTCAGCGCCTTGATTACCTCGAAGAACGCGCTCTGCGTCGCGCCTATTTCAACGAACAGATCGTTGCGAGCGTGACCGAAGAAGCCGCCCGCGCCGAGTACGACAAGTTCGTTGCCGAATACACTCCGGAAGACGAAGTTCACGCCCGCCACATCCTCGTTGAAGAGGAAGCAAAGGCCAATGAACTCAAGGCCGAGCTCGACAAGGGTGCAGATTTCGCCAAGCTCGCGGCTGAAAACTCCATTGATCCAGGTGCCGCCAACGGTGGTGATCTTGGTTTCTTTGGCAAGGGCATGATGGTCGCTCCATTCGAAGAAGCGGCCTTCGCGCTTGAAAACACCGGCGACATTTCGGCGCCAGTTCAGTCCCAGTTCGGCTGGCACATCATCAAGCTTGAAGAAAAGCGCCAGTCGGCTCCGCCAACCTTTGAACAGGTTGCAGGCCAAATCCAGCAGCAGCTGATGATGACCACGTTCAACGACAAGGTCACCACACTGATGGATGGCTTGGACATCACCATTAACGACGAGGCCCTCAAGGCCAAGTTCGACGAACAGGAAGCCGCAGAAGCGGAAGCGGCTACCCCCGCTCAATAATCCTCGTCACACTGTACGAAGAAAGCCCGGTCTCGCACCGGGCTTTTTTTATCTTGTGGTGCTGTTCAACGCGCCGCGCAGCACGCTATCGACGACGGCCTCGATTGTCCCCATGGCCGCCTCGACCCGCCCAAGCAAAAGCTGGTGCCAGGCGTAGGAGACGATGAGATCAACGATCAACTCGGAATTGACCTCGGGCGCGCACTCCCCACGCAGCTTGGCCTTTTCGATGATTTCAATAACCACAGCTTTGCGGCCTTCCTGATACGCATAAAGCGCATCGGCCGCCGCTTGATCGGTCTGCGCCTCGGCAATCAGCGCGCGATAGACCGTGGCGGCGAGGCTGTTGTGCCAGAACCCGAGCAGCTGATTGTCGAGGAATGCGACAAGGTCCGCGCGCAAGCTACCCGTGTCGGGAAACGGGCGTTCGTTTTTAAACCGCCGGTAGACGTCGAGCATTAGCGCGGTCCTGTTTGGCCACCAGCGATAGATGGTTGGCTTACCAGCACGGGCCTTTTTAGCGACCGCTTCAATCGAAAACCCAGCCACGCCGCCTTCTTTTAGCACGGCTTCCGCCGCATCCAGAATGGCTTCTTGGCTCGCCGGATTGCGGCGCGCGCCGATTGATTTTCGCGTCACAGCGCCGGTGGGGTCAGCTTGAGAGTCTTTGTGGTCCATCCCCCGAATATGCCTGAGGCGGCACTCGAAGAAAAGACTTGAACGAAACGGCCCGTTTCATTACATACGAAACGTATCGTTTCATTAGAGATCCCAGACATGCCCATCCCCGCCCGCGTCAGACTGGCCCTCCTCCTCACCATTGCCGTTTATCCCCTCGTCACTCTTGGGCTCTACGCACTTGGCCCGCTGACCCAAACTTGGGAACTTTGGCAAAGAACTTTGATTTTAGTGCCAGTGGTCAGCTCAAGCCTTGCCATACTCATCTCGCCTTTCATCAACCGCCGGTTTGCAAAATTCATCACCGGGCGTAAGCCTATTGGTTAAAAACACCGCACTGCAGTTACACTCCTTCTGCTCTGCCTTGCGTCCGTCACACCTTTGAGGCAAACCGGAAAGCAATCGATTTGCCTTTGAGGTTTCGCCCATGGCCGCAATTCCGGTATCACCGCTCGCGCCGAAGACTTTCCCCGAGCTCCCAGCGATTGAAGGCGTTCGCTTCGCCACTGCCGAAGCTGGCATTAAGTACAAGAACCGCACCGACGTTCTGTTGATGGCGTTTGATGAAGGCACCTCCGTTGCTGGTGTTCTCACGCGCTCGCTGTGCTCGTCGGCCGCTGTCGAGTTGTGCCGCGAAAACCTGCCCGGCGGCATCGCCCGTGGCCTCGTCGTCAACTCGGGCAATTCCAATGCCTTCACCGGCATGAAGGGCCGCGAAAGCGTCAAGCACATCGCCGCAACCGCTGCCAAGGCGCTCGGCTGTTCCCCTTCGGAAGTGTTCATCGCTCAGACCGGCGTTATCGGTGAGCTGATCGATGCGTCCAAGTTTGATGGCGTTCTCGACGAAACCGCGACCCGCATGAACCTCATGCCGTGGATCGAGCCTGCCAAGGCCATCATGACCACGGACACCTATCCAAAGCTCTCCGGCGCTGTCCTGGACATTGACGGCACTGAGATCAAGATCAACGGTATTGCCAAGGGTTCGGGCATGATTGCGCCGGACATGGCGACCATGCTGAGCTTTGTCGTCACCGACATGCCGATCGCAGCACCGGTTCTGCAGGCGCTCCTCAGCCGTCACGTCCAGACCACCTTCAACGCCATCACCGTTGATAGCGACACCTCCACCTCCGATACGCTGCTGGTTTTCGCCACCAATAAGGCCGCTGTCGAGCCGATTGCATCGCTCGATGATCCGCGCGCAGAAATCTTCGGCCAGGCCTTGGCTGACGTGCTGTTCGAATTGGCTATCCTCACTGTCCGCGATGGCGAAGGCGCCACCAAGCAAGTGTCCGTCCACGTCGAAGGCGCAGTCTCTGACGAAAGCGCCTTCCGCATCGGCAAGGCCATTGCTGATAGCCCATTGGTCAAGACCGCCATTGCCGGCGAAGACGCCAATTGGGGCCGCGTGGTTATGGCCGTCGGCAAGGCCGGCGAGCCAGCGGACCGCGATAAGCTCTCCATCCGCTTCGGCGATCTCGTCGTCGCCAAGGATGGCGAGCGCGCTCATGGTTATGATGAAGCCGCCACCAGCGCTTACATGAAGGGCGAAGAGCTTGAGCTCACCGTATCGCTCGGCATGGGCGAAGGCCGCGCCACCATCTACACCTGCGATCTGACCCACGGTTACATCACCATCAACGGCGACTACCGGAGCTAATTCGGTCGTCACGCGGAGTACCACAATGAGCATCCCAGACGTCGAAGCGATTGAACGCGCCGGGCTATCCGCCTGGCCCGGCATCGAAGAAAAATGGGATGGCTCTTGGGTACGACGCGCATCAGGTGGCTACACCAAACGCGCCAACTCAACCCAGTGCTTTGACCCTGATGATTTCGAAGACGCCGATCTTCGCATCATCTCGGCCAGCACGTGGATGATCATTCGCAAAACCAAGCCAGTTTTCCGCATCACCCCGCTCGCGGCTCCTGAAGTGTCCGCCACGCTCGACGAGTCGGGCTGGCAAACCATTGATCTCAGCCATGTCTATGCGATGGACCTAGGCGATCATGAAGCAGACGCCGAGGCGCATTTCCTCAGCGTCACGGACCCCAAATTTGTCGCAGCTCAGCAGCAGCTTCAGTCTTATGACGACACGACGCTGACCGGGTTCACAAATCTGATGGCGGTTTTGAAGGTGCCCGCCACCGGCGTGGTGCTCACGCGTGATGGGCAAGCCGTGGCCTCAGGCCTCATGGCCATTGCCGATGGCATTGTCATCACCGGCAATGTCATCACTGACACCCAACGTCGCCGTCAGGGGCTCGCCAAGTCCATGATGAACTCGGGCCTGGCTTGGGCCAAAAAACAGGGCGCCAAATTTGCCGCCCTCAATGTCCAAGGCGACAATCCGGCCGCTATCGCGCTCTATTCAGAGCTCGGCTACACCCATCAATATGATTATCACTACCGCATCCCCGGAGCCCCCAAGTGAGCGATAAGCCTGTTCTCCTTGTTGTCGCCTGCGCTCTTGTCGATGCCGACCGTCGCGTGCTGATCGCCCAGCGCCCCGAGGGCAAGAACATGGCGGGTCTGTGGGAGTTCCCCGGTGGGAAGGTCGAACCCGGCGAAACGCCAGAGGCAGCCCTTATCCGCGAACTGCGCGAAGAACTGGGTATTGAAACCAAGGAGGCCTGCCTCGCACCGGTTTCATTTGCATCCCATTCTTACGATAATATTCACCTGTTGATGCCACTTTACGCCTGTCGGAAGTGGCAAGGCACGCCGCAAACCAACGAGCACCAGGCCCTCAAATGGGTCCGCCCGCAGGCTCTGCGAGATTACCCCATGCCCCCAGCCGATGAACCGCTCATCGCGGCCCTGTGCGATCTGCTTTGAGGAGAGCGGCATAGGGCAAGTTTGGAGGCCCTATGCTGAGCACAACATTTTCGCGCTTTATACGTGACACCAGTGGCGCCACAGCGATCGAATATGTGCTCATTGCCGCGCTTCTCAGCCTGACGGCCCTAGCTTCAGCCTCTGTGCTCGGCCCCAGCATTGAAAATCTGCTCAAATACGGGAACGCGGCCAATATTTTTGCTGAAAAAGCCGCCAACCTCTAAGCGCTACTGCACCGCCACGATTTTATAGCGCTGACCGGCTCTGAGCTCATCGCCCGGATAGAGGTTGTTCAAGATAAAGAACAGGTCGCGTCCGGCCGGAATATTGGCCATCTGCGCTGCCAAATTATTGGCCGTATCCCCAGCCTTAGCCGTCACCAAACGAATAGAGGTTTTCCGGATCGGGGCCAGATCGGCCGCCGTCGTGCGACGGAAGCTTTGGAGCGTTGTATCAAAGCCCTGCGCAAAACGCTGACTGTCAGCCTTGGCCGCAAAGATAAAGCGATACACTTCGCCATCCATACGCATCACCGCCACGCGGAAGAACCACTGGTCCGTCTGCGCGAGGCCCGACGCCATCTCAATGCCGTTGTAATTCAGCGCCTGAACGGTGTCGGCCTTCAGGCCCGCTATCCAGCCGGACTTGAGGTACGCCGTCAGCTCCATATTGCCTTGGACCTGCGCGCTATCAAAGCGCACCGCTTCCCCATCGCCCGCTACGCCCACAACCGCGCTCTGCGCATTTTGCAGCGCATAGTTTTGCGGCACGGCAAAGGTGAACTTGCGCGCCGGATTAACGAAGCGCTGGCCCACAATACTGCCCTGCGCCGGACTATCGCCAAAGGTCATGCCAGAGATGGCCGCCAGATACCCCTCGCGATCGGTCTCACCAACAGCACCCGCACCAAACAAGCGTGCCGAGCTCAACGCGGTCTCAACGCGCGCTGGCGTCGATGGGTGCGATGACAAGAAACCATCGCCCTTAGCAGCACCGGCCGAGAAGGCCGCAAACCGGCTCATAACGCCCAAGAAGCGCGCCGCAGCGGTTGGATCATAGCCAGCCTTACCGGCAAACTTGATCCCTTCACGATCCGCCTCAAGCTCTTGGTTCTGGCTAAAGGCCGCCAAGGATTGACGCGTCCGATCGGCAGCGGCATCGCTCGATTTATCCCCACCGAAAATCCCTGTGACCACGCGGTCCACAATTTGTGTGGTCCGGGTCTTGTCGGTGCGCGCGCGCGCATGGCGCAGCGTCACGTGGGCAATTTCGTGCGCGAGAACGGCCGCCAGCTCGCTCGTATCCGAGGCCAGCGCCAAAATCCCGCGGGTCACATAAATATAGCCGCCCGGCAGCGCAAAAGCGTTCACTTCCGAGGTGTCGAGGATCGTCACTTGGAACTGCACATTGGGCTGGTTTGCGGCAGCCAACAGGCGGCCCACAATCCGCGCAACCATGATCTCGGCTTGGCGGTCTTCATAGACCCCACCATAGGTTGCAACAATGCGCGGATGCTCGCGACGGCCAATGGCATCGTCGCCCGTGAGCGTTTCCTGCGACACTGAAGGCGCAGGATTGTCCCCGGTCCGGCCAACGCTGATGTTGGAGCCCGTAATCGAGGAGCAAGCCGTTATAGCAAACACGCTAACCGCCAAGGCGGAGGCACGAAGGGCAAATTTTTTAGGAAGCGTGGTCATTGCCGCCCAAGTACCTCGATCTGTTCGGGATGGGTCACCTCGATGCGTGGACCGTCCCGATCGTCCACCCATCCACGCACTCGCACCAGCGCACCCTCCAGCGCCAGCAAATCAATACTATCGTCATCAAAGAGCCGTTGAGCCGGCCCCTCGATCACCACAGTGAAGTCTTCTTTATAGAAACGGCCAAAATTGAGATAAACACGTGCTCCGCTCTTTTCGGCGGTTAACACTCTGCCCTCAACCAGTTCGTAGTCGCCGACGCGATCTGTGAGCATCTCGGGCCGGTCTGCTTGTCGCACTCGATAATAGGAGTTGGCCCAAATGCCAAGGCCTTCGACGCGCGCGCGCGCTTCGGCGGCCAAAAGCGGGCCGAGGCATTTGCGATTATCGGGGAAAGAATAGACCCGCGCCAAGCCGTTCGCGACCATATGCAGTTGCGACCAGATCAGCGTCTCGCCGTCTTCGACAAACACATGGGCGAGCGAGCGGTCATAGCGGTCGATCTCTTGCCCACCATAACCCAATTGGACGCGCTTATTGAGCGCTAGTGCTTCAAGCTGCGCCTTCGCCTCTTCGGCGAGCGGCCAGGTTGGAAACCCTTCCCGACCCAATGGCAATTTTGGCGCTTGTGTCCCGATCATCCGCACCGTGATCCCACTATCGAGCACGATGGTATCGCCGTCGGTGACCTGCACCACCAGCCCGCCTTTGACCATGCGCAATTCGGCACAGCTTTCCGCCGCCGCCGGACTGACCGCCGCCAAAATTCCTGCACTGATTGAGGCCAGAGTGACGCTGCGCAATACCACCACCTTAGATCAATACTTTGTTCACCATGCACCACAACTGGGCAAAAAAGGATTACCGGCCTGCACCAGCTTAAGGCCAATCGCATCAACTTTCGTCCGCTGCGATCACAATTTCGCGCGCGACATTGCCCTATGCTTGTGGCGAAATAAGGCACACACAACAAACTTGCGCTTTGTCTGGGTTTTGACATGAATACGGGCTATGCGCCTGCCACCTAATCGCGTCAGCAGAGAAAACTAAATGGCTCGTCCGTTCGAACGAATTGCCGCCGGGATCGCCTTTATCCTAGGCCTCGCCACCATTCTGGGAGCCCTCGGCTCCCAATACATCGGCGGTCTCCAGCCCTGCGACCTCTGCCTGCAACAGCGCATGCCCTATTATTGGGGCCTCCCCCTCTTGGCCCTGATTCTGGTGCTTTGGGGCCGCCTACCCAAGCAGGTCAAAATCGCCGGCATGGCGATTGTTGCGGCGCTGTTTGCCTATGGCGCTTATCTTGGCGCGTTCCACTCTGGCGTCGAATGGGGCTTCTGGCCCGGCCCGACCACATGCTCTGGCCTTGGCGAAAGCCTCTCGCTCGATTCGCTCAATGACCTGAAGCCGGTTATCGGCTGCGACGTGGTGCAGTTCCGCTTCCTGGGCATTTCCATGGCTGGCTATAACGCCATCATCTCTCTGGCAATCGCGGGCCTGCTGACCCTGTCCATCCTGCGCACATCGCGTCAGCGCTAAAGCCTAGGGCTCAAGCTCGATGTCCCAATAGAGATAATCGAGCCAGCTCTTATGCAGATGATTGGGCGGGAAAGACCGCCCATTATTGTGCAGGTCATGCACACTTGGCGCAAAAGGCGTCTGCCGAGGAAACATCTTGATCTCACTCGGCAGGCGGTTGGCTTTGCGCAGATTGCACGGCGCGCACGCCGCCACCACATTCTCCCAAGTCGTCAGCCCGCCCTTAGAGCGCGGAATAACGTGGTCGAAGGTCAGATCGTGCGGATTGCCGCAATACTGGCATTGGAAGCGGTCGCGCAGGAACACATTAAAGCGCGTGAAAGCCGGGAAACGCACCGGCTGCACATAGTCTTTCAGCGCCACAACACTGGGCAGACGCATATCGAAACTGGGAGAATGGATCACCGTGTCGTAGTGCGACACGATGTTGACCCGATCCAGATACACCGCCTTAATCGCATCCTGCCACGACCATAAAGACAGTGGGTAGTAACTGAGCGGCCGGTAGTCGGCGTTCAGTACCAGTGCGGGACAAGTCTCAGGCGACACATGGATAGTCACTTGAGTCTCCCGAAACGGGAATCGTGTAAGTCCATAGCGCAGTAATACTACGCCGTTTGTGTCGCCTGTGTGAAGCAGATGCCGGATTTATTTTTGGCTGACTGCCGAAATAAAATTCGTCATGAAATCAAGACCATCGGGTGCAATTCCATGACCGACGCCACGGCTCACGTGATAGTACACGTCAAATTTTTCATCGCGCAGAATGCGGTCAGCGTCGGCGCTGTGATTGGGGTCGACAACCTCATCCATATCGCCATGCACGAGGCATACCGGCGGCTTGGCCAGCGCGTCCGAGCCAAACTGTTCTGGCGGCAGGAAAGCGCCGGAAACTCCGATTACCCCCATCAGCTGCTGGGACTTAGGCAGGGCCAATCCCGTGTGCAGCGCCATCATCGCGCCTTGGCTAAAGCCCCCCAAAATTGTGCGCTCGGGCAAAATCCCAGTCTGGCTCCACAGATCGTTGAGAAACTCTTCCAAAACCGGACGGGCCGTCACCACGCCCGTCTGGCGATTAGCAAGGCGGTCCGCGCTCGGGTCCCAATCAATAGGGAACCACTGAAAACCAGCGCTGAATTGACCAACCGGTTGCGGCGCGTTCGGCGAGATAAACAGCGCACCGGGCAGCAGATGCTGCCAATGGCTCGCCAGACCAATCAGATCATTGCCGTCGCTGCCATAACCATGGAGCAAAATCACTGCACTATCGGGTGCTTGGCCATTTGCCGGAGCCACCATCGGGCCAGAGAGTTTGGTCACAGCAGGCTTCCTTCTCGATTCTTCATGGCGGCAAAATAACGCCAAAATAAAATAGCCGCGGCGGATCGGTGCGGCGACCAGTCCTGGGCAATGCCAATCATTTCTTTGATCGTCGGGCGAGCGTCAAGACCAAGCCCGGAATGGGCGGCCTTGAGCAAGGCCAAATCCCCGGCTGGAAAAATATCCGGATGCCCGGCGCAGAACAGCAGATACACCTCGGCCGTCCAGGGGCCGATCCCCTTCAACTGCACCAGTCTGGCCACCGCCTCTTCAGCAGGCAAAACCTCCACCGCCGCCAAATCGATCTCACCCGCGCTAATCGCTTCGGCGACGCCGCGCATGGTCGCATATTTGCTGCGCGAGAACCCGGCCCCGCGAATGTCGTCCTCAGACACGCCAAGATAGCCATCGGGCTCAAGTGCGCCCGGAAGCGCCGAATACCGCGCCCATATTGCTGCTGCGCTTTGCACTGAAACCTGTTGCCCACAGACAACCTTCCCGAGCCCGGCAAAGCCCTTGGGATTGACCCGCGGCTCAACAACGCCCGCCACCGCCCGCATTGGTGCCAGCTGGGGCCAAAACCCCACGAGCTGGTCCACATGCCAGGCCAGTCCCTCGGGGTGATCAATGCGCGGTGTTGCAAGGGCCAAATCTTTGGTAAGTCTCTGCGCCATGTCTCAGCCGATCCTTCGCTTCGCTCCCAGCCCCAATGGCTATCTCCATCTGGGCCACGCCCTCTCCGCCTTCCTCACTTGGGAGGCGGCCGAAAAGCTGGGCGGCACTGCTCATCTGCGCATCGAAGACATCGACCTCAACCGCTGTAAACCCGAATTTACCCAAGCGATCTTTGAAGACCTAGCTTGGCTGGGCTTGTGCTGGCCTCAACCGGTGCTGATCCAGTCCGAACGGCTCGAGCTTTATGCCGATGCGGCCAATGTTTTGCGCGACCAAGCGCTGATCTACCCGTGCTTTTGCACCCGCGCTGAAATCGCCGAACACGCCACCGAAACCGATCCAGACGGTGCGCCAATCTATCCCGGCACCTGCCGCCACCTCTCCAATGCCGAGCGCATCGAGCGCTTGGAGCGGGGCGACGCCGTTCAGTTCCGCCTCGATACCGAAGCGACACGCGACCGCGTTGGCATGCTGACCTATACCGTCGTCGGCCCCACTGTGCTCGACCGGCCGCAAGTGCGCTACGCCCGGCCCGAACGTTGGGGCGATGTGGTGCTGCAACGCAAAGACACGCCCACGAGCTACCACCTCTCTGTTGTTGTCGACGACGCCGCAGAGGGTGTTACCCATGTCACCCGTGGCCGCGATCTCGAGGCGGCAACCGATATTCACGTTCTCTTGCAAGCCATATTGGGCCTTAAGAGCCCGATCTATCACTTCCACCGCCTGCTCAAGGACGAGACGGGAGCAAAGCTCTCCAAATCGCGCAATTCCAAAAGCCTGCGCGATTTGCGGGCTGAGGGGCTCACCCCAAACGATGTGCGTCGGTTGATTGGTCTGCCTGAACGCTGAGCTTGTCCCGTCCAATCCGGCCAAGGTGCGTCACCCCAAAAGCCAGTCGCGACTTGAGGCCATAGCCCAACATGCGGTCAAATCCCGTGTGAGCGAGCAGCAGCAGCCCAATTGCGCAAAGAAACGGGGCGGACAGCATCGCGCCAAGAGCGAAGACACCCGCGCCCAATCCATAATTGTGGACGCTATTATAGATCCACGCCCCCATGCGCGGGCCCAAGACATAGCCCAAAAAGCTCAGATCGGGCGCAAAGAACACCACAATTGCCGCCCAAACTGGCAAGCCATAATCCCCGCTCAGCATAACACCGAGCGCCACGGCAAACAGCACCGCCCCCTCGACCCGCTGCCATCGCTGTGTAAACCGCTCGTCCATCGCCGCCGTCCTCAATCTTGTTCGATTGAGGAATGGCCGATACAGTTCTGAATAGAAATCCGCCAAAACTGGACGATTAATATTCAAAAATGAATAGAGAGCCCGATTGGAATTTTTGGCGCAGTTTTGCCGCCATGGTCGAGCACGGCTCGCTCTCTGGCGCCGCTCGGGCGCTGTCGATCAGCCAGCCCACCATTGGTCGCCATATTGAGGCGCTTGAGTTAGCGCTCGCGCTCAAACTCTTTGATCGCACCCTGTCGGGCCTCAAACCCAACGCCACCGCCCTCCGGCTATACGAGCCCATTCGCACCGCGCAAGCGGCAATCGCTGAGGCCAACATCCGCGCCACAGGGGCGCAGGACACGCTCTTAGGCACCGTCCGCATTACCGCCAGCCTCATCATTTCTCACCACGTCCTGCCGGCCATTTTAGCGCCGATCCGCCTCGCCTATCCCAATATTGCCCTGGAGATCATTCCCTCGGACACCAGTGAAAACCTGCTGCTCAATGACGCCGACATCGCCCTGCGCATGTTTCGTCCGACCCAGCTGGAGTTGATCAGCCGTCACTTGGGCTCCACGGATATTGTCGCCCTCGCTCATGAGACTTATTTGGCGCGCCGCGGCACGCCCCGAACGCTGGACGAGCTTTTTCAGCATGATCTCATCGGATTTTCTGGCTCCACCGCCTTGATCGACTACGCCAAAACGCTCGGCTACACTCTCACCGACGACAATTTTGCTATTCGTTCGGCCGATCAGGCCTATCTCTGGGAAGCGATCAAAGCCGGACTCGGCATAGGGTTTGGGCAGAAAGTTCTTGCCCAAACGACATCAGGACTTGTTGTCCTCCCCATCGACATCAAAGCCCCGCCTTTGCCTTTCTGGCTCACCACCCACGAGCACTTGTTCACCTCACCCCGAATCCGTGCCATTTATGACGCACTCGCCAATGGGATAACCGCCTATATAAGAGGCGAACCCAAGACCCCATCGATCGGTTAGGTCCAAATGGAAACCCTTCTCAATATCGCCATCGGCCTCGTCATGCTGTTCGTGGTCATCGTTCTGGGCATGGGCCTGTGGAACATGCTCAAGGGCGGCTCCGGCAACACCAGCCAGAAGCTCATGCGCTTGCGCGTCATCGGTCAGGGCGTCGCCCTGCTGCTGCTGCTCATTGCCTTGGCCCTCTTCGGCGGCAGCCGCTGATCCATGGTCAAGCTCAACGCCATCTACACCAAGACCGGTGACAACGGCACCACGGGTCTGGTGCGCGGTCCCCGTCGCCCCAAGCACGATCTGCGCATCGACGCCTTCGGCACGGTCGACGAAACCAATGCCTTCATCGGTCAGGCGCGTCTTCACACCGCAGATTTTCCGGCCATTGATGCCGTGCTCGGCCGCATTCAGAACGATCTCTTCGATCTCGGCTGCGATCTTGCGACACCCGGCGCCGATAGCCCGGAAGATCCCTATCCAAGCCTGCGCATTCGCCCGGTACAGACCGCCTATCTCGAAGAGCAGATCGATCTCTACAATGCCGATCTCGCCCCGCTGACGAGCTTTATCCTGCCCGGCGGCTCGCCTCTGGCGGCCCTGCTCCACGTGATCCGCACCGTCGCGCGTCGTGCCGAACGGCTGGTTGCCGAACTTCTTGAAGTCGAACCGGAAACCAGCGCCGAAACCCTGCGTTATCTTAATCGCCTCTCGGACCTTATATTCGTCCTCTCGCGCACCACCAATGGCAATGGCGCAAAGGATGTCTTGTGGGTTCCGGGCAATTATGGTGACATCTCAAAAGGCTGACAGGCACAGCCGATCTTTTTTGGAGACCGGCTCTGTTCGTTCCTTTGCATGATAGAAACGCCATCCGTCACGTTCGTTTCCCCTATGTGACCTATGGGCTGATGGCGTTCACCATCCTCGTCTTCTGCTTTCAGGCGATTTTGCCGCCAGCCGATTTCGATCAAGCCACCATCAATTTCGGCATGATCCCGATTGTGGTGCGCGATCTCTATCCCCAGCCTGTGCCGTGGCTGCCCGATTGGGCGACGCTCTTCACCTACGCGTTTTTACACGCCGATTGGCTGCATCTGTTGAGCAACATGCTCTTCCTCTGGGTGTTCGGCGACAATGTCGAAGACGCCTTTGGGCACGTGCGCTATTTTCTGTTTTATGGGGCCTGCGCCATCCTCGCCGCCCTCTTCCACCTCGCCTTCAACCTCGATGGCAATGGGCCATTGATCGGCGCCTCTGGTGCTGTGGCCGGGGTGATGGGCGCCTATATCCTCTTGTATCCGCACGCCCGCGTCTTTGTGCTCGCCAAAATCGTCATCCCCATTCCCGTGCCAGTTCCGGCCTTCTGGATGCTCGGGTTCTGGATCGCCATGCAGTTGTTTTACGCCATTCTCGGCTCGCCCGACGCAGTGGCATGGTGGGCGCATTTGGGCGGCTTCGTCGCGGGCATGGCATTAACGCCAATTTTCAAACGACGTGACGTGCCTTTGTTCGGTGGACGGTAAGCTTGTTTTAAGCACTAGGGCCTAGCTTTGGCCCACCATACAAGAGGTCTCAGGATGAGCGCCGAACTGGCATCGACAGCCCTAGGCATGCGTCAGCAGCACATGCAGCAACAAATCAGCGTCGCGCTGGTGAAAAAAGCTCATGACATGCAGACGGAAACGCTCGAGATGCTGATGCAGGTGGCGCTCAATGCGCCACCGCCCGGTCAAGGCATCTCGGTCGACAAGATCGCCTAAATCAGCTGCGCAGGCTCAAAAGCGCCTTCACAACATTCTTGCCATCTTCGGTCTGCCACTCGGCAGGGCCCTGCAACACGGCCAGCTCGCACCCTTCTGGGTCGAGCAAGAGCGTCGCTGGCAGGCCAATCGCCACCGCCTGACGCTTCAACCGCTCGAACGCTGCAAACGTGTTGTCGGCATAAAGCGGCAAGTTCTGGAACTGCCCTTCATCCAAAAACTGCTGCGCCTTACCCAAACCGTCCGAACCAATATCGAGATTGATCGGCAAAACCATAAAGCTGTCGGAATTGAACTCGGTCGCAATCGCGTCGAGCGCCGGCATTTCCTCGCGACACGGCACACACCAACTCGCCCAGAAATTGACCAGCAGCGACTTTCCATTGAACGAGGCAATGCTCATATCCGTGCCGTCAATGTCCTTAAAGGCCATATCGGCATAGCCGCGACCTTCGCCGGTGCCGTTCAAAGCGGCCAATTCACCCACCGCCGCGCCATCAATAATCTGTGCTGCAGCGGCCTGAACTGGACATTCATTCGCTTCCCCGGCATTGCCGAGCATCAGCCATGCCGCTATAGACCCACCAACCACCACAAGTCCCGCCGCAGCTGGCATGATCCAGCGCATCGCGGTTGAGGATCGATCTGAGCGGATATTGGCCATGGTGTCTCCGGACAAGTCTTCGAGCAATAAGATGTGGGGCGGTCGGTTTGCCGAGGCGCCCGATGCGATTATGGAAGAGATCAACGCCTCGATCGGCTTTGATCAGCGCCTCTTCCGTCAAGATATTGCCGGTTCTAAGGCACACGCGACAATGTTGGAAGCCACGGGCATTTTGACGCGCGAAGATCGCGACGCCATTTTGACCGGACTCGACGAAGTTTTGGGCGAAATCGAGAGCGGCGAGTTCAAATTCTCCCGTGCGCTCGAAGACATCCACATGAACGTAGAGTCACGTTTGCGTGAGAAGATCGGCGATGCTGCAGGCCGTTTGCACACTGCCCGCTCGCGCAATGATCAGGTCGCGACCGACTTCAAGCTCTATGTGCGCGATTACATCGACCACCTGGTCGCCCAGATTAAAAAGCTCCAGTTCGCTTTGGTGCTGCGCGCCGAAGACGAAGCCGAAACCATTCTACCGGGCTTCACCCATCTGCAAAATGCCCAGCCGGTGACCTTTGGCCACCATCTGCTCGCTTATGTCGAAATGCTCGGCCGCGACGCAGGTCGCCTGGAAGACGCGCGCAAGCGTCTCAATGAAAACCCATTGGGTTCGGCAGCCCTCGCTGGCACGCCTTATCCGATCAACCGCGAAATGACCGCTTCGGCGCTCGGCTTTGATCGCCCAACCGCCAATTCGCTCGACGCTGTGTCTGACCGCGATTTCATCCTCGAAACCCTTGCAGCAGCGGCCATCTGCGCCATGCACCTGTCGCGTTTCGCTGAGGAAATGGTCATCTGGTCTTCGGCCCAGTTCAGCTTCGTAAAGCTCTCGGACAAGTTCACCACCGGCTCGTCCATCATGCCGCAGAAGCGCAATCCCGATGCTGCCGAATTGGTTCGCGCCAAGATCGGTCGCATTATGGGCTCGCTCAATTCCCTGCTCGTCGTCATGAAGGGGCTGCCTTTGGCCTATTCCAAGGACATGCAGGAAGACAAGGAAGTGGCGTTTGACGCGCTCGACGCGCTCTCGCTCTCCCTTGCTGCCATGACCGGCATGGTTGGCGACATGCAGCCAAACCGCGACAAGATGCATGCCTCGGCTTCGGCTGGCTTCTCGACCGCCACCGACGTTGCCGATTGGCTGGTGAAAGAGCTGAACATTCCGTTCCGCGATGCCCACCACATCACCGGCGCTATTGTTTCGGCGGCAGAGAAAAAGGGCTGCGGTCTCGAAGGTCTGACCATCGAAGACTTTAAGGCGGTCGACGAGCGTATCGACAGCCGCATCCATAAGGTCATCACTGTGGAAGCCTCTGTTGCCGCCCGCAAATCTTACGGCGGCACCGCCCCGAGCAATGTCGTGGCACAGGCCGCGCGTTGGAAATCCTTGCTCACCGGGGAGACCCACGAACCGCGTGCGCTAAAAGCCAAAAAGTCTGGCCACGGCGACGGCGGCATCGAATAAGCCAAAACAAAAAAGCCCTCCTCTGGAGGGCTTTATTTTTTGGTGACAGACTGTTCACGCCAGCGGTCTTGCAAATCGAGGCCAGAACCATAGCTTGAGCATATCCAAAAGCTTATACGGTCGCGTAACATGCTCTTTCGTACCCGACAGATGCGCCTGACCCCGCGTCACGTGGCCCATCTCCAGCCCACGACCATTGATGTCGCCCTGCCCAAGCCTCCGGTAGGTATGCGCGAAGCCACGCAGGCCGATTATGATGCCGCCATCGCCCATCTGTTCTCCGAAGCGGACCACCACGAGGAAACCTGGGTCTTTGCCTATGGGTCTCTCATCTGGCGACCGGCTTGCGACTATGTCGAGGTGCGAACCGGTCGACTGCATGGTTGGCACCGTCGCTTCTGCTTGGGCTGGAACACTGGCTTTCGCGGCAGCCCGGAAAATCCCGGCCTGATGCTGGCGCTCGATCGCGGCGGCGCCTGCAATGGCGCGCTCTATCGCCTGCCCCCCGACACGCGAGACGAGAACGTCCAAAAGCTGCTGGAGCGGGAGATGAGCTGGCTCCCGAGCTCTTTTCCACCGCGCTGGGTCAAGGTCAAATCCGGCGACCGCACTGTGCGCGCCCTAACGTTTTGCATTGATCGCCATTCGGGGCGCTATGTTGCGGGCCTGAGCGAAGAGCAAATCGCCGACATGCTGGCCACCGCCACAGGCACCCGCAGCTCAATGGCAGACTACCTCTATTCCACCGTCAGCCATCTCGAAGACATGGGCATTCACGATCCCCATATGTGGCGGCTGCAACACATGGTCGCTGAGCGGATTGAGGCGGTTTACGAGCGCTAGAGCACACGGCCGCTTCCGTTTTCTGCGAGCTTGCCGTAGAGGTTTTCCAAACTACCGCCTTTGGGGAACTATCGTGGTCCACCACTTCCATCACCGCAACGACACCCTCTTTGCCGAGGACGTCAATCTCAACGAACTCGCGGCGGAGGTCGGCACTCCCTTCTACGTTTATTCCAGCGCCACTCTGCGCCGCCACGTCGCTGTGGTTCAGAAGGCGTTTGAAGGCATTCCCACGACCCTGGCCTATGCCATGAAGGCCAATTCCAATCAGGCCGTTCTCAAGCTCATGGCCGCCGAAGGCTGTGGCGCCGACGTTGTCTCGCTTGGCGAACTGGAACGCGCGCTCGCCGCTGGCATCCCGGCCAACAAGATCGTCTTTTCTGGCGTCGCCAAAACTATTGCGGATATGCGTCGCGGCCTAGAAGCGGGCATCAAGTGCTTCAACGTAGAGAGCGAGCCCGAGCTTGAGCGCCTGTCCATGGTCGCCTCTGATCTTGGCCTCACCGCTCGCGTTTCCGTGCGCGTCAACCCAGACGTTGATGCCCGCACCCACGCCAAAATCTCGACCGGTAAGTCCGAAAACAAATTCGGCATTCCCTACAAGCGCGCTCGTGAAGTGTATAACCGCATCGCTGCGCTATCCAATGTTCAGGCTGTTGGCGTCGACATGCACATTGGCAGCCAGATCACCGACCTAGAACCCTTCGGCAATGCCTTTGGCCTCATGGCTGAGCTGGTCAAAGCTTTGCGCGAAGACGGTCACACCATTGAGCATGTCGACGTCGGTGGCGGCCTCGGCATCCCCTATTCGGCCGATGGCGAACTGCCGCCTCATCCAGATGCTTACGCCGCTGTCGTACGAGACAAGGTCGGCCAGCTCGGCTGCTCCCTCGTTATTGAGCCGGGCCGTCTGCTCGTCGGCAATGCCGGTATTCTGGTCACCAAGGTGGAATATGTGAAGCGCGGCGAAAAGGACTTCGTCATTGTCGATGCGGCGATGAACGACCTCATCCGCCCCACGCTTTATGAAGCCCACCACGACATCGTCCCGGTCAACCACTCCAACCTCGCCCCAATCACGGGCGACATCGTTGGCCCCGTGTGCGAAACCGGCGATTACCTCGCGACCAACCGCACCATTCCGGGCGTCGTCGAAGGCGACCTTTTGGCCGTGATGAGTGCGGGAGCTTATGGCGCTGTTATGGCCTCAACCTATAACTCGCGCCCGCTTGTGCCCGAGGTCCTGGTTGATGGCAGCCGCTGGCACGTCATCCGTCCACGCAAGAGCATTGATGAGCTGCTCGCGCTCGATAGCGTGCCAGACTGGCTGTAATCAGTTTGGGAGTTAGATCGCTTGGGCCCTTTGGCCCAGCGACATGACCTCAACGGGAACACCCGCCAAGGCATCATCAACCTTCGCCAAAAGGTCGACGAGCGTAAACGGCTTTGGAATCACATCGTAGATCAGCGCCTCAAGCCCACGGCTGCGCTCGCGCTGATCTGCAAATCCTGTCATCAACAAAATCGTCAGCTCAGGATAGCTCGCCCCTGCGCGCTGCGCCAATGCAATGCCGTCCAACACCGGCATCTTGATATCTGACAGCAGCAGGTCGAACGCGCCATTTTCGGCGTCCAGCGTTTCCGCCGCCAGCTCACCATCTTCCTCAGCCACAACCTCGTGGCCTCTCATTTTCAGAGCAGCTTCGACGAAGGCGCGGACCGATGGATCGTCCTCTGCAACAAGAATGCGTGCCATGCTGTTCTTTACCTCGTTGCCGAAATGCCGGCATGAGCAATAGGTTGAACCACTTGCGGCACGGCCGCCTGTGATGTCTGGTCTGTCCCCGGACGGACAGCGCTCCCTGTGGAGGCAAAGCTCAAGCGCACGCGTTGCGCATCAGCGGGTGGCAGCGTTAGTCGCGTATCAAACGTCGCTGTTTCCCCAGCCATAAGGTCGGGCACGCGCGGATTGACACTCCACTCATAGATAGCGCGTCCACTGCTATCCAAGAGACTGACCACCACCGGAGGCACCGGGACAGGTTTTCGGCCAATTCCTACAATTTGCGCCGAGACTGAGAGAACGTCCTTACCCTGCGAAAGGCTCCGCAGCGTCTGCAACTTGGTAAATTCCAAACCAACAGTGTTCACGCCCAGCCCGATGCTGGAATAAAGGCCAGCCAGTTCCGGGTACCGTTCAACCAATTGCACGCGCGCAAAATAGCCCGTGCACAGCACGGCACAGAGCAGCAGAACACTCGTCATGCGCGCACCACGGCGCACGCGGGCAAGCGGCAGGCGAGAACTTAAAGCACTTTGGCGGCGAGAAAATTCCGCCTGTCGTTGTTTTAATTCGGCGGCATTTGGCGGGGGCATAGTCAGGTCTACAGTCGTCTCACCGACAGATTCGTCGGGCATAACAGGAGCAACGGGCTCGGCAATCGCCTCAACCAATGCGGTGGTCTTTCGCCTGCTGCGCATTTTGGCCGCCTCGGCCATGGCCTCATCGAGCAGGTCTTCAGCCAGATCAGTGAGCTTGATTCCCTCAGGAATTGCAGGGGCTTCATTGACTGGCACTTGATCCCAAGCGTGCCGACAATGGGCACACTTTACCTTACGGCCAGCCGACCCTATGGCGTCAAACGCCACCTGGTATTTGGTCTGGCAATGCGGACAAGAAATAATCATCGCGCCGAGTGGCTTTCACATGGAGTCGCATTGACCCTAATGCCCACTTGTTAAAACTCCTCAAACCTCGCTAAAGCGACGTCATCACCACAATTGTGCCGTTTCCCCCGTCGAAACACTTGCCTAACACCGCGTCGGCTACACGACGCTGCTATGATGGCCGAAAGGCTGATTCGCCTTTTTGGCACCACCGGACCAGCTGGGGAGCATCCGTTCTTGATCGAGTTTTCCGATGTGGGTCTGCGCTACGGCCATGGCCCGGAGATCCTGAAAGACCTGTCGTTCTCCATCGAGCCAGGCTCGTTTCACTTTCTCACGGGCCCTTCGGGCTCTGGCAAGACCAGCCTCTTGCGCCTCTTGCTGCTGTCGCTGAAGCCGTCGCGCGGCAAAGTCACCATGTTTGGCGAAGACGTGGGCAATCTCGATCAGGATAGTCTTTTGCAAATGCGCCGCCATATCGGCATCGTGTTTCAAGAGTTCCGCCTGCTCGATCATTTGACCACGTTCGAAAACGTGGCCCTGCCGCTGCGCGTTCTCGGCCAGCCCGAAAGCGAATACCGCCCCAATGTGACCGAGCTGCTCGAATGGGTTGGTCTGGGCGAGCGCATGCACGCGCACCCCACGCTTCTTTCAGGCGGCGAAAAGCAACGCGCCGCCATTGCCCGCGCCGTGATCGCCCGCCCCAAAATTCTTCTGGCAGACGAGCCGACCGGTAACGTCGATCCCGAACTCTCGAGCCGCCTCGTACACCTGTTCGCCGAGCTCAATCGCACCCTGGGCATGACCATTATTCTGGCCACCCACGAATTGCCCCTGCTCGATCGCTTCTCCTATCCGCGCATGGTTCTCAACAAGGGGGAGCTGGCCATCCATGGTTAAGCAACTTCTGCGCTTCGTTCCGCGCCGCACCGGTGCCGCTCCAATCGTGCCGGAAAAATCCGTCGCTGGGCGCACCCTCCTTCTGCTCATCACCATCATGGCCTTCCTTTCGGCCGTGACCCTGGGTGGCGTCGTGCTGGTGCAAAAATCGGCCATTGCCTGGTCCGCCGATGTTGGCCGCGAACTGACCATCCAGATCCGCCCGGTGGAGGGCGAGGTGATGGACAGCAATCTGCGCACCGCCGTGTCGCTGGCCCAATCCACCCCCGGCGTTGCCAATGCCCGCGCGCTGACCCTTGCCGAGAGCGAGGCCCTCCTCACCCCTTGGCTGGGCGCAGGGCTCGACCTGTCGACCATCGCCATCCCGCGTCTCGTGGTGGTTCAGCTCTCTGATCCAAACTTGGCCGACGTCGAACAGCTTTCGCGCAATCTGCAAGCCATCAATGGCGCAAGCCTCGATACCCACGCCGCTTGGCGTCAACAGCTCAACACCATGGCCGGAACGGTTGTGTTCTCAGGCCTTCTGGTGCTTGGCCTCATTGGCGTTGCGACGGTTCTAGCCATTGTCTTTGCCACCCGCGGCGCCATGGCGACAAACCGCGAAATCGTCGACGTGCTGCATTTTATCGGCGCATCGAATCGCTTCATCGCTGGCGAGTTCCAGGGACGCTTCCTCTCCATTGGCCTGCAAGGCGGCCTCTTGGGCGCGCTTCTCGCGATCGTCTTCTTCCTCCTCGTGGGCACAGCCGCCAGCTCGGTTCTGCCTTCCGAAGCGACAGCGCAGATGGATGCTCTGTTTGGCCAATTCATCCTCGGCCTTGATGGCATTGGCTGGGTCATTGCCGTGGTACCGGTCATTGCCGTCCTCACAGCCATCACCTCGCGCATCACCGTTCGTCGCTATCTGAGCGAAGCGTCCTAATCCAAATGCCTCGCCAAGTGCTGCCCGTCACGCTATGACGAGGCAGCACCAGCCGTTGACAAGGCAACCCACATGTCGATCAGAACCGCGATCCAGGCCCTCCGAACCGCCCTGTTTTATGTGGTGTTTTTGGGTCAAACCGTAGTTCTGGCGCTGATCTTGGGCACCATTGCAGTCATCGCCGGGCGCACGCGCGCCGGCACTGCCATTGCCCGTTTCTGGTGCGCGTCCAACCTCGTTTATCTGCGCACCATCGTCGGCGTTAAAACCGAGGTTGAGGGCGCTGAAAACATCCCCCCCGGCGGCTGCATCATCGCCTCCAAGCACCAATCCGATTGGGATATTTTCGGGCTATTCCCCCACATCACGCGGCCGGCCTTCATCGCCAAAAAAGAGCTGATGCGGATCCCCTTCTTCGGCTGGGCCGCACGCTCCATCGACTGCATCGAGGTCGACCGTCAGCGCGGCGCCGAATCCATTCCCCTCATGCTGCAAGATTCGCGCGCAGCCATCGAGCGCGGCTGCCAGATCGTCATCTACCCCGAAGGCACGCGCAAAGCGCCCCTCGCCCCGCCGGACTACCGGCAAGGCATCGTGCGCATGTACACCCAGCTCAATGTCCCCGTCGTGCCCGTCGCCCTCAATTCCGGCCTCTATTGGGGCCGCAATAGCCTCCTCATCTGGCCCGGTACGGCCAAAGCCCGTTTTCTCGCGCCGATTGAGCCCGGCCTCAGTCCCGATGTGTTCATGGAGCGCCTGCGCTCTGCCATTGAGGCAGAAACCAATCGTTTGATCCTCGAAGCGGAAGCTGAAGGGCTCAACCGTCCCCTCGATGGTCAGCTCAAACAACGATTAGCAGCACTCCACAACGCAAAAAACACTACATCTTGATTTCAATCCGGAAGCGGACCATATAGGTAGACACATCGCAGAACATGCTTTGACTTTGCGTCAAATTTGTTCTACTTTTGTTCCGTGAGTTTGTATGGGTTCGCGAAATGGCGTGTGTTGATAGGAACGAGCAAGACAAAGCGACCGTCACACATTGGCTTGGCCGGTCCGGCCGAGACTATGGCCTCGTTCCCGAAAATCTCTCAAGCTTCAGCCTCAATACCGCCGCGCTCTATGTTCTAGCCGAAGGCTCGGTCATTGCTTGGGCTGGAACGGCCGATGATTTGATCGTCGATACCTCAAGCCGCGCCAAATTCCGTCAGGCACTCGAAAACGCTACCGACGCCTTTTCCATGGATTGCCCAGACAATGCGCAAGCCGTGGTGTGGGATCTTGTCGGCACGCCGGGGCCTGCCCACCAACACGCCGCCTAGCTTACGCCGCAGCGCTATTGGCCTCTTGCAGCTGGCGAACAATGTCCGCCAAACGCTTATCGCGTATCCCCAGCTGGCTCAGCATATTGGCGGTGTTGATCACATAGTCCACATTGCGGCCCGAAATTCCGACACCCGCGCGGATGATCGCCAATTGCTCCGCAACCGGCAAGCTGCCCGCAAACTGCTCATGCGCCTCATCCACCACATAGGCTAAAGCGCTCACCCGCCGCCCATCAGCCAGCGTCACTGGCCGCCATACGTCCCGATAAACCGAGGTGACGAGCTCCCGCGCATCAAGATAGGCCCGCACCTCATCCCATACCGCCTCACTGACCTCAAAGGCCATGCCCCGGCAGGACCCACCCCGCGCCAGCCCAAACACAAGTCCGGGCACATCCGGCGTTCCGCGATGATGATGCGAGATGATAGAGAGCGAGCGATGCGCTCCGCGAAGCATGCCCAGCTGCGACGACACGAAAGAAAAACCAGGGTTCCAAATCAGCGAACCATAGCCAAAGACCCATCGTGTTTGCATTCAGTCGAACTACCATGCTTGAACTGACCATCATGGTAATCCAGACCCGCCAGCGACACAAATGCAGTGCAAGCATCACAGTGATGCAAGCGCCGTCAGCGCCAGATAAGAAGAAGATATGAAGAAGCGAATCATCATTCTCGGCAGCGTTGTCCTGCTCGTCCTGCTGGCTTGGACCGGCGTCTGGTTCTACATTTCGGGCCAACTGCGCGAGCAGATCGGCCTGCTCGCCTATAATGATGGCGAGACCGCGCCGCAGCTGGTGTGCGAATCGCTCGACATCACGGGTTTCCCGTCCAGCTTTGCCATTGATTGCCGCAATGCCAGTGTCGTCACCGGCGACGTGTTGACCAAAATTCCGGCCGTCCGCGCCACAGCCTTTGTCTATAGCCCAACCAATGCCCGCGTCTCAGCGCTTGGCCCGGCCACAATTTCCGATGCCTTTACTGGCTCTGAGCAGAGCCTTGCTTGGTCAGGCCTTGAGGCCAGCATTCGCCTCAAGGATTGGCGAATTGGCCGCATTTCGCTGATAGCCGACGATCTCGTTTGGGCCGATCAGCTCTTTGGCGATCGCACCATAGCCACCAGCTCCAAAGCCGAGCTGCATCTTCTCGATATTCCCGAAGCGCACAACACCGAAACCAAGCGCGCCTCGGTCGCCACCTATCTGCGCTTTGCCGATATTGAAGCCCCCGGCTTTAACGTCACCCAGACCAATGCCGAATTGGAAGCCGAACTCTCGGCCCTGCCCGATGATCTGCGCAATCTCGGCGCCGTCCCCTTCCTGCCCGATTGGCAGCAGGCTGGCGGCACGCTTAAGCTCGTTGGCCTTCGCGCCAGCGATCCACAGGGCGACCTCAACGCCACGGGCGAGCTGACGCTGGACACTGCAGGCTATCCAACAGGCTCGATCACCATTGATTCTGAAGGTGTGGCGCAGCGCTTGGGCGTGATGCTGGAAGAACCTGTTCGCACTTTGGTTCTGGGTGTGCCGGGCGAAAACGGCCGACACACCAATGTTCTAACCTTTGCCAATGGCGGCATGTCGGCAGGGCTTGTGCCTGTCGCCGCCATCCCGCCGCTGTTTTAAGCCTTATCGTCGGTTTTGGGCGCGGCCTCATGGGCGCGCCCAAAATCGGCAGCGGCCGTTTCCTGGCCCGCATTGATGATCGACCGGCGAATGGCCCGCGTGCGGGTAAAGAGCGCTTCCAGTGAGGCCCCATCGCCGGTGCGAACGGCACGCTGAAGCGCCGACAAATCTTCTGAAAAACGCCCGAGCATTTCCAAAACCGCGTCACGGTTGGTCAGGAAAATATCGCGCCACATCACCGGATCAGACGCCGCGATACGGGTAAAATCGCGAAAACCCGACGCAGAGAACTTGATCACCTCGGACTTGGTGGAGGCCTCAAGGTCGGCCACCGTGCCCACAATATTGTAAGCGATCAAATGCGGAATATGGCTGGTAATCGCCAGCACCATGTCGTGGTGAGCCGCGTCCATGCATTCCACATTGGAACCCATGCCCTGCCAAAAACCGATGAGCTTGTCGACTTCTGCCTGTGGCACTTCCTCGCCCGGCGTCAACACGCACCAACGGCCAACAAAGAGCTCCGCAAAGCCAGCCGATGGCCCCGAGTGTTCAGTACCCGCAAGCGGATGTCCCGGAATAAAATGCACTGTGTCGGGCAGGTATGGTCCCACCGCATTGAGAACGTGCTCTTTGACCGAACCAACGTCCGAAATAATCGCGCCCGGCTCTAGGTGTGGCGCAATAGTTTCGGCCAGCTTGGCATAGGTGCCAACCGGCGCGCACAAAATAACGAGGTCTGCGCCCTTCACGGCCTCGGCGCTGTCGAGCGTATAGATATCGCCAAGGTTCAGCGCCTTGGCCTCATCCAGCGTCTCTTGCTTGCGGGTTGCAATCGCAATGGTACCGACCAGGCCATTACGGCGGGCCGCCAGCGCGATGGAAGAGCCGATCAAGCCAATGCCGATCAACGCGAGCTTTTTAAACTGCGCCGCCATTACGCCCCCTTAAACTCTTTAAGCACCTGCGCTACCGCGCGCATCGCCTCTTCCGAGCCGATAGAAATGCGGATGCCGTTCCAAATATCGTAGGATTTGCCCACTTCACGCACGACATAGCCTGCAGCCAGCAGCGTCTCAAACGCCGCCGCGGCCTCTTCCTTGGTATCGAACAGCACCAGAATGAAATTGGCCTGGCTTGGCAACACGCGCATGGAATTGCCGCTCAGTTCAGCGGTCAACCAGTCGCGCCACTTGGCATTGTGCGCATTGAGCTGGGCGGTAAACTCAACGTCGCGCATCGCTGCGGCCCCGGCCATTTGCGCGGGCAGATTGACGTTAAACGGACCACGAATGCGGTGCATGGCGTCGATGACATGGTCAGGACCAACCATCCAGCCAATACGCGCCGCAGCCAGCCCCATTTTCGAGAAGGTGCGCACCATCACGACATTGTCGAATTCACGCACCAGCTCGATCCCAACCGAATAGTCGGCGGCCGTCGCATACTCAGCGTAAGCACTGTCGATAACGAGCAAAATGTCGGGACGCAGACCCGCATGCAGGCGGCGCACTTCAGCGTCGGTGAGATAGGTGCCGGTCGGGTTGTTCGGATTGGCGAGCCAAATCACCTTTGTGCGCTCAGTCACTGCGGCAAGGATTAGATCGACGTCAGCCGTATAATCGGTTTCCTCGACCATTACGATCTGCGCGCCGGTCGCCTTGGTGATGATCGGATAGACCGAAAAACCATAGCGGTTCATCACCGCTTCATCGCCCTCGCCAAGGTAGATCTGCGCCAACAGGTGCAAAATATCGTCCGAGCCATTGCCGCAGACAATTGCCTCTGGGTCGATGCCATGCACTTCACCAATCGCCTCGCGCAAAATCTTGGACGAGCCTTCAGGATAAATCGCCAGCTTGTCGGCCATAGCGGCAAAGGCTTCGATAGCCTTTGGGCTGGCGCCGAGCGGGGATTCATTGGCAGAAAGCTTGATCGCATGGCTCCCCGGCGCACCGGACTTGCCGGGCAAATAGGGGGCAATGTCGAGAATGCCGGCTTGCGGCGTCGGGCGCTTATTTTCGGACATATTGGTCATCTGATTAGGCAGGAAAGCCGCGCGGACCATATGCAAACACAGAGCCAAAGGCAAAGCCTCTGTGGCACAATCCTGCAATCATCCCGAGCGTGCGGTTGCCGTCTTTAAGTTAGGCACGCGCACATAGCGCGTTTCTTTGATGCGGCGCGGCACAGCTGGAAAAGCCTCCTTACGCGCCCGCACGCAAATCACCCCACTCATGGCCGAACCGACGACGCGCCCCGCCCCTTCCCAAAAACGCGTTGAGCGCATCATCAGCTTAGAATTAATCGGGGGAACGAACAGCGCATCCCGCCAGGCCACTGGCACAAAGCTATGGTCACGCAGCAGCTTTTCAATCTGCCCACCCGAATACGGATTTCCCTGACCAAAGGGTGTGTTGTCCCTTTGCGCCCACATGCCCCGTCGCCTTGGCACGACCAAAATGAGATGCCCGTTCGGCGCTGTGATCCGCCACAGCTCGCGCATCAATTCTTCAGCGTCCGCCACATGCTCAAGGGCGTGAATGCCAATGGTCAAATCAATGGCAGCATCGTTCAGCGGCATTTCGAGCGGATCGCACAACACCGTGCGAGATGGGCCTTCGCGCGGCCAGGATGAAGCACCCTGCCGCGCCGGCATAAAGGCCAGAACCCGCTCGGCAGGCTCGAGAGCAAAGCGCATATAGGGTGTGGCAAAGCCAAGCCCCAACACGCGTTTCCCCTTCACGTCGCCAGCCAAAGCCACAACATGCTCGCGCACGAGTGCGCGCGAAAGCCGCCCCAAAGGCGATTTATAATAAGCGATAAGGCGAGCGACATCCGAACTCATGCGTTAAACTTAGGAAACACGCGCGCTCTTGTCCAATCCCAGTTGTCATCGTGACCACGACTTCCTAGCGTGCGGCCAGTCAAATTAGGAGTTCGCAATGGCTTTGATCGTGGATGTCTTCCCCGCCCGTGACGATAATTACGGCTATCTCGTGCATGACGAGGCCACAGGTCGCACTGCAGCCATCGACGCGCCTGAAACCGCCGCCATCGAAAAGGCGCTCAAGGCACGCGGCTGGACCCTCACCGATATTCTCATCACCCACCACCACATCGACCACGTCGAAGCTATCGCCGATCTCAAGGCTAGTTATGGCGCGCGCGTCGTCGGCCCAAAGGCCGAAGCTGACAAGATCGAGGGCCTCGATGAACTCGTCGGCGAAGGCGACATTGTTTCGGTCGGCGATGCCAAGCTCGAGGTTTTCGCCACCCCCGGCCATACGCTCGGTCACATCGTCTTCTACAATGCCGAAGGCGGTCACCTCTTCTCTGCCGACGCCCTCTTCTCGCTCGGCGTAGGCCGCATGTTTGAAGGCACCCCTGGCCCAATGTGGGACGGCGTTAAGCGCCTGCGCGATCTGCCCGACGCAACGCTCGTTTATTGCGGCCATGAATACACCGCCTCGAACGCGCGCTTCGCGCTCTCGATCGACCCCAACAATGCGGCGCTTCAGGCCCGCGCTGCCGAAGTCACCGCTCTGCGCGACGCTGGCAAGCCAACCATTCCGTTCAACCTCGGCGAAGATAAGAAGGCCAACCCGTTCTTACGCGCCGATGCTCCAGAACTGGCGCAGTTCTATGGCCTTTCGGGCGCAGATGCAGGCGAAGTCTTTGGCGCCATCCGCAAGGGCAAAGACACTTTCTAATCAAACTAGATTTAGGCCGGTGCAATCCACCGGCCTATTTTTCTGTCCATACGGCGCACAAACACAGTTTTAAGCGGTTTTTAGCGAACTCCCGTCTAGCTAATTCTTAACAAATCGTTACCATCTGGCACAGCACTTGCCCCTAACTGGGTAAGGCACGCGTAAGAATGTTCCAAAATGGAACAGCGGGCCCAAAATGGAGCGATTTATGCCCGGACTGCCCGAATTCGATACAGATACGCCGGTGGTTTACTCTTTCCAGAGTGAGCTGAGCGCCCGTTCGTCTTCACCGCACTGCGCGCCAACCCCCGAATTTGTCTCGCAGCTGATCGCAGCGCGTGATCGTTTGCCGCCTCAGCGCCATCGCCGCACCAATACGGCAGAAGGCGCCGTCGGTGCCTATGGTCGCGGCATGAGCATGGCCGACCGCCGCATGCCGCTCGGCTATCGCAAGACTGTCGTCGCTTAAACATCCCCGCCCCACAGACAAAAATGGCGCCCTGAGGCGCCAGTTTCGTCCAATCTGTGTCGCCGTGGATTAGTGCATTTCCACGTCGCGGCTGGCGCTGGTGATCGAAACGGTAAATCCGGCGACCACGTCGATCAGGCTCATAACCATGAGCAGGAAGAACACCGAGCTCGCCGCCGCTCCGACCAGCAAAAACTCCACCAAAAACAAAATGAACAGCGCCATTGAGAGCATGTGCTCAACGATGGAAGCCTGCGCCGTGCGCGTGGATTTCAGCACCTCAAAGAACAGCAGCAAAATCCCGATTACCGCTAGAAAGTCGCCGGCGGTTATCGCCCAAGGCATGCCCGAAGGCATGGGCAGCGAAAACAGCCCAAAATTCCAATTGGCCGGGTTCCCGCCAAAGAAAATGAACACAACAATATTGTAGAGCACAAAGGGGACGACCAGCAGTGGCGGAATAAACCGTCCCTTATGCGCCCGCACCGAACGGCTTGGCATCATCACTGTTTCGCTCATCTCGCTCTCCGCGCCTTGATAGTCTTCCCTAGCAAACGCCGCGCGGCTGGAAAAGGCTTCCCACGCCGCTCAGCGATGAGGATTGATCAGACCCCTCCCAGAAACCGAGTGACCAAGCCAAAAATCTTCTGCTAGCCTACAAACGCCATTCCGGCAGGAGGAGACGACAATGACGACTCCAAAAAATACTGTCTGCATCTGGTACGATACCGAGGCAGAGCAAGCGGCCCAATTTTATGCGGCCACCTTCCCCGACACCCATATCCACGCCGTCCGCAGTGCCCCCGCCGACAATCCATCGACCAAAGCCGGTGCCGTTCTCACCGTCGAGTTTACGGTCATGGGTATTCCCTGCATCGGCATCAATGGCGGGTCCACCTTCAAGCACTCGGAAGCCTTTTCCATGCAAGTGTCCACCAAGGACCAGGAAGAGACTGACCGCTATTGGAATGCAATCACCAGCAATGGCGGCGAGGAGAGCATGTGCGGCTGGTGCAAGGATCGTTGGGGCGTCTCTTGGCAGATCACGCCCGACACCCTCACCCAAGCCATGCAAGCGGGCGGGGACGAAGCCCGCCGCGCCTTTGAAGCCATGATGACCATGAAGAAAATCGACGTCGCCGCCATCGACGCCGCCCGTCGCGGTTAGCACGCACAAAAAAGCGGAAGGGACACCATGCCCCTCCCGCCAAAAGCCTTAGAGCTTGATCGGCTGGCCGGTCCGCACGCTCTCGTCTGCAGCAATGCAGATGTTGAGCGAAGCCACCGCGTCATTCATATGGCGCGTCAGATCATAGTCTTCCGTGATCGCGCGATAGAGATAATCCTGCTCGCGATCACACAGCCCCTGATGGTCCGGCTCCCCATGCATATCGAGCCACTCGTCGGCCTTGAGCGGCTTGTTGTCCGCATCGAGCCCTGCGTGATGCACCAAAATGCGCGAGGTCTGGGTGTGCGCATTGATATCGGCCGAGGCCGCGCCCTGATCCATGACGATGGACACCGAGCCATTGGCCGAGATCACGTCTTTCACAAAGAACGCGGTTTCCGACATCATCGGGCCCCAGCCCGCCTCATACCAGCCCACGCTCCCATCATCGAACAGCACCTGGAAGTGGCCGTAATTATACATGCCTTCCGGCAGACCCTTGGCCAGCGGCACGCCCATGCCACGCACCTCCACCGGGGTGGCATCGGTGATCTGGCACATGACGTCGACATAGTGCACGCCACAATCAACGATGGGCGACGTGGTCTGCATGATGGAACGGTGAATGTCCCAAGCCGCCCCACTCGACTGCTGGTTGAGGTTCATGCGGAACACATAAGGCCCACCGAGCTTGCGGGCCTGCTCGATCAGCGTCGTCCACGACGGGTGGTGACGCAGAATATAGCCCACCACCAGCTTGCGCTTGTACTGCTCGGCCGCCGCCACCACGCGACGCGCATCCGCGACCGTTGCCGCCAGCGGCTTTTCCACGAACACATGCGCGCCCGCTGCCATCGCCGCTACGGCATAGTCAGCATGGGTATTGGTATGCGTTGCAATCGAAACGACGTCCGGCTTGAACTCAGCCAGTGCCGCTGCGTAGTCGGTACGCAGCGGATAAGAGGCCAGCTCCTCCGGCAGATTGCTCGGCGCCGAGCGGTTCACCAGTCCCACAATCTCAAAGCCCTCGTGGCTATGATAGGCCAATGCATGGCTACGACCCATTTGGCCTAGTCCAACCACCAGTACTTTAAGCGGTGTTGCGGTCATGAAGGGTCTCCCGAAAAGTTAAAGCGTGCGACGAGCGGCAGCAATCTGACGCGCGCCCAAAGTGGACAGCGCCACCGAGTACAATGTGGGGTTGGTTGCGGTCATGGTTGGGATCACGCCATTGCCCGCGACATAGAGATTGTCAAAATCCCACACCTTGCTGGTGGCGTCGCAAACGCTGGTACCGTCATTGGCCTCGCCCATGCGGATCGTGCCCTGATAGTGCAGCGAGCTGCCCACTGGCAGTTGGATGGTGGCAAAGCCCGGCGCTGAACGACCAATGATATTGGCAATGCGCAAGGCGGTTTCCTTGGCATATTCGATACGCGCCAGATCCGCTGCCGATTGCTGCCACTTGATCGAGATCGACGGCAGGCCGTGCCAATCGAGATTGTTCTCGTCAAACTCAATGCGATTGTTCGCGTCGACATCGGCCGGCACAAACACGCCCATGCCCACTGGATAGCCCGAAAACTCTTCATTGACCGGCATGCTGCTCAGGCTGGTCTGGGCAATCGTCACCGAGAAGGGGAAATCCTTGGTCGCTGGGATCCAGTTCATCGCCCGCATAGGCTCTTTGCTCTGGAACTCAGCAATCTGGGAGATCATGTAGTGGTCGTTGATATAGCGCCCCAGCGCCGCTGGGCGAATGCCCGAGGCAAAAAGGATCTGCGGCGTGTGCAGCGAATCGGCGGCAACCACCACGGTGGCGGCCGTAATAACGAAGCTTTCGCTCTCGCCAGCGCGGACCAATTCAACGCCAGTTGCGTGGCCATTTTCATGAATGACGCGGCGGCAAATGGTTTCCGCCAAAATCTGGAAGCGTTCCTTTGGCTCTTTAACCAGATCGCCAAGGATCACATCGGTGCCGTGGTAGAACAGATCGCCGTCCTTTGGCGTTGCCGCCAGCGGCATTGGGCGCACGGTGCGGTCTTCGTTCCGGCCCGGATTAAATTCCGCCCCAAGGCGCTCGCGCAGCTGCGCAGCAACTGCGTCGCCAGCGCGCGGGTCCTTATTGGTGCCCAGCAGCATTTCAGCGTCGGCGACAGCCGCGTCAAACACATCGTTCGCAATGAACGGGACGCGTTCTGCCTCCGATGGCGTTGGTGTGCCGGTCGACCACTTTGTGCCCATGCCACCGACGTTTGCCGCCGAAAAGCCTGCGAACAGGCCCTGACCATCATCGCCCTCATTGGCGATGAACAGGCCCGAGCGGCGCAGCAGCGAGGCATCGAAACCACCCGCGCGACGGGCTTCCCATTCTTCCTTGGAAATCGACAGGCGACGGCTGCGATCGGCGCCCTGCGCCAGCGTTTCCAGCTCAGCGCGCTTTTCCAAATCCAGCACGTTGTCGAGGTGCCCGCCCACTTCCGGAAGGATTTGAGGGCCAGCCTCCACCATCACGATGCGGGCTTCAGGCCAATTGTTGCGGATCACGCGCGCATAGGCGCTCCCATTGGGGCCGCTACCGATGATGACGACGTCGGTGGAGAAAGAAGACATGAAACGAATTCCATCAAAACGCTGGTATGAAATTGGTATCAATTGTGCAAACTCGATGTAAAGTAGCCAACTGAAACTAATGCGATAATTTCTATTCCCGGAGCGCGCTGATGAAGATCGGTATGTCCTCTTATAGCTTCCTCCCCCTGCTCGCGAACGGCAGCATAAGCGTCGATGGCCTGTTCGATTGGCTCAGCGCAAATGGCGCCGAGCACCTGGAAATCGCAACCTTCAGCTTCGCACCACCCGGCGAAGGCTCGACCTATGATCTTGCCAGCGATGAAAAAACCCTTCGCGAACTGGAAGCCGCCGTTGAGCGCACCGGCATTCCGATCTCCGGCTTCTGCCTCGGCGCAGACATGTTGGGCGAAAATCGCGCCGAGGAGATCGCCAAAGTAAAACGCTACGTTGATCTTTGCGCGCGGTTCGGCGTCAACTATTTGCGCCATGACATCGTCATTTGGGGCAATCGTCTGGCCGACACTCAGGCCATTGAAGATGCCTATCCCATCCTCGCCGAGGCCTGCCGCGAGATTGCCGAATATGGCGCCAGCAAAAATGTCGTCACCAGCGTTGAAAACCATGGCTTCGTCATGGTTTCAGCCGAGCGCCTGACGCGTCTCCATCATCTGGTCAACCACCCCAATTTCAAGCTCACCGTCGATGTCGGCAATTTCCTTTGCGTTGACGACAATCCCTATGTCGCCACCAACCGCACCTTGCCCCTCGCCAGCTTCGTCCACTTCAAAGATTTCTATATGCGCCAAGCCGAGCCCGGTCCGGGTTGGCTGAAAACAGCGGGCGGCGAGTTCATACGCGGCTCTGTTCTGGGCTATGGCGATCTCGACATTCAGGCCCTTGCCGACGCGGTCATCGCCTCCGGCTATGATGGTTTTGTCTCGCTTGAATATGAAGGGGGCGATCCAACCCTGTTTGGCTGCGAGCATGGCCTCAACAATCTCAAACGCTTCCTCAGCAAAGCCACTGCCGCCTAAAACAAGGCCACTGCCGCCTAAAACAAAACCCCGCCCCGACAGCGGGGTTTTCTTTTTGAGAGGCCAGCGATTAAAGCGTGATCAGGCGATCAAACCGTGCCTTCATATCGGCGAGATGGTTGCGGTCGCCGCCCGGCATTTCAACCGAAGCCCAGCCGGAATAACCGATCTTGGCAAGGCTGGCGTTCACCGCCGCCCAATCCACATCACCCTCGCCCAGCTCCACCTCAAAGCCCTTCCACGGGCCTTCGGCGTTCATCTTGGCAAGGCTATATTCCTTGACATCGAGGCGCATGATGCGTGTGCCGAGCGCTTCAATCCAGTCGCATGGATTGCCATAGCGCAGCACATTGCCGATATCGAAATACCAGCCCAGATGGTCGTTCTCAAAACCATCAATCAGATGTGCGGCTTCGAGCGGGCTCAAAAGGAAATTGTTCCAGACGTTTTCAAGCGCGATCTTGATGCCGATCTCTTCGGCATGCGGCAGAAGGCGATCAATGCCTTCAACAGCGCGGTCATAAGCGGCCGCATAGCTGGTCTTGTCATTGACCACGCCGGGCACCAGCAACATGGTTTCCGCGCCATAGGCCTTGGCCTGCTTCATGCCTTCAATGCTCGCTGCAACGCAGGCGTCACGCACCGCAGGATCAGGGTCGGTAAGCGGGGTCGGCCAATGGGCCGAATTGATCACGCCCGGAATGGCCACGCCGGTCGCATCGCGTCCTGCCAGCACTTCCGCCTGCGGCAGATCATTGGGCGCGTCCAGCTCAACCCCATCAAAACCAAGATCAGCGACCAGACGGAACTTGTCTGCAATCGAAAGATCTTCTTCGATCATCGACCATTTGAGGCTGGTCTTGGCCATAGGGCGGGAAGAGGGAGTGGTCATAGCAACAAACTCTGGTTCTGCGTCGCCCTAACCCTAATGCGCTCTGACCGAGGTCTGAAAGCCCGAAACCGCACTTACCGTCTCCTTCCCCAATTGGAACGGCTCCTTCAAACAGTGCGCTCTTGTCGCAGGCTGAGCTCTCTTGTCCTCGCTCCCCCGCCCGGCCATATCGCAGTTTCAATCCCCCTATCCTTCTATCCGATCTCCTGAACGGACGAGTTTTTTGTCGCTTAATCTTAAAATCATCATCGGCAGCACCCGCCCCGGTCGTGTCTGCCCCAAAATTGCTGCTTGGGTTGCTGAAAGCGCCATTGCCCACGGCCAATTCAATGTCGAGATTGTCGATCTGGCTGAAGTGAACCTGCCGTTCCTCGATGAAGCCACCCACCCGCGCGTGCAGACCTACGCCTTCGAGCACACCAAGAACTGGTCGGCCATCGTCGGCTCGGCCGATGCCTTCATTTTCGTGACCCCGGAATATGATTTCTTCACCCCCGCGGTCACCATCAACGCCATTCAGGTGCTGATGAACGAGTGGGCCTATAAATGCGCGGGCGTGGTCAGCTATGGCGGCGTTTCTGCCGGTCTGCGCTCAGCACAGACCCTGCGCACCCTCCTGAGCAACGTCAATGTGCACGCCATCCCGCAGGTGGTGCCCGTGCCGATGTTCCCGCAGTTCATGCAGGATGGCGTGTTTACGCCAAACCAGCCCATGATTGATGGGATGACGCTTCAGCTCAACGAACTGGCCAAATGGGCCGCAGCGCTCAAGCCAATGCGCGCCTAAACTGAACGATGCCGCCTCCGGGCGGCATTTTTGTTTGCGTGACAACTTGCGTTGACCGCCCTAGCATCACGCATCCAAACCAAGCTGAGGAGGCCAGAATGCCTCACTTTCTAGCAGTCTACACGATGACTCCAGAAGACCTCGATCGCTTCCGCGAACGCCCTGAGGAAGAGCAGAACGCCGTGGACGATCAGGGGCTCCCGGCGTGGGAAGCTTGGGAGGAGACCCATGCGGCCATGATCGTTGATAAGGGCGGCATGGTGGGAGGCACCCTGCGGGCGTCCGGCTCCGGCATTGCTCCGGCCAAAAATGACATCTGCGGCTATATCGTTGTCGAGGCCGAAACGATTGATGCCGCCGCAGCCATTTTTGCTGACCACCCGCATTTTGCCATCTTCCCCGGCAGTGGCGTCGACATCATGCCCTTCGTCACGCCCTACCCCATGCCCTAAATACAAAATGCCGCCCCTTACGGAGCGGCATTTTTTCGATCCCCCACATCCGGATGCTTGTGCAAGCCCGGATGCAAAAATCTAAAAGTCAGCGCTTGAGCGGGCCGACCATCTGTTCTGGCTTCACTTCAGCGTCGAACTCTTCGCCGGTGAGCAGACCCAGTTCAATCGCGGTTTCACGTAGGGTGGAGCCGTTCTTGTGGGCGGTCTTGGCGATCTTGGCCGCATTGTCATAGCCAATCTTGCGATTGAGCGCTGTCACCAGCATCAGCGACTGATCAACCAGCTGCTTGATGCGCTTGTGATCTGGCTCAATGCCGATGGCGCAATTGTCGTTGAACGACTTGGCCGCATCCGCCAGCAGACGCACCGACTGCAGGAAGTTGTAAGCGATCACGGGCTTAAAGACGTTGAGCTCGAAATTGCCCTGCGAAGCCGCAAAGCCAATCGCCGCGTCATTGCCCATCACCTGCGCCACAACCATGGTCATGGCTTCCGACTGAGTCGGGTTCACCTTGCCTGGCATGATCGAGGAGCCTGGCTCGTTCTCTGGAATGGTGATTTCACCAAGACCCGAGCGTGGACCCGAAGCCAACCAACGCACGTCATTGGCGATCTTCATGAAGGCGACAGCCAGCTGCTTGAGCGCGCCAGAGGTGCCAACAAAAGCGTCGTGCCCCGCGAGCAACGCGAACTTGTTCGGGCCAGTGACAAAGTCATGCCCGGTCAGCGTCGCGATTTCCGCCGCCACCGTCACGGCATAGTCTGGATGGGCGTTAAGCCCGGTCCCAACAGCGGTCCCGCCCAGCGCCACCTCCTTGAGCTGCGGCATGGTCTTCTTGATGGCGTCGAGCGCATAGTCGATCTGCGCCACCCAGCCCGAGATTTCCTGACCCAGCGTCAGCGGGGTCGCGTCCTGCAAGTGCGTGCGGCCGATCTTGACCACATCCATGAACTCTTCAGACTTGGCATTGAGCGTGTTGCGCAGCAGTTCGACGCGTTCGTAGAGATAGTTCTCAACCGCTTCCACCGCCGCGATATGCATGGCAGTTGGATAGGTGTCGTTCGAGCTCTGGCTCATATTGACGTGATCGTTCGGGTGCACAGGCTTCTTGGAGCCCATGACGCCGCCCGCCATTTCAATGGCGCGGTTCGAGATCACTTCATTGACGTTCATATTGGACTGCGTGCCCGAGCCGGTCTGCCAGACAACGAGCGGGAAGTGGTCCGCGAGCTTGCCTTCGATCACTTCATCGGCAGCAGCAACCACGAGGTCGCGCGTTGCCGCATCCATCAGGCCCAGCTTGTGGTTGGCCAGCGCCGCCGCCTTTTTCAGAATGCCGAAGGCACGGATGATTTCGACGGGCATCTTTTCCCCGCCGATATCGAAGTTCATCAGGCTACGCGCCGTCTGTGCCCCATAATACTTATCGGTCGGAACCTCGATTGTGCCCATGGTGTCCGATTCGACGCGCGTGCTCATTTGCCTTCTCCAAACTGTTTGCAAACACCGCTTCTTGTGGCGGTGGGGGTAAACAAAAACGGCCGACCCATCACTGGATCGACCGTTTAATATCAAATCTAGCGCATCTGCGCCAAACCGCCTTTCGGCTTAGCCCTTGACCGCGAGAATCTGGCGACCGCGGTACATGCCGGTCTTGAGATCAACGTGGTGCGGACGGCGAAGCTCGCCCGAATCCTTGTCTTCGACATAGGTTGGGTTTGCAATCGCGTCATGCGAGCGGCGGAAACCGCGCTTCATTGGCGAAGTTTTGCGTTTTGGCACTGCCATGGTCGGAACTCCGAATTCAATATCGTTGTGCCGCCAACTAGCGGCCCAGAGAGATTATCTCTGTCAGGATTGGTGCGGTCTATAGATCAGAAAACCACCCTTGGCTAGGGGTTTCTGACTCAAAACACGGGCCTTTGCACTAAAGTGAGAGCTGCCCGCCCTGCCCCACACAGGACGCCCGGGCCCCATATTCTTGGGCACGCTGCTGCACAATCCCCGCCACGCGGCTGAGTCCGCGATTAGGATTGGCCGGATTGCGCACGATCGGATTGGGCAGTGTCACCGCCAAAAGGCTCGCCGTCCGCCAGTCCAGATTCTGCGGCTCCCGCCCAAAAGCCCGGTTAGCGCCCGCTGCCACACCAAATTCCCCGTCCGGTCCCCATTCGGCGATATTGAGATAGATCTCCATGATCCGCTTTTTGGGCATGACCAGATCGATATACATCGCCAGCGGCACCTCGAGCGCTTTGCGCACCGCGCTCTGCCCATTCCAAAGGAAGAGATTGCGCGCCACCTGCATGGTCAGCGTCGAAGCGCCGCGGGTGGGTTTGCCAGCAAAGTAATTGTCGATCTCGATTCTCAGGGCGCTCATGTCGACCCCCCAGTGCCGACAGAACTGCCCGTCCTCGGAAAGGATCACCGCGGCCTTCAAGCGGTCGGAAATATCGTCGATATCGCGCCACACCCGCGTCACCGGTTGCCCCGTCACCCCGCGCACCATCATCGGCACCGAAATGGGCGGCACCACCAAATAGATCGGCGTCATCACCACGGGAATGGCGATCAACACCCCGAGAATGATCATCGGTATTTTGAGGGCTCTAAAGAGTGATTTGATGCCTTTGGACATTCCCCCTCTTTAAAAGAACCTCTCGGTCCTGCAAACCCGTGCCATCCCGGCCTCTTGCTGTATTTCCCCCTTCGGGCTAGCAACGAGCCATGTACGATTTTTCTGCCGATAGCGCTGATTGCGCCCGCGCCGTTGAAGCCGGCCTCTCGCAATATCTAACGGCCACTCAGCTGAGTGGACCGGGTCTTCCTGCCGATCGCCTGGTTGAGGCCATGCGCCACGGCGCACTCGAAGGCGGCAAGCGCCTGCGCCCGCTGCTGGTGCGTCAGGCCGCAGCCATTTTCTCCGTGCCCAAAGAGGCGACGCTGAGCGCGGGTCTCGCTGTTGAGATGATCCATTGCTATTCGCTGATCCACGACGATCTGCCCGCCATGGACAATGACGACATGCGTCGCGGCCGCCCCACGGTCCACAAGGCCTATGACGACGCCACAGCGATTCTGGCGGGCGACGCGCTCCTCACCCACGCCTTTTCCATGCTGGCCGATGAAGCCTGCCACGCAGACCCTACGGTGCGCATTCGCCTTGTCACCGAGCTCGCCTCCGGCGCTGGTGCTGGCGGCATGGTTGGCGGGCAGATGCGCGACATCGAAGGGGAAAAGGGCGGCTTCACCCCGGATGAGATTTCCACCATGCAGGCGATGAAGACCGGCGCGCTCATTCGCGCCTCCGTCCGCATGGGCGCGATTCTCGGTGGTGCTGAACCGCGCGCTCTCTCCGCCCTCACAGCCTATGCCGAAGCGGCAGGCCGCGCCTTCCAGCTTGCCGACGACATTTTAGACGTCACAGCCACCGCAGAAACCATGGGCAAGGCCACGGGCAAGGACGCCGATAAAAATAAGCAAACCCTCGTCGCTCGTCTGGGCGTCGATGGCGCGCGCGAGACGCTGGCGCAAATCGTCAATGAAGCGGTTGGGTGCCTGCGCACCTTTGGCCCCAAGGCCGACGGCCTACGCGCCACCGCCCGCTATTTTGCCTCGCGGGAGAAATAACTTGGCTCAGCTCCTCAGCGTCAATGTCGGCGTCCCGCGCAACATTCCCGGCACCCAGACGCTGACGGGCATCTATAAGCTTCCGGTAGAAGGCCCCGTCGCCATCACCCGCGAAGGCATTGCCACAGACATCATCGCCGACCGCCGCCACCACGGCGGCGCCGATCAGGCGATCTACGTCTATTTCCAGGAAGACTATATTTTCTGGGAAGGCCAAGGCATCGCCACCGAGCCCGGCCTCTTTGGCGAAAACTTCACCCTCTCGGGCACCGATAGCCTCACCTGTGCCATTGGCGATCGCTTCACCATTGGCGAGCTCGTTCTTGAGGTGACCTATTACCGCAAGCCTTGCCGCACCTTTTCGGCCCGCATGGGCAATCCTGCTTGGGTCAAAAGCTTCCAAAAAGCCCGCCGCTCCGGCGCTTATTGCCGTGTGATCACCCCGGGAACCGTGCAAGCAGGCATGGGTGTCACCATCACCCCCTACTCTGGCGAAAGAATCACCACCGCCGAAATCATGGGTTATGATGGTGTTGCCCTCATCCCCGACGATTTCATGCGTCGCGCTCTCACCACGCCACTGCGGGAAAAGACGCGCGAAACATACGAAACCAATTTGAACCGACTATTCTGAGTTTTCCATGAGCCTTGAATCTGTCCAAGCGGACCTCGCCGCCCGCGCCCCAGACCTTGCCGTCATCGTCACCGAAGACTCCACTGCAACTGTTCAGCTAGCCGCCGAAGTCCATGGCGTTGAACCCGGACAGATCGCCAAAACGCTCTGCATCAAAGTCAAAGACGAAGAGTTTTTGCTGGTCACGCGCGGCGATGCCCGGCTCGACAACCAAAAGTCCAAAACCGCCTTTGGCGGCCGTCCGCGCATGTTGGGTGCTGAAGACGTGCTTCGTCTCACCTCCCATCAGGTTGGCGGCGTCTGCCCCTTCGGCCTGCCCGCGCCACTCAAAATCTACCTCGATACCTCGCTCAAGATTTATGACGTGGTCATCCCCGCAGGCGGCAGCACCCATTCCTCGGTGCGCCTGTCCGTCGAACGCCTCGCCGAGCTCTGCGGCAGCAATTGGGTCGATGCGGCCCAATTGCCTGAGTAACGCGATGAGCCCAGAGCAGTTCATTGCGCAAAAGCTTCCGCTTCAGCCTTTGAGCCTCTGGCCCGAGATTGTTCTGCATCAGGCCAATGCCCATAGCGGCCTCGCCGCTTGGCTTGAGGCCAATGGCCACCCAGCCGCACCCTATTGGGCCTATGCATGGGCTGGCGGGGCCGCGCTGGCCCTTCATCTCAAAGCCCATCCGGAGTTGGTTGCTGGTAAAACTGTTCTCGATCTCGGCTCGGGCTCAGGCCTGGTGGGCATAGCCGCTGCCAAGCTGGGCGCCGCTGCGGTCTTCGCCCTAGACCCAGATCCATTGGCGCAAGTGGCAACCACGCTTAACGCCGAGGCCAATGGCGTTGCCCTCACCCTCGTCCCAACCTTGCTCCACACCGACATCGTCGTCGCGGGCGATGTCTTTTATGACGAGGACAGCGCCGCAGCCGTCCTGCCGCTCCTTCAAGCCCTTGCCCAAACCGGCACGCAAGTTCTGATCGGCGATCCGTATCGATCCACCCGACCCGCTGACGCCATGCGCGAGATCGCGCGCTATTCTGTGCCAGACATGGGCGCAAAATCCCCCGTCCCATCGGGCATTTTCGCGCTCATCGAGCCCCTTTAAGAAGGTTCCCTCCCCCTCGCGCATATCGGCCCTGCCCGGCCAAAACTTGCCAATATGTCGCAATCCTCCTATATCGGCAGCTCAAGAGGACGACCTCTTCCAGTTTGGTTTGTGTACCGGGACGGCCCGGATAACCATGGGGTCATCCATGCGCACCACACGTGATCGTATCCGCCACGCCATCTCTTTCGAGCTCATCGGCATTTTGCTCGCGACCCCGCTCGCGGCCTTCGCCTTCCATTTGGAGGGCGGCGATTCGATGGTTATCGTTATCGCCAGCGCCACCGTCGCTATGCTGTGGAACTACATCTATAACTTGATGTTCGACCACGGCATGCAGCGCTTCCGGGGCACAACCGAAAAGACCAAGCTGATCCGCGTCTTTCACGCGATCTTCTTTGAAGTCGGCCTGCTCGCAATCATGCTGCCACCCATCGCCTGGTATCTGCAGATTTCGCTACTCGACGCCTTCATCATGGATCTGGCCCTCGCCATTTTCTACATGATTTACGCGCTGGTCTTTAACTGGGCCTATGACCGCATTTTCCCACTCCCCGAGTGGACTGAAGGTAACGCGTAATTTCTCGATCAAACTGTCGCAGCATCTGGCTGAATACAGATTAATCACCTACCTATGCTGCGCCGTCTAAGGACGGCGTAGTTCTGGGTTAGGTATCAAATGAAGCTGTTTTATACGCCAGGCGCTTGCTCGCTGGCTTCGCATATTGTTCTGAACGAAATCGGCGGCACTTTCAGCATTGAAAAAGTCGACCTGCGCGCCAAGACAACCGAAAGCGGCGCTGATTTTCTCGCGCTGAACCCACGTGGTGCTGTTCCGGCGCTCGAAGTGGCTCCAGGCACCGTTATTTCGCAGGGCCCTGCAATTCTGCAGTATCTCGGCGACAACTCCGACATCGCCGCTTTCAAGCCTGCTTACGGCTCGATCGAACGCGCGCGTCTGCAGGAAGCACTCGGCATCATTGGCGACACGCACAAGGCTTTCGGTGGCCTGTTCAAGCCAAATCTGTCGGACGAAGAAAAGGCCGCCGTTATCGGTGAAATCAACCGTCGTGTTGGCCAGATCGAAGCAACGCTCACCGACGCCAGCCCATATTTCCTCGGTGACTTCACCCAGGCGGACGCTTATGCCTTCACAGTCATCAACTGGGGCCGCCAGTTCCTCGACTTTGAAGCCTTCCCACGCGTTGGCGCACTGATGGCCGCCGTTGGCGCCCGCCCAGCCGTTCTGGCTACGCTCAAGGCCGAAGGCCTGATCTAAGGCGCACGCCAAGCCAAACAAACAAAAGGGGCGCTCAGCGCCCCTTTTTCAATTCAAATGCCCGGTGAATTTTAAAGCGCTGAGCACGATGATCAGCATGGCGAACCAGAACAGTCGCCGTACATTGCGTTCACTCATTCAGCCGCATCCTGACGGCCTGTGCCGAACTTCTTTTCAATATAATCAGCGACCATAGCCTTAAACTGATCGGCCACATCGGCACCGCGCAGCGTTGCCACCTTCGCGCCATCGACAAAAACCGGCGCCGCTGGTGTTTCCCCGGTACCGGGCAGCGAAATACCAATATTAGCGTGCTTGCTCTCGCCCGGACCATTGACGATGCAGCCCATCACCGCGACCGAAAGCGTTTCTACACCGGGATAGCGCTCGCGCCACGCAGGCATGGAGTCGTTAAGGTGCGTCTGGATTTCCATGGCAAGTGTCTGGAAGGTCGAAGACGTGGTGCGCCCGCACCCCGGACACGCCGCCACAACCGGCAAGAACTGACGGAAGCCCATGGTCTGCAAGAGTTCCTGCGCCACCTTCACTTCCGTCGTCCGATCGCCACCCGGCTCCGGCGTCAGCGAAATGCGAATGGTGTCGCCAATCCCTTGCTGCAGTAAAATTCCGAGGGCCGCCGAGGAAGCCACAATGCCCTTAGAGCCCATACCGGCCTCGGTCAGACCAAGGTGCAAGGCATAGTCGCAGCGTGCCGCCAAATCCTGATAGACCGCGATCAGATGCTGCACATCCGACACCTTGGTCGAGAGCAAGATCTTATTGCGCGGCATCCCGAGCTCTTCAGCCCGCGCCGCAGAAAGCAGAGCAGACTGGATGATCGCCTCGCGCTGCACAGCCGCAGCCGAGATCGGCTGAGCCGAATTGGCGTTATCATCCATCAACCGCGTCAGCAGCTCTTCGTCGAGCGAGCCCCAATTGACGCCGATGCGCACCGGCTTGTCGTATTTATTCGCGATCTCAATCAGTGTGGCAAACTGGGTATCGCGCTTGGCTTTGAAACCCACATTGCCCGGATTGATGCGATACTTGGCCAAAGCCTGCGCACAGGCCGGGTGATCGGTGAGGAGCTTATGGCCGATATAGTGAAAATCCCCGACCAGCGGCACATCATAGCCCATGGTCAGAAGACGATCACGAATTTCAGGAACCGCTGCCGCGCTCTCGTCGCGATCGACGGTGATGCGCACGATCTCAGAGCCAGCGCGCGCCAGCTGCATGACCTGCTTTACGGTCGCATCGATGTCGGCCGTATCGGTATTGGTCATGGATTGGACCACGACGGGAGCCCCGCCGCCAACCATAACGCCACCGACATTGACACCAACAGACTGCCTACGCGGCGCTGGACCGGACATATTCTTCCCCGAAGATACTCTTGCCTACGCAAATAGGCCTTCCACCATGCACTGGCAACTCAACAATGGCGTGACGCTCAACGCAAGTGTGCAACCGTGCCTCTCGAGGGGCGCGATACGCCGCTATGCCAAGGCCGCGCCCAATGAGCCGCCCAGAAGTGCCAGCCAAGTGCCACAAAAAGGCCAATAGCGGCCAAAACGCCAAAACCGTACGTATCGGTAAAAATTTGCGTTATAAATCAGCGCTCAAGAACCCGTGAACTTTGTGATCACCGACAAGTCTTGAACGGGAGCAATCATCCCCCATTTATGGGTCATGATGAACCTCCTCCTCCCCCGTCTGATCCTGTTCCGCAAAGAAGTCGCGCAGCTCTGGAAAGCATTCTGGGCACGCGAGACGCCGCTTTATCTCAAAGCGGCAACGCTGTTTACAGCCTTCTACCTCATCAACCCCTTTGACATCATCCCCGATGTCCTGCCCTTTATCGGCTGGGTGGACGATTTTGTCCTTATCCCTCTGATGGTTAGCTGGATCGTCTCGCGCATGCCGGTCCCTGCAAAGGTCTACGCCGGCAAGCATGGCCCGACCATCGACGGGACAGCCAAGCGCCGATGAATCAAAGGCATAGTCCAGCAGAGTTACAAGTTTAGTTTTTTGCCGTGACAGGAAGCACATAATCCGCGTAAGAATAATTTATGCGTGAAATGGTGCTCCTAATGGATCGACAGATTACGAATTTTACTTTTAGCCTTGCTGGACCTGCTACACTTTCGGCTTTCGCCGTTATTTTTTTAGTTCTCTATTTTCAAAATCGACAGCATATTCATCTGCTGATATTTGCGGCCACCGCTGGCACGTTCAGCCTTGGCATGCTCACCCAAATCATTGATGCGCTTAACGAAACAGAGACGGGCCTCCCGGCCAATATTCTCTACGTCATAGCGGGTTTCCTGTTCTGTGCAGGACTTGCCAAGCGCATCGGTCGGCAACCGCCCTACCGCGTTATGATCCCTGTAGTGATCATCCTTGCCCTACAGACTTGGTTCTTCACTTATGTGAACCCGAACCAGTTGGCGCGCATCTATCTTCTCAATTTCTCGGCCGGGCTGATCCTGATCATTACGGCCTTAACTGCCATGCCCGCTCGCCATGCAGTGTTCACCGAAAAGCTGCTGTTCTGGAGCTTACTGCTTTTCGGACTTCACTTTTTCCCGCGCACTATTCTGACCGCCGGCTTCGGCCTGCAGATGGAGCCGGACGATTTCATGATCTCGTCCTATTGGTTCACCTTGCAATTGTGCCTTGCTGCCTTTGGATCGGCGGTCGCCATCGCAGTGCTATGCGCCTGTATCTACGACACCGTGAACTATATGACCGATGATCGCGACAGAGACCGCCTGACACGGGTCCTCTCACGCCGCGCCTTCCATCAGCAATCCGAGGAAATGCTCAAGCAGAGCACTGGTTTACCCAGCTGTTTGGCGATCTTTGACATCGACAACTTCCGCCGCTTCAACCAACGCCAAGGTTATGAAGAGGGCGACAGAATATTAGCGGATTTCGGCTACGTGCTCGCCCGTAATATCCGTCGCGCCAATCTCACGGGCCGCTTTGATGGCGAGGAATTTTTAATTCTCCTCCCCCGAACCAAACTGGCAATTGGGATCGACACGCTGAAAGCTTTCAAAGCGACGCTGCGAGACCACAACTTCTGCAGCGACGATGATCTCGGTGCCATGACCATCAGTGTGGGGATTGTAGAAATCGGGGTGGACGAAACCTACACCCAAGCTTTGATGCGCGCTCAGCAGGCCCTCAAGAGCGCCGAGGCGACTGGTCCGGATTCGTTGCTGGCGGGCACAGCGCCAACAGCTGAACAAAAAGAAAGCCCCGCGTTAAGCGGGGCCTTCCAAGCTTAGTCGAGGCGAACCAGAAGGTCCTTAGCGTCAATCTGGTCGCCCGGCTTAATCAGAAGCTCAGCGACAACCCCATCCACTTCAGCGTGGATGGCGGTTTCCATCTTCATCGCTTCGATCGAGCAGAGAACGTCGCCAGCCGAAACCTTCTGACCTTCCTTAACCGCTAGGGTCGAGATCACGCCCGGCATCGGAGCGCCAACCTGCTTCGGATCGCCGGCAACAGCCTTAGCGCGAACCTTGATTTCACCGGCCTTCAGACGATCCGGTACGGTGATGGTACGCGGCTGACCGTTGAGGTCGAAGAACACACGTACTTCGCCCTTTTCGTTGGTCTCCGCACGGCCCTGATAGTTCACAACGAGGGTCTTGCCCTGTTCGATGTCAATCAGCAGCTCATCGCCTTCGTTCAGACCGTAGAAGTAAACCGGGGTCGGCAGAACTTCAGTTGGACCATAACGATCCTGGGTCTTTTCAAAGTCCGAATAGACCTTTGGATACATGAGGTAAGAGGCAAGACGGAAGTCATCGATCGGCATGCCGACCTCTTCCGAAACCTTCTTACGCTCGGCTTCCAGATCAACATCCTTGAGGTAGGAACCCGGACGCTCGGTGAGCGCGGTCTTGCCCTTGAGAACCTTCTTCTGCAGTGCCTGCGGGAACCCGCCAGGAGGCTGACCAAGGTCACCAGCAAAGAAGCCGACAACGGAATCCGGGAAGGCGATGTCCTTGTCTGGATTTTCGACGTCTGACCGCGAAATACCAGCCGAAACCATAGCCAGAGCCATATCGCCGACAACCTTGGAAGATGGCGTCACCTTCACAATGTCACCGAACATCTGGTTCACGTCAGCATAGGTCTGCGCCACTTCGTGCCAGCGGGTTTCAAGACCAAGCGAACGCGCCTGTTCCTTGAGGTTGGTGAACTGACCGCCCGGCATTTCGTGCAGATAGACTTCCGAAGCGCCGCCCTTGAGATCGCTCTCGAAGGCACGGTACTGCGTGCGCACGGCTTCCCAGTAGAAGGAAAGCTGACGGATCGCCTTAGCGTCGAGCTGCGGATCCTTGTCGGTATCAGCAAGCGCGGCAACCAGCGAACCAAGGGTCGGCTGCGAGGTCGTGCCCGAAAGGGCGTCCATCGCCGCGTCAACCGCGTCAACACCCGCATCTACAGCTGCCAGAACGGTTGCGGAGGCCGCGCCCGAAGTGTCGTGAGTATGCAGGTGGATCGGCAGACCGATTTCTTCCTTCAGCGTTGCAATCAGCTTCTTGGCTGCTGCCGGACGCAGGAGGCCCGCCATGTCCTTCAAACCAAGAACATGGGCGCCAGCGGCTTCCAATTCCTTGGCCAGATTGACGTAATACTTAAGGTCGTACTTCGCGCGATCTGGATCGAGCATATCGCCGGTGTAGCAAATAACGCCTTCACAGACCTTATTGGCTTCCAGCACCGCATCCATCGACACGCGCATGTTTTCGACCCAGTTGAGGCAATCGAAGACGCGGAAGATATCAACGCCGCCCTTAGCCGCCTGCGCGACGAAGAACTTTACGACGTTGTCTGGATAGTTGGTGTAGCCAACGCCGTTGCTGCCGCGCAGCAGCATCTGGGTCAGAATGTTCGGCGCACCAGCGCGAACCTTGGCCAGACGCTCCCACGGATCTTCGTTGAGGAAGCGCATCGACACGTCGAATGTCGCGCCACCCCAGCATTCAAGCGAGAACAGGTTTGGCAAGCCACGCGAATAGGCTTCAGCAATACGCGTGATGTCAAAGCTGCGCATACGCGTTGCCAGCAAGCTCTGGTGCGCGTCACGCATGGTCGTGTCGGTGAAGAGAACCCGCTTCTGATCCTTCATCCACTGGGCAAGACCAGCCGGGCCATCGCGATCAAGAACCTGACGCGAGCCTTCGATTGCAGTCAGTTCCGGGAATTCGGGCACAAACGGCGCCGCCGCAGCAGCAGGCGGACGCGGACGATCACGCACTTCCGGGTGACCATTGACCGTCACATCGGCGATGTAGGTCAAAAGCTTGGTCGCACGGTCCTTGCGCGGCTTGAAATTGAACAGATCCGGCGTCGTATCGATGAAGCGCGTGGTGTAGCGGTTCTCGACGAAGTCGGTGTGGGTGATGATGTTCTCGAGGAAGGCCAGGTTGGTCGACACGCCACGAATACGGAACTCGCGCAACGCGCGGTGCATACGGGCAATGGCTTCATCTGCGGACGGTGCCCAGCAGGTGACCTTTTCCAAGAGCGGATCATAATAGCGGGTGATGATCGCGCCAGCATAGGCCGTACCACCATCCAAACGCACACCAAAACCGGTCGCACCGCGGTATGCAGTGATGCGGCCATAGTCTGGAATAAAGTTCTGTTCTGGATCTTCAGTGGTAACGCGGCACTGGATGGCATTGCCGTTAAGACGAATGTCTTCCTGCAGCGGCACACCCGATTCTGGCGTACCGATCACAGCGCCATCGAGCAGATGGATCTGCGCCTTGACGATGTCGATGCCGGTCACTTCTTCAGTGACAGTGTGCTCGACTTGGATGCGTGGGTTCACTTCAATGAAGTAGAACTTGTTGGTGTCGGCATCCATAAGGAATTCGACTGTACCGGCACCACGATAGTTCGCTTCATTGCCGAGGCGCACAGCCGCACCAGTCAGCTCGGCACGAACTTCTTCCGAAAGATATGGTGCAGGAGCGCGCTCCACAACCTTCTGGTTGCGGCGCTGCACCGAGCAGTCGCGCTCGTAAAGATGCACAAGATTGCCGTGATCGTCACCGATCAGCTGAACTTCGACGTGACGCGCACGCTCGATCAGCTTTTCGAGATACATCTCATCCTTGCCGAACGCGGCCTTGGCTTCGCGCTTGCCTTCCGAGACTTCAGCAATAAGGGTGCTTTCGTCCATGATGCGGCGCATGCCGCGACCACCGCCACCCCACGACGCCTTAAGCATCAGCGGGTAGCCGATCTCGGCCGCCATACGCTTTACTTCGTCCATATCGTCTGGAAGCGCGTCAGTGGCCGGGACAACCGGAACATTGGCCTTGATCGCCATATTGCGCGCGGCGACCTTATTGCCGAGATCGCGCATGGTCTGCGCGCGCGGGCCAATAAAGGTAATGCCAGCGGCTTCGCAAGCGTCAACGAATTCTGGGCTTTCCGAGAGAAGACCATAACCGGGGTGGATTGCATCCGCACCCGAGGCCTTAGCGACACGAATATACTCGTCGATCTGCAGATAGGCCTCAACCGGGCCTTTCCCCTTACCGATCAGATAGGCTTCGTCAGCCTTGAACCGGTGCAGCGCGAGTTTATCCTCTTCGGCATAGACCGCGACGGTCTTAAGCCCAAGTTCGTTTGCCGCGCGGAACACACGGATTGCAATCTCGCTGCGATTGGCGACGAGGATCTTCTTGATTGGCATCGATTTAAACCCGAGCTAGAGGGGCGTATTCCTCACGGTGAGGTCGGCTCAGTAATCGACGGAATGAACGGTTGCCCGCCCAACCGTCGTAAGTTTCTAAGATTGGCTGAGGTAACCAGCCAGATGGCTCATGTCATAGCCTGCTTCTGCTGCCTGAGCGATGATCTCTTCGGCTGGCTCCTCACCAGCGCGCGAAAGAGCCCAGAGCGTTGTAGAACGCGTACCCGAGCGGCAGAAACAGAATACCTTGCCTTCGCTCCCCTCAAGCGCAGACTTGGTGTTTTCGATCAGTTCCGGGCTTACCCCGTCACGGCCGAGTGGAATAGAAACATAGGTGAGCCCGGCAGCATTTGCGGCTGCTTCGATTTCAGCTCCAGCCGGTTGATCCGGCGATTCCCCATCTGGACGATTGTTGATAATCGTCGTGAAACCAAGGCTTTTCAGCGTCGTCACGTCTTCCGGCTGTATCTGTCCCGATACACTGACGTGATCGTTAATACGCTTCAATTCCAAGGCTCGTCTCCCTAAACCAGCACTAGCGACGGTTGGTTATAATCGGTGTACGCACCGGTACGCAACTAGCACAAAAGGCGAAGCTGTCATGCAACTGTCATTTGCCGCGATTAGCGGATCTCTTCCGGGCTAACCCAAGCACGCCATATCGATTGATTTCGCTCGACAAACTGCGCTGCGACAGCTTCCTCGCTTGCCCCAGGCTGGCTCAACTCGGCCAACATTGCGTCCATTTCTTTCAATGAGAGCGTCGCTCTTTGAAAATATCCCGCAATAAGGGGCGAATTCACCACGAGATTTTCAGAAAGCGCAATAACAACTGTCTCGGGCGCGAAGGCGGATGGCTTTGGCAGCGCACAGTTCAATGACGCCAGACATTTAGCCGCAGCCTCGTCATATGCCCCCATATCCACAGGGGTGAAATCGAGCTGAGCCAGAACCGGATTTGGCTGCCAGTAGTAAAAGAGAAAAGCATCGCGTTTGTTCACCGCTTCAGCGATCAACTTATCCATTTCGAACCGATTGGCGGGCTCCACCACCTCGACCAGTGATCCAAGCCCAAGCGCCTCAATCAGATTGCGATTGATGATCGAGCACGCCCAGTCAACCGGGCACGAGATAAACGGGATTTTTTCGCCGGAGGACAAAAGCGGGATCGCTTCTGCCAGATTGGCAAGATTGGGGGCGCCAGTGAACAACTGCGCCGTTTGGGTCGGCATAAACCAGCCTTCAAAGCTCTGCGTGTCGTAGCTGGGCGCTGCCGAACGCACCAATTGGCTGTCCATTGCGCTGTTCCACACCTCGGCAATACGGCTGACCCACATCTCGGGAGCAACTGTTGGCAAAGCTGCTGCGCCCATGCTGGAGGCCGTCGCTGCTAAATCGCCCTGAACAAACTGCACATCGCAGTCATATGCCTCCCGCAAAATATTGGCATGAACCTCAGCCAAAAGTGCAGCAGAGGGCCAACCCATTTTAGCCATGGCGATCGGCTGGGTGCCGCAGGCAGGAAGCGCAACACTCTCCACCGTTGACGGGGTCGCTTCACTGGGCGCGGCCCCATCGTTCAACACGCTAAACTGAGCCTGCGCCGAGATCGTCATCGCCGCCAAGAATAGCCCCGTTATCGCCTGTCTATGCATAGCGGCCTGTACTCCGTCTTGTAAGGCTCAACTTATGCCGAACGGGGCCACGTTAAGCAACCGAACGAGCTTATGAAATGCTCGTCTAAATACCGGTGACTTTTCCCTCAGTTCTATGCAAGACTTTACTCAGCGGGGCGTATGACGCGCCCCCTAAAGGTGCCGCGCCGTAGGGAGGGACTGATGCAAAGGTCTCTGGCGCAACCATAAGAGGGATAACAATGCTGAAAAAATCTTTGAGCCTGGCAGTCGCTGCCGCCACCTTGCTTGCCGCCGCGCCAGTTTTGGCAGACGACGTGAAGATCGGTTTCCTGGCAGACATCACAGGCCCGATCGCCGGCTTTGCACCGGGCATGGTTGATGCTGCCAATCTAGCCATCACAAACGTAAATGATCAGGGCGGCATTCTGGGTGGCGACACTCTGGTGTCGGTGCTCGCAGACTCCGCATGTGACGGTGGCGCGGCTGGTCCTGCCGCCGACCGCTTGGTCAACGCTGAAAACGTCGTCGCCATCTTCGGTGGCTTCTGCTCCGGCGCAACGATTGCTGGTGCTAATGGCTCGGCAATTCCAGGCAATGTCGTCATGATTTCGCCAGCGTCGACTGCACCTGCGGTCGCAGAGCTCGACGACAATGATCTGGTGTTCCGTGACGTTGTCCCGGATAGCATCCAAGGCGTGAAGGCTGCAGAGCTTCTGCTGGCACAGGGCACCAAGGAAGTCGGCCTAACCTACGTCAACAACGATTACGGCTCGGGTCTTGCTGGCGCATTCGCTGACGCGTTCGTTGCTGGTGGCGGCAAGGTTCTGTCCAATGTCGCTCACGAAGACGGCAAGGCCGACTACCGTCCAGAAATCGGTCAGATTGAAGCCTCGGGCGCGACCACATTGGTCATCTATGGCTACGAAAATGCTGGCGGCGGCGCAATCCTCAACCAGGCAATCGAAGCTGGCTCCTTCACCCAGTTCATGGGTGGCGACGGTATGGCCGGTGAAGCGCTGCTGTCTTCGCGCAACGCAGCAGATCTCGAAGGCATGATCCTGACGCAGGCTGCTGCGGCGGCTGGCCCATCGTTTGACGCACTTGATGCCCTCACCAAGGCTGCAGGACAGGACGTCAACGGCACCTATGTGACCAACTCGTATGACGCCGTCTTCCTGCTGGCACTGGCAATCGAAAAGTCGGGCGCAGCTGATCGTAACGGCATCTCCGCTGCCCTGCGCGATGTCGCAAACGCTCCAGGCGAAGTCATCCTGCCGGGCGAATGGGCCAAGGCTAAGGAACTCATCGCAGCGGGTACCGACATCAACTACGAAGGTGCTTCCGGCACCGTAGAGTTCGACGCGGTAGGTGACGTAGCCGGCGCTATCAACTACTTCTTGGTTGAAGGCGGCGCAGTGGTCAACAAGGGCCTCGTTGAGTAATCCTCACACCAAGGCACTGTATCCAGCCCGGGCTAACGCTCGGGCTGTTTCTTTTTGGGTAGCCCAATGGTCGACAATAACACGTTAGATTTCTATGCAGCGAATGCTGCCGACTATGTGGAAAATGGGCAGGACGAGCCCTCGTCGCATTTGCGTGCCTTTGCTCAACTTCTGCCCCCGCAGGCCAAAATTCTCGAATTGGGGACGGGCAGCGGCCGGGACGCTGAATTCTTGCTTCAACGAGGGTTCGACGTCACGCCGACGGACGCCTCTGCGGAGTTGGCCGCCCATGCAGAGGCGCGCCTTAACCACCCGGTCCGCATTTTGGCCTTCGACGCGCTTGAGGATGTCTCTCAATACGACGCAGTGTGGGCATGCGCTTGTCTTTTGCATGCACCAGCCTCGGAGCTCACCGACGACCTATCGCGCATTCATCGCGCACTGAAGCCCGGCGGCCTGTTCGTTGCCAGCTTCAAAGCGGGGAATGGCGAGGGGCGCGATAGCTTCGGGCGCTATTACAACTATCCGAGCGCGGACACCCTACTCGCTCATTATCGCGATGCCGCGTCTTGGGCCGATCTTCAGCTGCAGTCAGAAGTTGGAAGCGGCTACGACAATCTGCCAACGCAATGGCTCTGGGTGACGGCTCGGCGCTAGGCGCAAAAGAAAGGCCCGGCAGTTTTCTGCCGAGCCGTTCTTGTCCAGCATGTCACTACGCTAACTGCGTTTGACCACTTCGGGGATCAACCCCTTGGGCGCGTAGCGCAGCGCGATAGTGATCACCACACCCAAGACAAACACGCGCATTTGCAGGGCTCGGCTGTCGATTTCTGGGATAGCGCCCCACCCCATCTGCTCCGTAATGACCGAGAGATTGAGGAAGATCATCTGCGCGAGCGGGTCCGAGATGATCCAAATGATGTAGATCAGGAACGCGCCAAGCACGACGCCCCAGTTATTTCCGGCCCCGCCAACGATCACCATCACCCACACCATGAACGTGTGGTTGATCGGCTGGTAACCTGAGGGGTCAAAGATCTGGGTGAACGTTGCGAGCATAGCGCCGCCGATGCCCATCAGGATGGAGCCGAAGACGAACAGCTCCAACTGGCGTCCAGTGACATCCTTGCCCATGGAGCCCGCGGAAATATGGTTGTCGCGGATCGCCCGCATCATCCGGCCCCACGGCCCACCGTAGGCACGCTGCACGAGGAAGAACGCGCCAATCAAGATGGCAACGCAGACAACGAGGAACATAACGCGCGCGTAGATAAAGCTTTCCGGGATCGAAGCGCCTGCCGCCTGCAACTGTTGTGGCAGTGGGGTTGGCCAAGGCATGGGCGACACGGTCATGGTGCCACGGGTTAGCCAATCCATATTTTTGATCAGCGCCCGGATGATTTCGGAAATGCCGATCGTCGCAATCGCCAGGTAGTCGGTCCGCAGGCCAAGGCTGATCTTGCCAACATAGAAGGCAATAACCGCCGACACCAAACCACCGAAAGCCCAGCCCAAGATTGGGTGCAGACCCAAGCCCCCCACAAAGCCAGCGGTCGATTCTATATAGGTCGCAGCGGGGTCAATTTGGGTCCGATAGATGATGTAGCCGACGAACCATGCCAAGGCGACAATGGCGGTGCGCGCTTTACCGGTAATACCAAGACGATCCACTTTTCGCGCCGCCCACACCAGCGCAACGGCAATGAGGAACGCGAGCACAGCGCGACCCAACATCAACGGGCCGTCACTTTCCCAAAACGCCATGTTGACGGGATAGGAGAGGAACACGGTCGAGGCACCACCGACCATGAGAAAGCCCATGATGGCAAAATTGAACAATCCGCCATAGCCCCACTGAATATTGAGGCCCAGTGCGATCAGGGCAAAGGCGGTCGCCTGCGTCAAAATCAGCAGGATAGACGCGGTCCCCTGAACAAGGCCCACGAGCAACACCAGGACGAACATTGCCGCAAACAAGGCAATGCCACGCCGTACCGGGTCTTCCCAAATTTTGGATAGTGAAGAGGGCGACGCGCTCATGTCGATGCTCCCTTAAAAATACCGGTCGGGCGCACGAGCAGCGTAATCACCAAAATCACAAAAGCGACTGTGAGCTTATATTCGGTTGGGACGAGGGCCAGGTTTGACGGCAGCTCCATGCCTCCGGGCAAGAAGGCGTTGAGAGGCCGCAAAACAGCAGTCCAGTTGAACACTGCCAGCGTTTCGGCAAAAGCAATCAAGAACCCGCCCACGATTGCCCCATAGGCGTGGCCGAGCCCGCCAACGATCGCCGCCGCAAAGATAGGCAACACAATATTGAAAGCGAGGTCCGGCATAAGGGCGACGTCGAGTGCCAGCATGGTTCCAGCAACACACGCGAGCGAGCCCGCAATCACCCAAGTAACGCGAACAACAAGGGCGGTATTGATTCCAGAAACCTGCGCAAGGTCTGCATTATCCGCCATCGCGCGCATCGCCTTACCCAGTCGCGAGCGGGTTAGGAAGAAATGCAGGGCGACAACGATCAAGGCTGTAACCACAAACATGATGATCTGCGGCTCGGTGATGCTGATGGGGCGCGTGCCCCCGGCCCAGCTCATATCGAAGCGGAAGATATCTTTGGTTTCGCCTTCCACATACAATTGGCGCGTGCTCGACCCGAAGATGAGACGCACAAGGCCTTGAATCATCAGCGTCACGCCGATGGATGCGATAAGCAGCGTCACCGGCTTTGCCCCGCGGGCGCGCAAAGGCGCGTAAAAGCCTTTATCGATCCCCAGCGCCAAGAACGCTGTGATGACCATAGCCACCGGCAAAACAATGAACGCCATCGGCAATGGCAAGATAATGCCCATCGCCGCCATGGCCGATGCCAATAAGAAGGCGATAAAAGCCCCCATGGTCATCATGTCGCCATGGGCGAAGTGCGCAAAGCGAAGAATGCCGAAAACCAGCGTCACGCCGATGGCGCCCAGCGCATAGATCGATCCCAGAACGGTTCCGGAAATCAGAGCGCGGTTGATAAAGAAAATAAGCTCGTCCACGCCTAGCCCCCCAGGAAACTCTTGGCCACTTCCGGATCTGCGATCAGCTCCGGTCCAGTGCCTGTGAAGCGGTTCTGCCCCTGCGCCAGAACAAAGCCCTTAGAGGCAAAGGCCAAAGCCTGCCGGGCGTTTTGCTCCACCATCAATATGCCGACGCCCTCTTTGTTGACGCGCACAATGGTTTCAAAAATCTCGATGACATAGCGCGGCGACAAGCCTGCGGAAGGCTCATCAAGCATGAGGAGGCTGGGCTTGCTCATCAGTGCCCGACCCATGGCCACCATTTGACGTTGCCCACCAGAAAGCTCACCGGCAGGTTGACGGCGTTTTTCCTTGAGCACTGGGAACATGTCGTAAACCCAACTCAACGTGCCGGAGAAATCGTCGCTACGGGTAAATGCGCCCATCTCGAGATTTTCTTCAACAGTCATAGAAGTAAAAACGTTTTTCTCTTGGGGCACGAAACTCAGCCCCTTAGGCACGAGCTTATCGGGGAGCGAATTGGCGATATTCTCGCCACCAAATTCGATCGTTCCACCTGTAACTTTAAGCAGGCCAAATATGGCCTTGAGAGTGGTCGACTTTCCCGCGCCATTAGGCCCAACGATGACACCGATATCGCTCTGCTCAATCGCCATGTCGACGCCATTGAGAATGGGCGCGCCACCATAGCCGCCAACGACGTGCTTTAATTCGATCAACGCCATTAGTTTGCTACCTCTACCGGGGAGCCAAAATAGGCCTCAACAATGGCAGGGTTTGCGCGAATTTCGCTCATCGGCCCCTCGGCGATCTTTTCGCCCTGTGCCATGACGATCACCGGATTACACATGCGCCCGATGAGGTCCATGTCATGCTCGATGACAAAGAAGGTGTAGCCAAGCTCGCGGTTCATGCGCTCGATATTGTCCGCCAGATCATTGAGCAACGTCTTGTTGACGCCAGCAGCAACCTCGTCCAGCAGGACGACTTTGGCATCCACCATCATCGTACGACCAAGCTCTAGGAGCTTTTTCTGCCCCCCGGAGAGATTGCCAGCCAATTCGTCGCGGACATGTCCGAGCTTGAGGAAGTCGATGACTTCCAACGCCTTTTTGCGCACTTCGGTTTCTCGGCTACGCACCAATCTGGGCCGCAGCCAATTGTCGAGCAAGCTTTCACCCGGCTGGTCGCCCGGAACCATCATCAGGTTCTCTAGAGCGCTCATCTGGCTGAATTCATGCGCAATCTGAAACGTGCGCAACATGCCAATACGGAAAAGGGCATGTGGCTTCATCCCTGTAACGTCCTGATCATCAAATATGACCTGTCCGCTATCAGGAACAATGTTCCCGGCGACTATATTGAAGAGTGTCGATTTCCCGGCACCGTTAGGCCCGATCAGCCCAGTGATAGAGCCGCGCCTGACGGAGAGTGAGCAGTTATTGACGGCCTTGAGGCCGCCAAAACTCTTGCTGACGTTTTGAACGTCAATAACTAAGTCGGAGGACAAGTTCCCGAGAGCCCCGATGTTCCTGAACAAACTATTGCGCCCGGTTATTCCGAGCTGTCTTCAGGCATCTGTTCATACGATTGCGAACCGGTCAACCGGGGCCACTTAGTCAAAGTGCAGCCAATACCGCGTCAGCTGTCGATTTATTATTGGCAAAGGGCACGTCGTATAACGTCGCTAGGCGGTTTAGCGCTTTGATATCAACATCATGAGGTTGCGCTGACAGGGGATCAATAAAGAAGATCAACATGTCCAAGCGCCCTTCGCAGATCATTGCACCAAGCTGTTGATCGCCGCCGAGAGGCCCAGATTTAAGCAGTTTAACGTCTAGACCGGTTGCGGCCATAATACGGCTACCGGTTGTCCCGGTGCCCCAGAGCTCGTGTTGAGCCAGCTTATCCTTATGAACCTCCGCCCACCGGCAGAGGTCATCTTTTTTGTCGTCGTGGGCCACAAGGCCAATATGCGCCATAAGAAGTCTCCGTTGCTCTCTTTTAGCCCTTAAAAGGGGACAGCGAGCAACGGATATTCGTTGAGCAGGGGTTAGAATTCATCCCAGTTATTGGCGAGCGCGGTATTACCACTCGTTTGGAGTGGAGCACCCCCACGTCTGCGGCGCTGTTCGCTCATCGGCGCACGCCCGGCACGATCATTGAGACGGAACACATCCACGATCACGTCAAGCTCGCTCGCCTGAGCTTCTGTCTGCTCAATGGCAGCATTGGTTTCTTCAACCAGTGCTGCATTGTGTTGGGTCATCTCGTCCATCTGGCGGACAGCCGTGGTCACTTCGCGAAGAGCGGTCGATTGCTCACGATTAGCCAGCGCGATCGAGTCAATTAGGCTAGCGCTCTCTTCAGCACCGCCCTGTATCGCCTCAAGGGTTTCGGCCGCCTTAGACACCAGCAAATTGCCGCCGCGAACTTCGTTCGCACTCGCTTCAATAAGCGTCTTCACTTCGGCGGAAGCATTGGCTGTGCTCTGCGCCAAGCGACGAACTTCAACCGCAACCACGGCGAAACCCTTACCCGCTTCACCAGCACGCGCGGCTTCGACAGAGGCGTTCAATGCCAACAAATTGGTTTGGAACGCGATGTCATCGATCATGCCGATGATGTTGGAGATTTTCGCAGACGACTGACGAATTGCGTCCATTGCCTTGGTCGCGTCGGCCATCACATTGCCGCCTTCAATGGCGTCCTGAGCGACAGAACGCGCCTTCCCGCTGGCGTCATTTGCGCGGGTAGCATTTTCCAAGACTGCTGCCGACAACTGCTCAACGGAGGCAGATGTTTGTTCAATCGCAGCTGCCTGGCGTGTCGTGCGATCGGCCAGATCGTTGGTGCCAGCCAAGATTTCACTCGTAGCCGTCTTCAAAGAGCGCGATGTGTGCTGGAGCTGACCAACAATGTCGTCAAGCTTGTCCACCACCGCATTGGTATCCTGCTTGAGTTGATCAAACTGCGGGTCCAGATCTTCAGTAACACGCTGGGTCAAATCGCCGGTTGCAACGCCGCGCAAAACCTTACCCGTAGCGTCCATCGCCTGATGAATTTTCTCACGGGACGCCGCTTCAGCTTCCTGCGCATCCGAGGTGAGCTTATCGAAATAGGCCGTCACACCAATGTCGATGTCGATCAGCATCGACTTCATCATCGCGACAACCTTGTCGGAAACGTCGGCCGCGCCTGCCATGACCTGATCGCAGCTCGGTGGCACCATACGGCCAAAGCGCCCCTTCTTGGGCTGCATGACCTCGGTCATCAAATCCTGGACGACATTCTTGAGCAAGGTTTCAAAAATAACGCCATAACCACCAATGTGCCAGCGCGGCTCCAACCCGATCAGGGCGTGCCGCAAGCCAACCTTGGCGCTGTTTTCCATATATTCGGCGTCAAGCTGACCAGCGGCAATCGCGCTCCAATGGCCAATTTGACGTGACTTGGCGCGATCCATGTGCGGGCGACCACCACCGAAGAAACGGGCCACTTCAGGTTCTTTAGCGACCTTGTCATAAAAATGATCCAGCGCTGGACCGACATGCTTTTCAATGGTTGGCTGAATACTGGCCAGCTGCGCACGCGCATCTTTGTTCAGGTCAATAAAGTCCAGGCGAGTTTGCAGCGCGGCAGGAATGTTCGAAGGCAAGTCAGACACCATAGTTTAGATCCGCTGGATCAGTTCACCATTCCAGATGCGAACATCTTGATCTGGATCAACCAACCCACAGCGCTAAACGACGAGGGTAAACACGGAGTTATTTACCGCTCGTGAAATGGGACAAATCAAAGATTTAGGTGCAGAACCGCGCAGTCGCCGCCCACTGCTGCGACAACACCTGTGCTTTACTCTGCAGCACGCAGGCTTTGCTGAAACGCGTGCTCTGCTGTGCCCGCCCCGTCGCTTTTAAATACGGCAACCAGATCATCCAGGGCTGCCGCTTGTGTTTCAGTTTGCTCAATAGCAGCGTTGGTCTCTTCGACGAGCGCGGCATTGTGCTGGGTCATCTCATCCATCTGCCGCACGGCGACAGATACCTCGACCAAGGAGGCAGATTGCTCCCGGTTCGCAGTGGCAATTTCGTCGATGAGTGTTGCGCTCTCTTCGGCGCCTTTGACAATGTCCGCGAGACGATCAGCCGCCTTTGATACCAATTGCGATCCGCCGCGCACCTCGCCCTCGCTGGCCTCGATCAAAACTTTAACATCTGACGACGCTTGCGCAGCCGACTGAGCGAGCCGCCGCACTTCAATAGCAACAACGGCAAACCCCTTGCCGGCTTCGCCAGCCCGTGCTGCCTCAACCGAGGCGTTGAGTGCCAGAAGGTTGGTCTGGAAAGCAATGTCATCAATGAGACCGATGATTTTCGAGATTTTGGTCGACGATGCCTCGATCGCGGTCATGGCCTCGGTTGCCCGACCCATCACTGTCCCACCATCGATTGCCACAGAGACCACGTGACGCGCTTTTTCGTTGGCACTGGCGGCACGCTTAGCGTTTTCAGTGACAGCTCCTGTGAGTTGCTCCACCGAGGCCGATGTTTCTTCAATGGTGGCCGCTTGCCGGGTCGTGCGTTCTGAGAGGTCGTTGGCCCCCGAGAGGATTTCACCCGTGGCAATTTTTAACGAGCGCGAGGTGGTACGCATTCCCTCAACGATCTCCTGCAACCGCCCAAGCGATGAGTTGAACGCGTGACGCAAGGCCTCATACTGGCCTGTATAAACGTGATCGATATGGCCAGATAAATCGCCCTGCGCCATCATTCGTAGGCTTTTTGTGAGTTCGTTTATGACGCCCTCGGCACGCTTGCGCTCGCTAATGTCGGTGGCAAACTTGACAATTTTCGAGACGCGACCAGCGGCATCGAGCACAGGGTTATAGCTCGCCTGGATCCACACTTCTTTCCCGCCCTTACCGAACCGCTGGAACTCGGCTGCCACATATTCGCCGGACCGCAAGCGCTGCCAGAACTGAGCGTATTCGTTCGTCCTTGTGTAAGCGGGATCACAAAACATGGAATGATGTTTTCCCGCGATCTCGGCCAAACTGTAGCCGAGCGTCGTGAGAAAATTGGCGTTGGCAGTGATGACAGTGCCGTCAAGGTTAAACGATATCACGGCCTGCACGCGTGAGATCGCTTCGATTTGAGCTGCATGGTCAGCCGCCATCTGTCGCTGCTCGGTAATATCGGTGGCGAACTTAATCACCTTTACTGGCCGACCGTTCGCATCGAATACCGGACTGTAGCTGGCTTGTATCCAAACCTCCCGCCCACCCTTACCAAAGCGTTGGAAGGCGTCGGATTTGAACTCACCTTTGCCGAGGTCAGCCCAGAAGTTTTTGTATGCTGGACTTTTTACGTATTCGGGGGCGCAAAACATGGAGTGGTGCTTGCCCCGCACTTCATCGAGCCCATACCCCAAGGCCTTTAGGAAGTTCTCGTTTGCGGTGATGATCGTGCCATCGAGTTCAAACTCGATAACTGCCTGACTTCTCAGCAGAGCCGCAAGTTTGGCTGCGTCGTCCTTGCTACTGTTCTGCCCAAAAGAAAACCGTCTCATGCCCATGCCCCTTTGGACCGGCGGCACACCGGCCGTGCACGAAAAGACTGGAGGAGGATGGTTAACTAAGACTTTTGTGGCGCTGGTCCGCCCAGCGCCACTTCCAGGTGAGTGCGGCGTTAGCCACTCAAGTTCTGTTAGCTAACAGCGATCTTTTTTGTTCAAGGGCAGTCAGTAAGTTCGCCGTTAACTAGGCATTAACCATAAATACAAAAAGAGGGCGCCGTGGCGCCCTCAATGGGAAATCTTGGATTCAACGATGCTTAGAACTCGCTCCAGTCGGCGTTCAGCGCTGTGCCGCCCTGGCTGAGGTAAGAGCGTGCCGCACTCTTAACGCGGTCACGCTGAACCGGAGCCGAACCCGCCGCTTCACGTTTCGCGGGTGCAGCCCGCTTTTGCTCAGACTGTTGGATTGTAAACACATCCACAACACGGTCGAGTTCGCTAGCCTGTGCTTCGGTCTGCTCGATGGCAGCATTCGTCTCTTCCACAAGAGCCGCGTTATGCTGAGTCATTTGATCGAGCGTTCGCACTGCGACACCGACTTCGTCAATTGCAGCGGCCTGGGCCTTGCTGGCCTTGGCAATCGACTGCATCAGGACGGCATTCTCGGTCACCGCGCCCAGCATTGCCTTAAGCTGCTTGGCTGCACTCGACACGAGATCCGAGCCTGATTTGACTTCCTTTGCACTGGTTTCGATCAGTGCCTTCACTTCGGCCGAAGCCTCAGCTGCAGACTGCGCTAGACGACGCACTTCGACAGCGACCACCGCAAAGCCCTTGCCCGCTTCGCCCGCACGCGCCGCTTCAACCGAAGCATTCAGTGCCAGCAAATTGGTCTGGAAGGCAATGTCATCTATCATGCCCACAATGTTGGAAATCTTGGCGGAAGACTGAGCAATGCGATCCATCGCGTCATTTGCCGTTTCCATCATCTTTCCGTTGCGCTCCGCATCGGCGGACACAGCATTGGCCGAAGCGTTGGCGTCGTCAGCCATGCGGGCGTTATCCTGCACGGTGCTTGCCAGCTGTTCCATCGCAGCAGAGGTTTGCTCGATCGTCGCCGCCTGTTTGGTGGTGCGTTCGGACAAATCATTGGTGCCGGAGAGCAGTTCGCCAGTTGCTGTCTTGAGCGTACGCGAGGTTTCGCGCAGCTGCCCGATAACATCCGAGAGGCTCTCTGCCACGGCGTTGGTGTCTTCTTTGAGCTTGGCAAACGAACCCTGGTACTGACCGTTCATACGGCGGGTGAAGTCGGCCTTGGCCATCGCCGCCAGCACATCGCCGGTCTCGCCGATACCACGGTCGACAGTCTCAACCAGCGAGTTGACACTAGCGGCCAGAGCATTGAGCTCACGATCAGGGAATTCGGCATGAACGCGCTTGGTGAAGTCGCCAGCAATAGCGGCGTCCACCACTTCGCCAAAAGCCGCCTGCAACTCGACCATCATGTCGGTGCGCTCGATACGGCGGCGCTCCGAAGCAGCGCGTTCTTCTTCCGTCATAGCGTTCACACGCAGACCATTTTCGCGGAAAACCTCGACCGCACGCGCCATATCACCAACTTCATTGGTGTACTGAACATAGGGTACATCGGTTTCGTACGCGCCCTTGGCGATCGCGTTCATGGTCGTTGCCAGCTTGGGAATGGTCGACATGATCAGCGACGAAACCAGATAGCCGAGCACACCCAGAACAACCAAGGTGACCGCGCCAACAATCAGCAAAATCCACAATGTCTGCTGAATGCCAGCTTCGATTTGATCCTTATCGAGGCCGACAAAGATGACGCCGATGACGTCGTTCTGGTGATTTGTGATCGCCTGATAGCCGATATAGTAGCCAACGTCGCCATAGGAACCCTCGCCCCGATAGGAACCGCTGGTCACAACCGGGTTATAGGCAGGGTCGGCTTCCGCAAATGTCGATCCTAGGCTACGTTCTCCGCTTTCCTCTACAAAGCTCGATGTCAGAACGTTCAGTGGCTGGCCCGCTTGTTCCGCGCCGTAAATCATCGCTGTGCCACCGGTAAGACGGACAACAGAGTCGATGATGTTGTGGTTGATGAAAACACGCGGCATCGAAAATGCTGTCACGCGGCTCACGCTGCCATCTTCATTCCACTCGACCTTGGTCGAGGCCATCTCGCTGCTGATCAGAGAAACAGCGGTGCGCATATGGTTCTCGAGCGTGACCATTGCGTCAGCGCGAGATTGATTGCTCAGCGTAATATATGTGGCCGTACAGACAGCTGCCGTCGATAAAAGAATGCCCGAAATCACCAATGTGGCGATGAGAGCGGTCATGCGGATTTTGCCGAAAATTTGCATAGCTATAGACCAGTCCCCAATATGTTCCCGCCCTCCGACCCCACGTTCCAAAGGCGGTTGAGCTGTTTAACCCCAAACTAGGATAAAGGGGCTTAACCAACTGTTATTACGGAAAAAATAACGCGAGCCATCGCTGACCCGCGTTAAAGATTAAACACTCATAGACACTGACGTTAGAAGTCGTTCCAATCTTGCGAGACCGCAAGATTTCCTTGAGAACTTGGGCCACGAGAGGAATATTGACGCGACGGGCGCTCAGTCGCCGTAGGCCTCATTACGCTCGCTTCACTACGATGATGCGCAGGTGCAACTACAGCATCGACAGCGAAGACTTCGACAATCAAGTCAAGTTCATTCGCCTGCGATTCAGCCTGAGCAATAGCGGCGTTAGTCTCTTCGACCAAGGCAGCGTTATGCTGGGTCATTTCATCGAGCTGACGCACCGCGGAACTGACTTCCTCAATGGAATTTGCCTGCTCCGAACTCTGCTGAGCTATGGTCTCCAGCGCCTTGGTATTTTCGCGGATCGCGTCCAGCACGCTCGCAAGCTTGCTTGCCGCGTCATTGACGAGCTTGGAGCCAGTTGCGACTTCAGAGCTGGACTGATCGATCAATACCTTGACCTCGGACGAGGCTTGCGCCGCCGACTGAGCCAAACGGCGCACTTCTACCGCAACCACGGCAAACCCCTTGCCAGCCTCGCCAGCACGTGCGGCTTCCACCGAAGCGTTCAGCGCCAACAAATTGGTTTGGAAGGCGATATCGTCGATCAAACCGATGATGTTGGAAATCTTGGACGAAGACTGAGTGATCCGGTCCATCGCCTCATTGGCCGATTCCATTACGCGGCCGCCCTCTTCTGCGGTCTTGGTGACCTTGGAGGCATTCTGGCTCGCAATGCTCGCCCGCTCCGCATTTGAAAGCACTGTGGAGGCGAACTGCTCCATAGCCGCGGATGTTTCCTCAATCGTCGCAGCCTGACGTGTGGTGCGCTCCGACAGGTCATTCGCCCCTGAGAGGAGTTCGCCGGTTGCATTCTTGATAGAGCCGGACGTGTGGCGAAGCTGGCTAACGACCTCGCCGAGCTTGTCAGCAACGGCATCTGTATCTTCACGCAGCTTGGCGAAAGCGCCTTCGAATTCACCTTCCATGCGAAGGGTAAAATCAGCCTCGGCCATGGCAGAGAGCACTGTGCCAATTTCACTGACACCGTGATCAAAGGCACCAACGAGCTTGTTTACGCCTCCAGCCAGAGCATTGAGCTCTGCGTCTGGGAACTCTGTCTTAACGCGACGCGAGAAGTCTCCAGCAATAGCGGCATCCACGACCTGCCCGAAGGCATCTTGCAAATTGGCCATCATCGCGCGACGAGCATCCTCATCAGCCACGATACGCGCAGCTTCCGCTTCAGTCATTTGGCTAACGCGCAGACCATTTTCGCGGAAGACTTCGACCGCGCGGGCCATTGCCCCCACTTCGTTCTTGAAGCCGGTATAGGGCACCTCGATGTCGTAATTGCCCTCGGCAATCACATCCATAGTCTTTGCCAAACGCGGTATGGGTCGAGAAATGAGGCGCGATGAGACAAAACCCAACAGAGCAAAGACGATGGTGACGGGAATACCGACCATGCCAATAACGCCGAGAACCTCGCCTGCAGCAGCATTGACGTTTGCCATTGGCGTGCCAACCAAGATAGCACCCATCATGTCACCCTTGGTGCCAACAATAGGCTGAATGGCGACAAGGTAAGGCACGCCCTGCAAAGTCATCTGCGAGCGAATGGTTTCACCTTGCCCGAGCAAGGCAAGAGTTGGATCGCCACTGGTAATCTTCGCATCTATAGCGCGAGACCCATCGGCCGCCAGGAGTGTCGTGGTCTTAGCGACCAGATCGCCGGTCTCCTTTTCCAAAACATAGATAGCGGCGTCTTGCTTGGTGACGCGGCTCACGCTGTCGATGACATCGTTGTCGTAAAAAGGCGGCACAGCCCAGCTTTGGAAAGAAACAATGCTTCCATCCTCTGCCATGGTCAAAATGGAGCCCGATATTCGGCGCTCTAAAATGGTCGCTGCAACAGCAAGATTGGTGTCTTGCTGTATTTCGCTCTCGTCGATCGAGCGCTGATGCATGGTCAGGTAAAGTGTATGAGATATAGCACCAACCGAGCCAATGATTGAGACCATGACGAGGAGCAAAATGCTCGTAGTCATGCGCACACTGCCAAGCAGTTGAGAGATTTTTTTCATTTCTGTCCCCCACGGCCAAGCGCGGACATATCGCTCATTGGCCCATTGCGGCAAACCTTAAGTCAAACACCTTACTGAATAGTTCTAAACTACTCTCATCGGCTATTTTTATCAGATTTGCCTATTTTTGTTATTGCGATCCGGCCCCCGCATCGCAATCAAAACTCCCGCCACTCCTCTTCGAAAGCAGCATTGCTAGGCCGCAGATAGCTCCGAGCCTTGCGAGACAGATTGGCTTGCAATCCGCGCACGCCCGCCGTTGTCGCGAGGCTTGCAGTGGGCTCCTGGCGCTGACGATTGCTGATCGCAAATATATCAACAATACGATCCAGTTCGCTGGCTTGGTTTTCCGTTCTCTCGATCGAAGCATTCATTTGCTCAACCAGTGCAGCGTTACTCTGGGTCATCTCGTCCATCGTGCGGACCGCAGAATTGACCTCCTCAATGGACGAGGCCTGTTCACGGCTTTGCACCGCAATGCCATTCATCAACGCGCTGGATGATCGAGCGGCGGTAAGAATATTCTGAAGATGATGTGCCGCGTCAGCCACCAGGCGCGAGCCACCCTTCACCTCTTGCGCACTCTGTTCGACCAATTGTTTGACGTCGGAAGACGCCTGAGCCGCAGACTGAGCCAAACGGCGAACCTCGACGGCAACGACGGCAAAACCCTTACCAGCCTCGCCCGCGCGGGCCGCCTCGACCGAGGCATTGAGTGCAAGCAGATTGGTTTGGAACGCAATATCGTCGATCAACCCGATGATATTTGAAATCTTGGACGAAGACTGAGTAATGCGCTCCATGGCCTCCGTCGCCTTGCCCATTACCTGACCGCCTTGTTCAGCGGTTTGAGTAACTGAGCTCGCTACATCACTCGCTTCGCTCGCGCGATTGGCATTCATCAACACCGTGGACGCCAACTGATCCATTGTAGCCGACGTTTCTTCGATAGTTGCTGCCTGGCGCGTGGTGCGCTCGGAAAGGTCATTCGCGCCAGAGAGTATCTCGCCTGTTGCCGTTTTCAGCGTGCCAGATGTCGAACGCAACTGCCCAACGATGTCAGTCAGTTTATCAGCGACTGCGTTGGTGTCATTCTGCAGGCGCGCGAACGCTCCTTCGTAGTCGCCCTCCATCCGAAGGGTCAGATCGGTCTGCGCCAGTGCCGAAAGCACTTTCCCAGTTTCAGCTATGCCGCGATCGACGGTTTCGACCAGTTCGTTGACAGCATGTGCGAGTGCATTGAGCTCGTCATCAGGAAATTCTGCCCCGACACGCTGCCCAAAGTCACCTGAAGTTGCTGCCGACACCACTCGTCCAAACGCCCGTTGCAGCTGCTGCATCATTTGTGCACGTTCTGCCTGGCTTGAAATAATACGTGCGGCCTCTGCCTCGGTCATTTCGCTGACACGCATAGCATTGGCTCGGAAAACTTCGACGGAACGCGCCATTGCGCCAATTTCATCGCCGCGATCCGCTCCTTCGACCTCAGAATCGAGACGTCCGCCCGCGAGTTCGTCCATCGTCCTCGTGAGTTTACTGATGGGTTGGCTGATGCTGCGGGCGAACACCAAGCCGAGCACCGCCGCAATGCCCAACAAGGCACCACCGATTAAAAGCGTCGAGTTGCGCATCTCGTCGACCGCTGCGTAGGCTTCCTTCTCGGGCTGCACAGCTACAACAGCCCAATCCACGCCGTTGACGGATATGGCTTGCGCCCGCACGACCATGGCCGCATTGCGGTAACTATTGGAAATGCCTTCGGCGCTACTGCCCGCAAAGGCAGCTGCGATCAGAGGGGTGTCGAGCGCAGTGTTGAGCACATCAAGCTCTTCTGTGTGGACACTTTCGCTGCGCAAAAGTCCGTCCTTGCCAACAACCACAACCTCCCCGCTTTCCCCCAATCCGGAAAGGGCACCAACGCGTGCGCTCATCGCATCGGGAGCGATCGACAAGACCATGACACCGACGTTCTGGTCACGCTCAAACACAGGCATCGCCATAAAACTCTGCGGCGTACCGGTCGGCGAATAGAGCGAAAAATCGACAAAGCTGGCTTGACCATCCTTAAGCTCTCGTGCGCTGGCAAAGGCCTTCCCTAGGCCAGACTCCTGAGAAGCGCGATCTGTCAGCACATTGTTGGCAAAATCGTCGTTCTTGGCGACCGAGTAAACCACATCGCCGGACGCGCTGATCAACAAAACGTCTGAGTAGCCGCGCTCTTGCTGCAGTGTTCGGAAGCCGGGATGATACCGCTTGTGGGGCGCGTCGTAAGTTGCCCCTTTGGGGGTACTGTCGGTCGCCGCGCGATTTTCGGGCGTCGGATTTTCGGTAATATAGGCGACCTTGAGTTGGGCAGCGGCTTTCTCTGCCAAGCCCATCCGCAGCTCATCGAGCGCCCGAGTTAGGTTTTTGGTGGCTGTGACCGTATCGGACCGCTGCACGAACAGGCGCAAATCCACTTCAGCTGCAGTGAAATAGTCGCTGACTTGCGTCGCGGCCGTGCTGAGAGAGGCCTGCATGGACAGGTCCCGCTGCGACTGCACGGTGTTCAAACCAATAAAATAGCTCGCAAAACCAACGCCAGCGCTAACTACCAATGCTGAACCAACGACAGCAAGCGGCAGCTTCTGCGCAACTTTAAGTTGCGGAAACAATCCCATAACGCCCCCCATACCTGCCCGAGCCCAATCGATAAGCGCAAACCTCCAGCGCTTATCTCAGACCCCGCAGTATATTTTGCTCATCATCCCCATGAGCATGGTAACGATATAAGTCTCACCTTAAGCACTTCTTACAATCGCGACGAAAGTGTGAATTTTTGTCGCAGCAAGCTCATGACAGTCAAAGAAAAACACCCGACCTTGGTAAGGCCGGGTGTGTACAAATCTTTGATTTAAAACCGCGTTTACGTCAGCGCGCCAATTACGGCTTCGATGCGCTTTTTCATCGTCGAAGCATCGAATGGCTTGATGATGTAATTGTTTACACCAAACGAAATGGCTTCCTTGACCTGTTCTTTGTCAGAACGGCCGGTTGCCATAATGAACGGCATAGCCGCTGTACGCGGATGCTTGCGAATGACCTTCAACAAGGTCAACCCGTCGATATCTTCCATGTTCCAGTCGGAAATGATCAGATCGACATTGGCCTTTTCGAGCTTGGTCAGAGCGTCGCGACCTGACTTGGCTTCAATAATGTCTTTGAAGCCAAGCTGAGTAAGAATGTACTTACAGATGCCGCGCATGGACTGCTGGTCATCGACGATCAGAACACTGACAGCGCTTGCCTTGGGCATGGACTTTAAACCTTCTACACGCCTTGGGGTGGAGCCCCAGAGTTTCCTTGGACCTTAGAGAACAAGGGTTACAATTATCTCAATCTTGACCGAAGCTACGCTGCTGATTTGAGCTTTGCCAGAGCGTTGGCGAGCTTTGTCGCGATCAGGTTAATACTAGCCTGCTCAACCACAGCGCCCTCTTCAAAGGCAACACGTGGCATGCCGTAGACCAGCGACGACGCCTGGTTTTGCCCAACAGTATAGGCACCCGCGTCACGCATCATTTTCAGGCCGCGAGCCCCATCGCGTCCCATGCCGGTCAGAATTGCCCCAACCGCCATATGACCGACGCTCTTCGCTACAGATTCAAACAGCACGTCCACACTTGGACGGTGTCCACTCGTCTGTGCTTCCTGCCCAAGGCGGCATTTCAGCTGCCCAGATGTCCGCTCGACACGCAGGTGATAGTCCCCTTTGGCAACGTAAGCGTGGCCCGGCTCAAGAACCATTCGGTCTTCAGCCTCCAGAACTTTTAACGCACAAAGCTCATCCAGTCGGGCGGCGAAACGTCCGGTAAAACCGGGCGGCATGTGTTGGGCAATGACAACCGGTGGACAATCAATTGGCAGATCAGACAAAACCGTCCGGATCGCCTCAACCCCACCCGTCGACGCGCCGATAGCGATCAACGCCCCCTTAGGGGCCGCAGCGGTGCGTAGGGCTTCTTTGCGCACCGGTTCTCCACGCGCAGCAGTTCGCCCACGAACGTCGGACTTGGCAGCTGCGCGGATTTTTTCGCGCAGACCGGCGCCGAAGGCCTCGAGCCCACCCGAGAACTCAGCGCTCGGCTTGGCGACGAAATCCACCGCGCCGAGTTCAAGCGCGAGAAGCGTTTCACTCGCCCCTTTTTTGGTCAAGGTTGAGACCATGACCACAGGCGTGGGGCGCAAGCGCATGAGTTTTTCGAGAAATGCCAACCCGTTCATGTTTGGCATTTCAATATCAAGCGTGACCACGTCGGGATTGAGTTGCTTGATCTTATCGCGCGCTTCCAGAGGATCCACTGCTGTGCCAACGACTTCGATATCACCCTCGCGGGTTAGCATCCGGCCGAGCACTTCGCGGATGAGCGCCGAGTCGTCGACGACCAAAACCTTGATGCTCATTTATGCAGCTCTTCTATTCAGTTTCTCGCGGGACTGGTAAATCGTCTTACCAACCAGCCGGAAAGCCTCACCACTCGTTCCCAGATTTTCTGAGTGCCCGATGTAGAGAAATCCCTCTGGCGCCAGCATTTTACCTAAGCGCGAGAACACCTCGCCTTGCGTCGGCTTGTCAAAGTAAATCGCGACGTTTCGGCAAAAAATCGCATCAAACGGGCCCTTCATCGGCCACTGGCCAATGAGGTTCAACTGCTTGAAGGAAATGAGTTCGCGGACCGCTTGCGGAACGCGGATCATGCCGTTGGATTTTTCGAAATGACGTGAGCGTTCGGCGCTCAACCCGGCCAATTCACTCTCTGGGTAGACACCCATCGACGCCTTCTGAATCACGGACGTGTCGATGTCTGTTGCCAGAATTTTAAAATCCCAACGCTTCAACTCAGGAAACGCCACCAAGAGGTCGAGGCCGATCGTGTAAGGCTCTTGACCTGTTGAGCAACCCGCCGACCATATGCGCAGACGCTGGCCGCGTGGACGCTCATTGATCAGATTGCCCACAAATTGGCGCAGATGATCAAAGTGATGGTCTTCGCGATAAAAGCGCGTCAAATTGGTCGTCAACGCATTGACGAACTCCTGACTATCCTCGGCCGAGCCCCCTTTTTCAAGGAAATCGACATAGGCGTCAAAACTGGGCAAACCATGAGCACGCAGGATCTTGGACAGGCGGGAAATAACCAGCGTCCGCTTCGCATCACTTAGAGAAATGCCAGCGACGGTGTAGACCCGCGCCTTGATCCGCGCGAACTCGCGTTCGCTCAGGGAATATTCTCCCTGCTCCATTTTTACCCTCTCCAGCCGGACTTCTATCCGGCGGCCCGCATCGGGGTGATCCCAAGGCGGCCATTAGCGGTCGTCCGGGCCAATTCTGCCCGGGTGGGCATGTCTGTGACGCTACCCTCTGTGTGCATAGTCGCCGACTCATTGCTTAGATTGCGTAAATTATCTTGCAGTGCCTTGGTGATATTTTGCAGCGCATCAGCCTCCTCAAGGCCCGCACGTGCCTGCGTCCGGCCCTGATCCGCGACAACACGTATGTCTTTGGCTGAACGATTGGTAAGCTTACTAAGCTGACGGACCTCGTCTGCCACAACGGCAAAACCCGCGCCTTTTTCACCGGCTCGCGCCGCTTCTACGGCCGCGTTGAGTGCGAGAAGATTGGTACGGAAAGAAACATCCTCAATCCCTGCCGTCATGCGATCAATCTCGGCAGTTAGACGGTCCAGCTCGGCGACAAATTCATGTGTCCGCTGTGCAGATTTGTCGGCTTGGCTGGCAAGGGAGCGCGCATCTCCTGCCTTGCGCGCGGCGTCTTGAACCCGCGCTTCCATTGCCTTGAGCTTTGTTACCCCCTCAGCCAAAGCTTGGCGTCCCAGATCAGCTTTCGCCTCAAACTCTCGCGCGCGCTCTTCAAACTGGCCAAGCAGTTGCTTGACTGTCGACAGCTTGGTCTCGAGCGCTTCGCGCGTGTTGATCTGATCATCATGGAAGTCGTCAAAGGCGGAAAGTAGATCTAGAACCTGTTGGCTCTGCTCGGCAAAAGGCAGATTTGGATTGCGGAGCTTTTCGCTCTTACCAGCTATGGTGCTTTGGAGCTGAGCTAAGCCTTCGCCCATCATGCCCAACGCCTCATTAATTGCCGACAGCCCGGGAGCGTGTTTGATAGACGAGACATCAAACCGGAAGCCGGTCTGCCCACTCGCCAAAGCGCCAGCTAACGCGTCCAAATCATCATGCTGGACCAACTGCCCGGTCGGTTTTATTTCGAGGGCGTAGCCACCACCTGGCAAGGAATAACGATTGGTATTCATACGAATACCACCGAGCATGAGGAAATCCCGTGTCGATGCGCCGGGCCCCAATACGGTCTCGATACTGTCTCCAACCTTAGCCGCGGGCACCAGCTCCCGTAGTCCGCGACTAAGGGCGGTCACCTTGCCGAAACTATCAACGATCGAAATCGCACTGTCCAAATGCACGAGTGCTTGCTGATAGCTGTGCGCAACCTCAACGCGCTGCGCTAGTCGCGCGCTCATCGCGGCGATTGTGTCGAGCTCATCAGCACGTTCGCTCAGACCAACGGTTTGTCCCAGTCTTGCGAGATCTCGTCGGCTGGTTTGCGCTAATCTATTGGCCAGAAACACGGACCCGGCGACACAAAAAGCGGCAGTTCCACCAACCGTGCTCAGCCAGAGAGAACCGGGTCCCATTGCAACATAAAGACCTGCGCTAAGCGCTCCACCGACCAACCACATTGCAGATGTAGAGACGGCCAGTCGCTGGAAGCAACCGGGTGATAATGAAGCGGGGGGCTGCACACTCTTGACCGTCATAGCGTTAACCATACGTCAAAAATGGTTAACCAATCCTATAGCCCCATGGTGGGCCGTAATTTCTGGGTAACAGCGGTTAAAAAAGTTCGATATCCACCGCTGGCGCAGGAACAACCACCCGACGACGTGCAATCGCCAATTCTTCTCTTGCAACGTTCGCACCGACATCGGCGTCAAGACGCTTTACAAAAGCTCTCCCAGAATGGGGCTTGAACAACACGCGGCGGGCATAGGACCCGCCCAGATCTTCACTCGTCGTTATATAACCTTCGTCATGGAGAAACGAACGGATGAACTCGATGTTCTTGGCGCCAACATCGTCCAATGTCGTCGCAATTTTGCCACCGCCGAAGACCTTGATCTCGAGGTTTGGCTTATACCCCGTGCCAGCAGACAAAACCTTGTTGATAAGCTGCTCCATGGCGAAGGCGCCATAGCGGGCAGAAGCACCAAACCGGTCTCGCGAAGACCCTGACTGCTCGGCGAGCAAAAAGTGGTTCATACCGCCAATATTAGCTACGCGATCCCGAACACAGGCGGAAATGCACGATCCCAACACGGTCGAAAAGGTCACATTCGGATCAGATGAGACATGGCAATCTCCCTGATGCACGGAGGTTACCACGCCACGATCAAATTCTGGCGGCAAGGAACTGGGGAGGACCATGAAAGTGGTATTACTCTTGAGGCTATTCCGTCATGATGATAGCGGACTAATGTTAGCCAAACGCTAACCACCCCTTACGAGCCTCCCCAAGTGTGCATCGGTGAAACGTGAGATTCAGAATTTCACGTTAGGGTGTGCTATCGGTGCCAGGAAGACTTTCAATGTCGCTGCAAAAACTCGCTAGAGAACTCGACGAGACCGGACGCCAGACGTCCGAAATGCTCGAAGGTATTTCGCAGGCGTTGACCCTACTCGCACAAAAGCCGCTTGGAGATGACCCTAAGGTGAAACAAGCCGTTCACCTGATCATCACCGCGCTGCAAGGACAGGACCGGATCGAGCAGCGGTGCCGCAATATCGCTCTTGCCGCTCGCCAGTTTGCTTTGCTGCCGCCCACTGCACCAGAAAGTGTCTATGTGGAGATATGGGAAAGCCTCACCCTGGATGAACTGCGCGTTCCAGAGCTTTCCGGAGTCGCTAGAAACCATTCGAGCGGCGACGCCGATTTGTTTTAAGGCTTTTCGGACGGCGCCCAACGGCGCCTTTCGCTCGCCTGACATCGACAACAAAAAAGGCGCCGGTCAGGGCGCCTAATTTTCCACAAAACTATATGTCGACGCTATTTATGCGTCTAGACGCGCACCGCTAACCACGGCGTGTAGATCGATGAGCCCAACCATACGGCTATCGTGGGTCACAATCCCATTGAGCAGCTCGGTATCGATCGCATTGCCTTCTGGCACATTGTGAATGTCGGCACGGTTGACGGTGAGAATATCACTCACAGCGTCAACGAGAATTCCGACCCACTTATCGCCAACACTCATCACCACCACGACATGGTTTTTGGTCGGCGAAGTTTGACCATCGCCAAAGCGTGCGCGCAGGTCAAAAATTGGAACAATGGTGCCACGCAGGTTGATCACGCCACGTACGAATTCACGGGTGTTTGGCAGCGGGGTTGCACCGTTCCAGGCGCGAATTTCGCGCACCGTGGTAATCTCCACACCATAGGTCTGATCGCCAATAGAAAATGCGATCAGCTGAAGGGTGTTTTGACCGGCAACAGCGGTGTTGTCGCCCATATCATCTCGAAGGCTCAATGATTCCATTGTTCTGGCCCTTTGCTGCCCTTCTGGGCACCTAACTGAGGTTGAATTCTACACCCGAAGGTGACGACAATTTCTTAACGTGCTGACTACGCGGCATTCTGATGAAGTTGCGTCGTGCGCAGACCTTGCACATCAACAATCAAAGCGACATTGCCGTCACCCAGAATAGTGCCACCAGCGATGCCTTCGACGCGCTCGAAGTTCTCTTCAAGCGATTTGATAACAACTTGCTGCTGACCGATAATGTCGTCCACAACCAGCGCCAGCTTTTGACTGCCTTCGGTCTCGCACAAGACAACAAACTGATCGTCCGGCTTTACTTCAGACGGAAGTCCAAAACGCTGGCAAAGATCGGCCACCTGCACATATTCGCCACGCACCTGCAGCACGCGACCACCAGAAGGAACGCGGTCAAAACTTGCACGCGAGCACTGGATTGTTTCAACAATCGAAGAGAGTGGGACCACGTAAGGGCTACCGCCCAGTCGAACCAACATCACATCGAGTACCGCCAGTGTCAGCGGCAGACGCAAGGTCATACGCGTGCCCTTGCCAGTGCGGCTGCGGACGTGGACCGAACCACCAATCTTTTTGATGTTGGAGAGCACCACGTCCATGCCCACACCGCGACCAGAAATGTCGCTCACCGCATCCGCTGTCGAGAACCCAGGGGCAAAGATCAATTGATCAATCTGCTCATCAGTCGGCGTGAAGTCTGGCGCAACAATGCCCTTGTCGCGAGCCAGCTGCAACACGCGGTCACGGTTGATGCCAGCACCATCATCTTCGACGATAATCAGAATATTGCCGCCTGCCTGTTCGGCCGAGAGACGAACGGTACCAAATTCGTTCTTACCAACGGCAAGACGCTTTTCTGGCGACTCGATACCATGGTCCGCAGAATTTCGGATCATGTGGGTCAGCGGGTCCGAAAGCTGCTCAATAACCGTCTTATCGATTTCGGTGTTTTCACCGATGGTTTCGAGCTTGATCTTCTTACCGGTTTTGATCGCCAGCTCGCGTACGAGCCGCGGCATACGAGAAAAGACCGATTTGACGGGTTGCGCACGGATCGCCATGACCGAGTCCTGAAGACCACGAGTGGTCTGCGCCAGAACTTCAAGACCACGGACCAGCTCGGTATAGCGGGCGCGCAGGGTCTCATCCATTTGCTGGGTCAGCATGGATTGCGTTATCACCAGCTCGCCCACCATGTTCACAACACGATCAACCTTATCAAGGTCGACGCGGATCGACTGAACACCAGAAGGTCGGTGGCTCTCTTCTTGTTCATTTGCCGCTGTCGGCGCTGCAGCCGCAGGAGGCTTCGGCGCAGTTGGAGCAACGGGCCGCGCTGCAACCACAGGCGCTGCCGGCTTAATTTCAGCAGCGAGATCAAGGAAGCTTAGGCCCGCGTCTTCAGCGGCAGCAGGAACTTCAGCCTTCGCAGCGGATGGAACAACCACAGCCTTCTTGCTGGCCATTTCTTCTTCGGTCAGCGCCAAAAGACTGGCAAAGTCTGCGTCTTCTTCTTCGTCGGCCACGATGGCTTTGACCGGAGCCGCAGGTGCAGCACCGCCACGCGAGATGATAATTTCACAATCACCGTCGACGAATTCGAACACTTCGCGAATGGAGATTTCGCTGACGTCAGGCCCGCTCAGCGTAATCGTCCACGAGCAGTAGACAGCAAAAGGATCGAAATCCGCTAATTGCGAGATCTCAGCCAGATGCGCAGTGACGCTTATCTCGCCTAGTGCAGCAAGTTCGCGGAAGAGCAACAGCGGATCATTGGCACGCGCGTAGAGGGCGCGATGCGGCGTAAAGCGGATAGACCAACTTCCGTCGACGTCCTCCATCGGTGGGGCGTCAAACGTATCGTCGCTGGCGTCGTCTGTGCCGATGGAGACCATGACTGGCACAAACTCAAGGTCGAATTCTTCGACAATCTCGCCGCTGAGATCGTCTTCATCGTCGCTGGTAGAGGTGTCACCGCGCGCCAAAGCGTCAAAGCGGGACTTTTCTTCTGACCCGTAATCGAGAGGAAGTTCTTCCCCCAATTGCGCCGCCTTCACATAATCCGCGACGATATCATTGGCACGGATACAGAGGGCTGCAACTTCGTCGGTGAGCTCTACTCTGCCATCACGAACGTAATCGAGCAGGGTTTCATAGGCGTGCGCGAAGCCCACCAATGCAGAGAAGCCGAAAGCTCCTGCCCCGCCCTTGATCGAGTGAATTGCCCGGAAGACAGCATTGAGGCGATCGGAACCACGCTCGCCTTCTTCAATGGCAGCAAACTGTTCTTCAAGCTCGGTTAGAAGCTCGGAACATTCGTCAAAATAGGTTGCCTTGAAATCGTCGAGATCACTCATACGCGCTCTTCGCCCCTTCTGGGCTCATCTGGCATTTGGTAGTCAAATGCCCGCTGAACGGCGTGTTCGGCGGACATATAGGGTGTTAGTGGACAACGCGGTTGATAACGGAGATCAGTTTTTCCGGGTCGAAAGGCTTAACGATCCAGCCGGTACCGCCGGCCGCCTTACCCTGATCGCGCTTATCCTGGCTCGTCTCAGTGGTAAGAATGAGAATTGGAAGGCTATTGTGCTGGCCTGTGGCGCGCACGTTCTTGATAAACTCAATGCCGTCCATGACGGGCATATTGATGTCGGTGATGACAACATCGACGCTCTCATTCTTGAGAACATCAAGTCCCTGCTGGCCGTCTTCGGCTTGCAAGACCTCAAAGCCCGCATTGCTCAACGTGTGATGCAACATGGCCAAAATCGTTCGCGAGTCGTCGACGGTGAGTACACGCAGCGTCATTGTTCTATCATCCCCGAAAACCGGGCATTCAATCCCAGTCTCTCAATCGCAACACTCATGGCTGCGCTTACATTTTGAATGGCAAACCCAGTCTGCTGGACCTGTGCAGTCTCAGCTGCGCTCACCAAGAGAAACAGTGCATTGGTGGAGACACGTTCCACCGCTGATGCATCGACAACAACAGCGCCCAGACCAATCGCGTCGATGAGGCGATCGCGTATGGTATCTAGCGCATCGAGGTCGATAATGGGTGGTAAGGCGACCGAAATGCTATTTGAAATGGCCATAGGCGAGACAAGCCCCCGAAGTCTTCACTTGCCATAATCGCCCGCACAGGTTGAGGAATTGCTAATCGTGTCAGTCAGTCAGCCCTATCCACAGCATAGAACGCCACTTATGGCCCGCCCGGCCTGCCAAATTGGTCGAAAAGGTTTCGAGCGAAAACCTTGCTCCGCTCCCATCTGCGCGCTATCGGCATAGGGAACGTAGATTGGAATAGTCATATGGCCCCCAAAATAGCGCTCACCGGCATTGCCCGTGATCTCGCGGCTCGCGCTGAGCAAGGTAAAACCATCCGGGTGGGGGTTATTGGCTCGGGTGAAATGGGCACCGACCTCGTTACCCAGATGAGCCTGATGCAGGGCGTCGAGATGGCCGCCATTGCCACGCGTCGTCCGCACACCGCGCTCGACGCCATGAAAATCGCCTATGGCGATGATAGTCGCGGCAAGGAAGCTGAAACGCCAGCTCAGGCCACAGCCGCCATTGAGCAGGGCAAGATCGCCATCACCAACGCCGAGACGCTGGTTACGACCCCCAACATCGACGTGATTATTGATGCGACGGGCAAGCCGGGCGTCGCGGCCGACTATGACCTTATGGCCATGGAGCACGGCAAGCATGTAGTGATGATGAACGTCGAAGCCGACGTCACCATTGGACCTTACTTAAAGGCTCAGGCCGATCGCCTTGGCGTTGTTTATTCGGTGGGCGCGGGCGATGAACCAAGCTCATGCATGGAGTTGATCGAGTTCGTTTCAGCACTTGGCCTCGACATTGTTGCTGCTGGTAAGGGCAAGAACAATCCTCTTAAGCACGATGCTGTCCCCGACGATTATCGCGAAGAAGCCCTGCGCCGGAACATGAACCCGCGCATGTTGGTGGAATTTGTCGACGGTTCAAAAACCGCCGTGGAAATGACCGCTATCGCCAACGCCACCGGCCTAGTACCTGACGTTCCGGGCATGCATGGCCCCGCAACGCACCGTGATGACATGGCCAAGGTTCTGATCCCCAAAGAAGACGGGGGCATCCTCAACAAGATGGGCGTGGTTGATTTCACCATCGGCAAGGGCGTCGCACCCGGCGTATTTGTGATCGTGAAAGCAGACCACCCGCGCATTATCGAGCGCATGGATGATCTGCATATCGGGCACGGGCCATACTATGCCTTCTTCCGCCCATATCATCTGACCAGCTTAGAAGTGCCGCTCACCTGTGCACGAATTATGATGTACGGCAGGCCAGACATGGTGCCTCTGCCACGACCAGTGGCTGAAGTCTGTGCCGTCGCCAAGCGCGATCTCCTGCCCGGCGAGAGCCTCGATGCGATTGGTGAGACCTGCTACCGCTCTTATGCAATGACCGTTACTGACGCGCAGGCGGCCAAGGCCATCCCTGTTGGTCTTTTGGAAGGCGGACGAGTGACCGCTCCTATCGCTAAGGGCAGCCTGATCACCACCGCCAACGCGCAACCCGACACCTCGACGCGACTATTTTCGCTGCGCCAAGAGCAGGACCGCATGCTGGGCTACCTTTAAGGCGATCACCAGAAGCTCCCTCGCGGGAGCTTCTTTCATTTTCAGTCGATGTTTTGCGATAGAGGCAAAGGATAGCGCTTCCGGTGGGGTGGCAGGCGGTGCATGACCATGCCAACCACTACCAAAACAATGCAGGACGCGAGCAACGCCCCAAACAAGTTTAAGGCTGGTACAGGGCCAGTATACACCATCAACGGAACGGCCGCCGCCGGGGGATGGGACACCCGAAAGACCAGCATGGTCAACATTGTTAGTCCCACCGCCAGCCCAACGAGCCACCAAGGCTCGGGGACAACCACCATGCTCAGCGCCGCAAAAACAGCCCCAATGAAATAGCCCGCAAAAATGTTAATCGGCTGAGCCCCAGGCGCTTGCGGCTGGCCAAATATGAGCAGTGCGGTTGGAGCCAATGGCGCGAGCAGCAAAGGCAGTCCGCTGGCGACGCCCAATCCGGCAATTAACGTGACGCTGAGCGCTGTTCCGATCGTGGATTTGAGATGGATACGCCAGTCCGCTTTCGGTTCATGGCGTGCAACCCAGCGGGCAAGGAGGGGATTTAATTGGCGCATTCGTGGACAATTTTCCATTTTTCAATCGCCAGATAAAGTTTCATCTGCACTTTGCCTATGCCCCTTGCGTGCTTGCGCCCAGACGCCGCACGGGATAATTGCTGACACGCTAACTCAGAAATAAAGTAAACATGATGGACGCCATTGACCCACGCGCTCCGCAGCGCGTTCGCCACGAGACCAGGCTTCGTCTGCTCACGGTCAAAACCGTGACTGACATCACCCCCCGCATGCGCCGCATACGTCTTGAAGGCGATATGGCAGGTTTCGCTTCACTTGGACACGCCGACCACATCAAAACCTTCCTTTTTGCCGAAGGTGTGGCACCGGAGCTTCCGCCCGTTGGCCCACGTGGTGCTGAATTTGCGCTTGGCACTCGGCCTGAAATGCGTGACTACACCCCACGCTATTGGAATGTGGAAGAAGGCTGGATCGAACTCGACTTCGTCCTCCACGGCGACGGCCCTGCCTCCACTTGGGCAAACTCTGCTGTCCCCGGCAGCAAACTGGTTATCGGCGGGCCCCGCGGCTCGATGATCGTGCCCTTCGCATTCGACTGGTACTTGCTCGTCGGCGACGAAACAGCGCTGCCCGCGATTGGCCGCCGCATTGAAGAAATGCCTGAAGGCGCCAAGGTTATTGCCATTCTCGAGGTCGACAACCCTGCAGAAGTGCAGAGCTTTGAAACCAAGGCGGACCTCGCATTGCACTATGTCTACCGCAATGGCGCGACCGCAGGTACGACGGCAGTTCTCGCGGACGCGGTAACTGCTGCTGCACTGCCAGACGGCGTAGCCTATGCCTATATCGCGGGTGAAGTGACCATGGCCCACGCGGTGCGCGACCACCTAACCTCAGAGCGCGGTTTCAACCCTGAATACATCAAAGCTGCAGGCTACTGGCGCTATGGCGTCGCTGACGCTCACGAAGACCACTAATTGTGTGGGCCAGCCTTACTGAGGCTGGCCTCCAACAAATTGCACCGCTTTGGCACCGCCAGCTATCCCAGCACCGAGGCACGAAGCAGCATCCGCACCGGCCAAAAGCGCGCAAACAAACCCGGCCGCGAAAGCATCCCCTGCCCCGGTTGTATCAACCACCGGTACGACAGGCGCCGGAAGGCTCAGCACAATCCCCTCTGTCGCACCCAACACCGCCCCGAACCGACCGCGTTTAATAACGACATTTCGGAAGGTTTTAGCGAGTATCGCGACTTGCCGCTCAAAATCAGCATGCCCTGTCAAAACCTCTGCCTCGCTGTCATTGGCAAATATCCAATCACATGAGCCGACCCAAGCCATAAACTGACTGGGGCCAATCTCGGCCAGAAATCCAACCGAGGCTGGGTCGACAGCAATTGGAATTTGGCGCGCGCGTGCTTGGTCGAGCAGAAGCCGCACGGCTTGCCTCGGCCCCGGCGAAAACAGACTATAGCCCGAGATCAAGACGAGCCCGACCTCGTCCAAAACGGTTTCGGACATATCATCTGAGCATAGGTTGAGGTTGGCCCCACGGTCGGTGAGAAAGCTACGCTCGCCGTTCTGATCCAGCAGCGTCACGAGGATGCCTGAATCAAACTCAGCATCGCCAGCCAAATGGGCATCAACACCAAAGCGCGCAAAATAGCGCTCGTGCGTGGCCAAGTCGTCCTGCCCGACCCGCGCAACAAACTTGACGGGCACGCCGGCGGCACCAAGCCACACAGCCTGATTGGCTCCGGAACCGCCGGGGCGATTACGAATTTTCGCGCGTCGATCAGAGCCCCACACTATGGGGCCCTCAGGTTTGACAATTATGTCGGTCATCACGTCGCCGACGACGAGGACCTTCAAGCTCATGGGCGATGCACGCTCGCCTTATTGGCTTCGATCGCCGCTAGTTCGACCGCAATTTCTGCTGCAACTCGGGCATTGTTTTTGACGAGGGCAATGTTTGAGGCCAACGACCGTCCCTCGGTCAGCTCAAAGATCCGCGTCAACAGAAAGGGCGTGGTCGCCTTGCCAGCAACGCCCTGCGTTTCCGCGTCAGCCAAAGCCTGCGTGATGAAGGCTTCAATTGCCTCTGGCTCCCATGCGTCCGCTTCGGGGATAGGATTGGCAATCAGCACCCCACCCATTTCCAGATCAGATTGAATGGACAGCATTTTCGCAACTGCTGCGGCAGTATCAAATCGATGGTCGACCTTGAACCCACTGGTCCGGGCCCAAAATGCCGGAAAATCATCGGTTCCAAAGCCAAGCACGGGCACACCATTGGTTTCCAAAACCTCGAGTGTCTTGGCGATATCCAGAATGGATTTCGCGCCTGCACAGATGACCGTCACAGGGGTGTTGCCGAGCTCTTCTAGGTCTGCCGAAATATCAAAACTGTCCTCGGCACCGCGATGCACCCCACCGATGCCGCCAGTCGCGAAAATGGCAATTCCGGCAAGCGCTGCAATCTGCATGGTGGTGGCAACAGTTGTGCCCGCCATCTCCCCACTCGCCAATAGTGCGGCAACGTCACGACGGCTGGCTTTGGCTGCCCTGTGACCTTCTACCGCTAAGCGTTCCAAGTCATCGCCAGAAACACCAACGCATAGTCGGCCGTCCATAATGGCGATCGTCGCTGGGACGGCGCCTGCTTTACGCACGACATCTTCGACATCCCGCGCCATGGCCAGGTTCTGCGGATAGGGCATGCCATGGGTGATGATTGTCGATTCGAGAGCAACAACTGGCAGACCCTTCGCCAGCGCCGATTTCACCTCGCCCGAGACCGATAGATAGGCTTTCCCGTCCATGGATATTCCCTATTCCCAACCCTGTGGGTGCCGCAAAAGGCCAGCACTGCCATACTAGCTTTTGCGCTTGGGCAACAAATGGGTCAAGAGGTGCAAAAACTTCGCTTACACCGCCTTGCCGGCGGGCCCAATTCTGCTAATTTCGCGATGATCCTGAGGGAAAGGTTACTTCGCTGAACACGTCTATTGTTGATGGCGCGCACTTTGCGCCTCGATATACGCCCGGCTCCGGGACAATGGCAGCGTTGACCAACCGCTCTGACGAGCGGACGACTTCTCGATTCACATTTCCAATTTCACATTTTCCGAGCTCTCAAAGATGAGGTGCCGGGGCAAGTCGCGGGGCTTTTCCGCGACCCAAGCGTTACGCCGCTAAACCAGCTGTCGCGTCAGACAGACCATCGCCTCAAAAGGTCCCAATAGGAGACTGATCCATGAACAAGCCACTCGCCATTGCCCTGGGTGCTCTCTTGGCTGCTAGCCCTGTCTTTGCGCAGGAAGAGCCAGTGCTCAACGTCTACAACTGGTCCGATTATATCGCCGAAGACACCATCGCCAATTTCGAAAAGGAAACTGGCATCAAGGTGAACTACGACGTTTATGACAGCAACGAAATCGTCGACGCCAAGCTCCTTGCTGGCAATTCGGGCTATGACATCGTCGTGCCGTCGGGCAATTTCGTTGAACGTCAGATTAAGTTCGGCCTGATCGCCCCACTCGATAAATCCAAGCTGACCAATCTGGGCAATCTTGATCCGGTCGTTATGGAACAGGCCGCACGCCACGATCCAGACAATGCCCACGCGGTTCCCTACATGATCAACACGATCGGTCTGGGTTACAACAGCGCCAAGCTGGCGGAAGCTCTGGGTGCCGACGCGCCAATCGACAGCTGGGATCTGTTGTTCAAGCCTGACGTGGTATCAAAGCTGGCCTCTTGCGGTGTTGCCGTTCTCGACAGCCCGTCTGAAGTCATGGGTATTGCGCTGAACTACCTCGGCATCGACGCCAATTCGGAATCTGAGGAAGACCTCGCCAAGGCCGAAGCTCTGCTCAACTCGGTGAAGCCGCACATCCGTTACTTCCACTCGTCGCAGTATATCGACGATCTGGGCAACGGCGAAATCTGCTTGGCCCTCGGCTACTCGGGCGACATCTTCATTGCCTCGGACGCGGCAGCCGAAGCCAATCGTGGCGTTGAAGTCAACTACCTGATCCCCAAGGAAGGTGCAGCAACGCTGTTCGACTTCATGGAGATTCCTGCGGACGCACCGCACAAGGAAAATGCCCACAAGTTTATCGACTACATCCTGCGCCCAGAAGTTGTGGCTGAGATCACCAATTATGTGTTCTACGCCAACCCAAACCTGCCGGCTCTTGAGTTTGTAGACGATGAAGTGAAGAACAATCCGGGCATTTATCCGCCTGCAGAAGTGCTGGCCGAAGCTTTTGTGATGTCTGCGCACTCTCCAGAGTACGAAGAGGTCTTGACCCGCACTTGGACCCGCATCAAAACGGGTCAGTAACAAGTTTTGCGAAGGGGCGGTTTCGACCGCCCCTTCAACCATTGCCAGCCCGGTTTTCGAATGTCTTCGAACACCCTCCCCTGGCGTTGTTTTCGAGTACCGATTTTTGCCTTAAACGGAGAAGTCGGCAGCGCTGAAGATGACGGCAGGTGGCCGTCAGTAGAGTTGCAGAGCGTCAATGGCCAAGAAGCCGCAGCTTGCAGTCGATACGCGCCCATGGCGCGATACTGGTAATAATAAGCCCTTCGTTCGCATTAAAAATGTGACCAAGAAGTTTGGCGACGTCACTGCTGTCAATGACGTGTCGCTCGACATCTATCGTTCTGAACTCTTCTGCCTTCTGGGCGGTTCAGGCTCGGGCAAGTCGACGCTTTTGCGCATGCTCGCAGGCTTTGAAATGCCAACCTCGGGCACCATCGAGATCGACGGCCAGGACATGACCAATGTCCCGCCCTATAACCGTCCCATCAATATGATGTTCCAGAGCTATGCTCTGTTCCCGCACATGACGGTCGAACAGAATATAGCCTACGGCCTCAAGCGCGATCACCTGCCCAAGGATGAGATCACTGCCCGTGTCGCTGAACTTCTCGCATTGGTGAAGTTGCAGGACTATGGCAAGCGCAAGCCGCACCAGCTTTCCGGTGGTCAGCGCCAGCGCGTTGCCCTCGCGCGTGCTCTGGCTAAGCGGCCAAAACTCTTGCTCCTCGACGAACCTCTTGGCGCGCTCGACAAGAAGCTGCGCGAGGAAACCCAGTTCGAGTTGGTCAAAATCCAGGAATCGCTTGGCGTTACCTTCATCGTCGTGACCCACGACCAGGAAGAAGCCATGACCTTGGCCACCCGCATAGGGGTGATGAACCAAGGCGAAATCGCCATGATCGGCGAACCAACTGACATCTACGAATATCCAAACTCCCGTTTTGTCGCGAGTTTCATTGGCTCTGCCAATATGGTCGAAGGCACTGTCACCGAAGACGAGCCAGACCACGTGCGTATCCGCTCCAAGGAATTGGGCTGCGATATTTACGTCGGCCACGGGGTCGACTGCGCACCAGATCAGATTTTGTGGTGGGCCATCCGCCCAGAAAAAATGTCGCTGAGCCGTGAAAAGCCCGAAGGCCATTTCGGCGCCAACGTCACCACTGGCGTAGTCGAAGAAATCGCTTATTTGGGCGACATCTCGGTTTATCAGGTGGAGCTGGAAAGCGGCAAACGCGTCCGTGTGAGCCAGACCAATTCCGTGCGCGGCAATCCAGACGCGATTACATGGGAAGAGAAGGTCTACATCACCTGGGATGACAACGCCGGTTCGGTGCTAACAGTATGATCACCCCTTTTGTTGTTTTCCAGCGAGGGGTCCGAGCATGACTTCAGCTCACGAACCAACCATCCCTCCGCCCCGACGGCTAAAACCCTGGAACGCGGTTGAGCGCTCATTGCGTAAAGTGGGCATCACCGGCCGCATGCTGGTGTTGGCCGCTCCTGCGCTTTGGCTGTTCATCTTCTTTCTGGTGCCACTCGCGGTTGTTTTCGGCATCTCGCTGGCGACCAAGCAATTCGGCCGTCCGCCCTATTCAGCACTCCTGAGCACCGAAGACGGCACCGTGCAGCTCACCCTGCATTTGAGCAACTACATCCGGCTTTTCACCGATAATCTTTATATCGCAGCTTACCTGAGCTCGATCCGGATTGCCGCGATCGCAACGGTGATCACGCTGTTCGTTGGCTACCCAATGGCCTATGCCATTGCGCGTGCGCCCGACCGGTGGCGCAACATCTTGCTGATGTTGGTGGTTCTGCCGTTCTTCACATCCTTCCTGCTGCGTGTTTATGCCCTCTCGGGCTTTATGCGTGGCAATGGCGTCATCAACCAGTTCTTGGGCATGTTCGGCATTCCGCCTCTGGTGATGATGCAGACCGACTTTGCCGTCTATGTCGGCATTGTTTACACCTACCTGCCCTTTATGATCCTGCCGCTCTATACGACGCTGGTGAAGCTCGACAGCTCACTGTTCGAGGCCGCAGCAGACCTTGGCGCGCGCCCTGTGCTGACTTTCCTCACGGTTACCCTGCCGCTCTCGCTGCCGGGCATTATCGCGGGGTCGATGCTGGTGTTCATTCCAGCCATTGGCGAGTTCGTCATTCCCTCGCTCTTGGGCGGTCCTGAAACACTCATGATCGGCCGCGTGTTGTGGGACGAGTTCTTCACCGCCGCCAACTGGCCGCGAGCTGCAGCTGTCGCCTGCGCCATGCTGCTTGTCGTCGTCGTTCCCATCATGCTCCTCCAAAAGGTGCAAAGCTCAATGGTGGAGAAGTAAGATGTTCTCACGTGGATGGTTTTTGCCCATCGCCGCAGCACTTGGCTTCTCCTTCCTCTATGCGCCAATCGTGTCGCTGGTCATCTTCTCGTTCAACGAAAGCAGCCTCGTCACGGTTTGGTCGGGCTTTTCGACCAAGTGGTACTCCGCGCTCTTTAACGACCCGCAGCTCTTGGGTGCTGCCTGGCTGAGCCTACAGATCGCAGCACTTGCAGCAACAATAGCGCTTGTGCTCGGCACGCTTGCGGCAGTGGCGCTCGTGCGCTTCCGCCGCTTTAAGGGCCGTACACTGTTCTCAGGAATGGTGTCGGCCCCGCTGGTCATGCCTGACGTGATCACGGGCCTGTCGCTGCTTTTGCTCTTCGTGGCCATGGAATCCATGCTGGGTTGGCCGCGCGGTCGCGGGATGATGACCATCGTCATCGCCCACGCCACGTTCTGTACGGCCTATGTCTGCGTTGTGGTTCAGTCGCGCCTTGCTGATTTCGACCGGAGCCTTGAAGAAGCAGCGATGGATCTGGGCGCGAGCCCTGTTCGCACCTTCTTTGACGTAACCTTGCCGATCATTGCGCCGGCCCTCGTATCGGGTTGGCTCTTGGGCTTCACCCTCTCGCTCGACGATCTTGTGATCGCCAGCTTTGTCTCGGGCCCAGGCTCGTCGACCCTGCCAATGGTGATTTTCTCCAAGGTCCGCCTTGGCGTGTCGCCTGACGTAAATGCGCTTGCGACCATAATAATTGGCATTGTTGCGGCGGGTGTACTGCTGGCAACCTTGTTGCAATTGCGCGGACGACCCAAGAAAAAGGCTCGTGCGTAACCTTGTTAAAACCCGCTTCCGAGCGGGTTTTTTCTTGGCCCAACCGCCCATTACTCGCCGGACTAGACAGATCAGAACTTTGAGGGCACACTCCTATTATGTTCAACCTGTTATAAGGAGGTGATCCAGTGTCTTTTGAGGTTTTAGTTCTCTCGAGCTCCGGTTTTCGTGCTTTGACTGGGAGTGATCTCGGCTAGCACACCTCCGCAGTCCCAGAGACTGATTAACTCGGGAAGGGCCACTCTTAGGGGTGGCCCTTTTTGTTGGGCTTGACGTGGGGGCTTTAGGCATTGATACCCCAATGCAAATATTTTGGAGGCTTGCCGTGTCCTCGGCTAATTTTGTTCTGACCCTATCCTGCATCGACCGTCCGGGTATTGTGGCTGCCGTCACAACAGAACTGGCGGGCCTGAATGCCAATATCGCTGAGAGCAATCAGTTCTGGGATAAGGAAACCGGTCGCTTCTTTATGCGCATCGCCTTTACCGCACCGGATGGGCTGAGCCGCGAAGCTATTGAAAATGCGCTGAAATCGCCAATCGCTCGCTTCGATATGCAAACCGCGTTGAGCGACGAGAGCATTCGCAAGCGTATCGTGATCATGGTTTCAAAGTTCGACCACACGCTCTTGCACCTGCTCTACCAGATCCGTGTGGGCTGGCTAAATGCCGACGTTGCAGCGATCGTTTCGAACCATGAAGATGCGCGCAAGATCGCAGAAGATGCAGGGATTCCATACCATTACCTGCCTGTGACCAAAGACACCAAGGCCGATCAAGAAGCCAAGGTACTTGAGATTGTGCGCGACAGTGGCGCTGATCTTGTCGTGCTCGCCCGCTATATGCAAGTGCTGTCGGACAAGCTCTCGACCCGTCTGTTCGGTCAGGTCATCAACATCCACCACTCGTTCCTGCCGAGCTTTAAGGGCGCCAAGCCCTACCATCAGGCGCATGAGCGTGGCGTGAAAATCATTGGCGCTACAGCGCATTACGTCACGCCAGACCTCGATGAAGGTCCGATTATCGAGCAGGAAACTGCCCGCGTGACTCATGCCCTGAGCGCTGATGATCTGGTGGCCGCTGGCCGCGATATCGAAAGCCGCGTTCTGGCGCGTGCGGTGAAATTCCATTTGGAAAACCGCGTGATGCTCAATGGCCGTAAAACGGTTGTATTTGGCTGATTGGTTCGGCCTTTAGCCGGAGCGTCACGCCATAACTACCGATACAACCACACTAATTATCCTGGCCGCAGCGGGCATCGCTGCGGCTTGGCTCATTTTCTCAGTGTTCAAGCATCTCTTGGGCATTCTGGCGATCGCGGCTTTGGCCGCCATTGCTTTCGTCGTGGTGACACGACCTGAACTCCTTGATTTCGCAAAGAGTTTTCTCGCGGACCGTTAGGCTACAGCGTCGATTTCGATATCAGCCAGATTGAGCGAGTCCGCGAGGCTGGTGCGATCCAGAACTTCACGCGTTGCGAGTGTAACCCGTTCAAAAACATGTCGAATTTCGCAGGACGCTTCATCCTGGCAATCAACGCACTTGCGATAAGCGATCTTTGAAAGGCAGGGGAGCGGGGCGATTGGACCATCGATTAGCCTAAGTACTTCTCCGTAGGTAATCTCCGATGGCGCACGCACAAGCCCGTATCCGCCCATGCGTCCGCGGCGGCTGGTGACGATGCCAGCCCGTTTTAATTCCAAGAGAATTTGCTCCAGGAACTTTTTTGGGATGGCCTGATCGCGGGAGATTTCGCCGATCATACGGGTCTCGCCCGGAGCGGTGCGGGCGAGAGCAACCAGAGCGCGCAAGGCGTATTTGGCCTTTTGAGAAATCATAATGCGCGCCGGGCCTTATCAGTCTTTGGTCTCTGGTTTAACCACCGGCACGTCATCATTCGTCGAGGTCTCCTCGGAACCTTCAGATGCAGTTGCATCCTCTGGTGAAGCCTCCTCCGTCGCGACGGGTTCGTCAACCGTTTCGATCACGGTTATTTCAGCAGGCGGTAAACGAGGGGCCTCTGATGGGCCTATTTGTGGCACTGTGCCGGCACTTATGGGCTCCACAATGGTCAAAACTTCGATTTCGATGGGCGCCGGACGATTTTGTGCCACTGGCTCTGACGCCTCGACTTCGACGGCCTCCTCGGCTGCCGATACGGGCACCGTTTCAGCTGTGGTTTCGGCATCGACAAGCGGCTCAATTCTATCGGCATCGCGATGCGGCTCTTGAGCGTCCAGTAATGCCAGAGCCACAGTTGGCAGCTCGTCCTCACCGAGGGCGGCGTATTTGAGCACGGCGGAATGCGCTTCCTTCATCGGTGCCTTAGTAATGGCGCCTGCGGCACGCAGCACATCCAAAAAGCCCCGACCAATTTCGCGCTCGCCGCGAATGATCGTACTGGCCCCCAACCCGCGCAGAAAACTCTCTTCCTCGTCGGAATAAGCGCGAGCGATGATCTGGATACTTGGGTTGAGCTTGGCTGAGCTCTCGCACACACTGCCCGCTTCAAAGGCATTGGAGATGGCAACGAGAAGTGTCTTGGCTTGCGCGAGATTGGCGAGCTTCAACACGTCTTGGTGCGCCGCATTCCCGACCACCACTTCAAAGCCTTCGCTACGCGCGGCAGCGACGTCGTGATCAGAATCCTCGATGACAACCACGCCACCGCCCTCAGCCTTGATGCCTTGGGCGATCACGCGCCCCACTTCGCCGTAGCCAACCAGAACTGTGTGCTCGGTTTGAGTGGATGGCTCTGCAGTATCGTCGTCAGCGCCAAGCGCTCCGCGATCAAGGCCTGCGGCGGTTGGGATGTCGGTTGTCGCAGGGCCTGTTGCAGCCAAGGAGGGCTCGTGACGTCCGGAGGCTGGGACACTGGACTTGTCTTCGCCCAGCGGCTTGCCAAAGCGCGCTTCAAGCTTGGGACGAATAAGATCGTTAGCCCAGAAAGCCACCGGGTTGAGCAAAATGGAGATCAGCGCGCCCGCAAGAATAAGGTCTTTCGCCTCGGTGGGGAGAATGGCCAGAGCCACGCCCATGCTGGCAAGAATGAAGGAGAACTCACCAATTTGCGCCAGCGAGGCCGAAATGGTGAGGGCAGTGCCGACGGGGCGACGGAACAGCAGCACGATCCCGAAGGCGGCAAGAGACTTGCCCACCATAATGATGAAAACGGTGGCGAGAACTTGGAACGGCTGCGCCAAAAGGATGGCCGGGTCGAACAGCATGCCGACCGAGACAAAGAAGAGCACCGAGAACGCGTCGCGTAGCGGCAAGGTTTCGTTGGCAGCGCGGTGAGAAAGCTCGCTCTCAGCCAAGATCATGCCCGCGAAGAAGGCCCCAAGCGCCAGTGACACGCCAAAGAGCATGGCCGAGCCGAGGGCAACACCCAAGGCAATTGCCAACACGGCGAGACGGAACAACTCGCGGCTGCCGGTGTGGGCCGTGGTGTGCAGCGCCCAAGGGATAATGCGTCGCCCCACGACAAGCATGAAGCCAACGAAAGCGGCCACCTTGATAAAGGTCAGGACGAGCACGCCCCAGATGCCGATATCAACGCCCAGAATACGGGTAACGAAGGAGACGAACGGATCGTGCACGCCCGTTGTCGTGCCGCTGACACTGGCGATAGCGGGAACCAACACCAGGGCGAGAACCATGGCCAGATCTTCGACAATCAACCAGCCAACAGCAATCCGCCCGCGTTCGCTCTCCAGCAAGCGCCGATCTTGCAGCGCCTTAAGCAGCACGACGGTGGACGCCACGGACAGCGCCAAGCCAAAGAGCAGGGCCGCGCCAAGGCTCCAGCCCAAGAGAAGGCCCAAGCCCGCACCCAGAATCGTGGCCGAGGCGATCTGCACCACAGCGCCGGGAATGGCGATATTGCGGACACTCATCAGGTCTTTGAGAGAGAAATGGAGGCCCACCCCGAACATGAGGAGGATAACGCCCATTTCAGCCAGTTCGGCCCCGATTTTCTGATCGGCAACAAAGCCGGGCGTGAAGGGACCGACGAGAATACCGGCAAACAAGTAGCCCACCAAAGGGGGCATTTTGAACCGATTGGCGATCATGCCGAAGATATAGGCTAGCACCAAACCCGCTACGATCGTCGTGATCAATGGGGACTCGTGGTGCATCTGCGCCTCCGGCTTTTCGCGATTTCAAAGTTCACAATGAGGGATCAAAACCTCAAGTTCAAGCGAGCATCGGCCCAAGGCGATACGCGCGGGCAAGCTTAGGCCCTGCCCCCATAGATGCGGAAAACATGACTGAACTTTGACTCTGGCGCGGCCGAATGGCGACCTTAGCCGCTGACGATGGTTATCTTTTCAGCGGCCCGGGTAATCGCCGTATAAAGCCAGCGCGCGCGCTCCTCGCGGAAGACATGGCTTTCATCGAAGAGATAGACATTGTCCCACTGGCTGCCCTGCGCCTTATGGACGGTGAGGCAATAGCCAAAGGTGAACTCGTCAAACTGGCGGCGCTCGGTCCACGCCATAGCGTCTTCCTCACCCGCAAAGAACGCCTTGTGCGTGAGGACCTTGGCTTCGCCCTTGCCTTCATCATCAACGAGGAGAAGCGTCCACTTGCCAGCGTTGCGCTTCCAAGCTTCCGAGACGATCCAGATTTGACCGTTGAGGAGGCGTTTACGCGGATTGTTGCGCAGGCACACCATTCGGTCGCCAAGGACGGGCTCATGGAAGGGCAGGCCCTTTAGCTCGCGGATACGATCATTATAGGTCAGACGCGTTTTATTGCGCCCAACCAGAACCTGATCGGCCTCCATCACCGCGTCACGATCAACCTGAGCACGGGTGACAACGCAGCTCTCACCATAGGTGCCGTGTTCCAGATAGCCCCCTTCACGCACTGCCATCGAAAGGCGGATGATCGGATTATCGGCGGCCTGGCGGTGAATTTCGGTGAGCATGATGTCGGGTTCGACATCGGTAAAAAAGCCTGCGCCCTGCACTGGCGGCAGCTGAAAGGGGTCGCCGAGAACCAAAACCTTGGTACCGAAGGACAAGAGGTCGATTGCAAGCTGCTGATCGACCATCGAAACCTCGTCGATGACGATGAGGTCGGCGTCGGCTGCCCCGCTTTCGGGATCGAGCGCAAAGCGCGGCTCGCCATTATCGTCCGAGACCAGCGTATAGATCAGCGAATGGATGGTTTGCGCGCCCTTGCAGCCGCGCTTGCGCATGACCATCGCAGCCTTGCCGGTGAAAGCTGCATAGCGCACCGAGCGCACGTCTTGCGCTAAGTGCACGGCCAGCGTTGACTTGCCCGTGCCGGCCCAACCAAACAGGCGAAAGACTTGCGGAGCGTTTTTGTCCTTAAGCCAATTTGAAACAGCGATAAGTGCTGCGTCCTGCTGAGCAGACCAGACGGGTGGCATTAAATGATCTCCGCTTTGATGGTCCCAAGGCCTGCAATAGCACCTTCGAGAACATCGCCTTTCACCACCGCTCCAACGCCTGCCGGTGTTCCGGTCATAATCAGATCGCCTGCTTTGAGGGCAATGAATTGGCTGAGATAGGAAATGGTCTCGGGAACGGACCAAATCTGTTCAGACAAATCACCCGATTGGCGCAGCGCGCCATTGACCTTGAGCGTAATGGCACCGGCTTGGAGATGGCCGATTTGCGCAGCGGGCACAACCCGCCCAATTGGCGCAGACTGATCAAAGCCTTTGGCCATTGTCCACGGCCGCCCCTGCTTTTTCGCTTGGGCTTGGAGGTCGCGGCGCGTCATGTCGAGACCCACCGCATAGCCAAACACATGGGCTAGCGCATCGGCCTCAGCAATGTTCTCGCCGTCTTTGCCAATGGCAACAACCAGCTCGACCTCATGATGGAAATCAACGGTTTGCGGCGGATAGGCGATTGGGGCGTCGTCAATGACCACCGCGTCCGCTGGCTTTTCAAAGAAGAAGGGCGGATCGCGCAGATCATTGCCCATCTCTTTGACGTGCTCAGCGTAGTTTCGGCCCACGCAATAAACGCGGCGCACCGGAAAAAAGCGCCCATCGGCGACAGGCACAAGCACCGGCTGCGGCGCGGCAAAAACCAGATCAACCACGCTTGAGCTCCTCAGCATAGGGACGAATAAGACCCCAATCGGCGGGGCCCAGTCGATCCTGCGCTGTAAAGCTTTGATGCCAATAAGGATAGAGCAGCGGCGGTTGGCTGGCCTTGTCGAGCCGCGCTCGTTCTTCGCTCGAGAGGGTGAGCCTTGCGGCGGCAATATTGTCGGCAAATTGGGCTTCGTTGCGACCGCCAATGATCACCGAGGTGACGCCGGGACGGCCCAGCAGCCAAGCCAACGCCACTTGCGCCCCGGAGACGCCGCGCTGTTCGGCGATTTCAATGAGCACATCGATGATGGAATAGAGCTTTTCCCAATCGTAAACCGGAGGCTCGCGGAAACCGCCGACATGGCGACCACTTTCCGGGCCTCCATCGCGACGATATTTGCCCGAGAGCAGGCCGCCCGCCAGCGGGGACCACACGAGAATGCCAAGGCCCTGATCGTGCGAAACAGGGACCAGTTCATATTCGGCATCGCGCGAATGCAGCGAGTAGTGAATTTGCTGGGACACAAAGCGTTCGCTGCCGCGCTTTTCGCTGGCCATGAGCGCTTTCATGATGTGCCAGCCGGAATAGTTCGAACAGCCGATGTAGCGAACATGACCGTGGCGCACGAGCGTATCCAGTGCCTCCATGGTTTCCTCGATGGGGGTCAGCCCGTCCCACTCATGGACCTGATAAAGGTCAATGTAATCGGTCTTGAGCCGTTTCAGGCTCGCCTTGCATTGCTCGATAATGTGGTGGCGCGACAGCCCAGCCTGATTGGGCCCATCGCCCATTCTGAAGCGCACCTTGGTGGCGACAAGCGCCTTGTCGCGCCGACCATTTTGCGCGAGCACTTCGCCCAAGATTTCTTCGGAGACGCCAGCATTGTAGACATTGGCTGTGTCGTAGAGATTGATCCCAGCGTCGAGGCACATGTCCACTTGCCGCGCGGCGGCATTGACGTCGGCATGGCCAATCTTTTCGCTGCCGCCGAAAGTCATTGTGCCCATGGTCATAACCGAGACCTTGAGGCCTGATCGGCCCAGTTGACGATATTCCATGAGCATTCCTCCTTTGTTCTCCTCTTAACAGGGCTAAAGACTGGAGCGGCTGCGGTCAATCGGCTGGGTGGCGTTTCTCGCAAGGGTAAGCGCGAGGGCAGACCATGACGCGGCACAGTTTCAATGCTAGAGCTGTTCGTCACCTCGTCTTAGGCAGTGTTGTGCGGCCCAATTCCATCGCTCTCCCGGTACTTCTCGTCGCGCTCGGCATGGCCTTTACCCAAACCGGGGCCAGCTTTGCCAAAATGCTGTTTCCGCTGGTGGGCGCGCCGGGGGCAACGGCGCTGCGGCTGACCATTGCCGCCGTTGTTCTCATCGCCATTTTCCGCCCCTGGCGGTTTAAGCTCGATGGGAAACAGTGGCGGGCGGTTCTGCTTTATGGCGTTTCCATGGGCGCGATGAACCTCTTCTTCTACGCGGCGCTAGAACACATTCCGCTGGGGTTGGCGGTTGCCCTCGAGTTCACCGGGCCACTGGCGGTCGCGCTTTTTGGCGCGCGAAAGCCACTCGATTTCTTCTGGATCGTTTTGGCGCTGATCGGTTTTGGTTCGCTAATCCCCTGGGGCGGAAGCGGTGACGATATTTCGATTATCGGGGTGTTGCTCGCTCTGGCAGCAGGCGCGTGTTGGGCGGGCTATATTGTCTTTGGGCAGCGGGCGGGGACCGGCGGCGGGCCCCATATTGCAGCACTCGGTGTTGGCACGGCCGCTATCATCGCCCTGCCCTTTGGACTTATGACGGCGGGGCCGGCGCTGTTTGATGTCTCGATCCTGCCGCTCGCTATCACTGTGGCGCTGATGTCGAGCGCTATTCCCTATGCGCTTGATATGGTGGCCCTGCCCCATATTCCAGCGCGGCTCTTTGGGATTTTGATGAGCGGGCAACCCGCTTTGGCGGCAATCTCGGGGCTGGTTATCTTGGGCGAGCGATTGAGCGTATTGCAGACCATCGGCATGGTGGCGATTATGGCGGCGTCAATTGGGGCGACGCTGACCATTGCCCGCGCGAAAAACCGCGAAAACATTTGATCCCAATCAAATGGCGACGGGCGATGGAGCGCTAAAAACGGGTCAATGACATTGGCCCGGAGCCTTCCCATGGCGCTGACGACCGCACAATTGGTGGATCGCTATTCCGCCCCTGTTCCGCGTTACACAAGCTATCCCACCGCGCCGCATTTTCATGACGGCATCACAGGCGAAACCTATGCGCAATGGCTCAAGGCATTGCCAGAGGACGCAACGCTCTCGCTCTACTTCCATATCCCCTATTGTGATCGGCTCTGTTGGTTCTGCGGCTGCCACACCAAGCACACGCTGCGCTATGAGCCGGTGGCGGACTATCTCCTTGCGCTTTACGCGGAGATGGATTGGGTTTCGCGCCAGCTTGCGGGGCGTGGAACTGTTACGGCGATCCACCTCGGGGGCGGTTCGCCAACCTTGCTCAAGCCCGCCGATCTCCTCGCGCTAAAACGCAAGATTGCGGACGGCTTTACACTCAGCCCCGAGGCAGAGATTAGCATTGAGATTGACCCCAATGATCTCGATGAGGGGCGGTTTGACGCTTTTGCAGAGTTTGGGCTGACGCGGGCCAGCATTGGCGTGCAGGATTTTGACATCACCGTGCAAAAGGCGATCAATCGGCTGCAAAGCTATGAGCAGACCGCGGCTGTGGTGCAGGCGGTACGCAGCCGGGGCGTGCGCTCGGTCAATCTCGATCTCGTTTATGGGCTGCCTCACCAGACGCTTTCGGCGCTGGAAAAGACCGTCGCCAAGGCGCTGCTGATGGAGCCAGATCGCTGCGCGCTCTTTGGCTATGCGCATGTGCCTTGGATGAAGCCGCATCAGAAGATGATCGACGAAGCCACATTGCCCGGCCGGCATAGCCGGTTTCAGCAGGCACAGCGCGCGGCAGAAATGTTCACCTGGGCGGGCTATCGCCCGATTGGCTTTGATCACTTTGCCCGGCCCGGCGATAGCCTCGCCATTGCTGCCGAGAACGGCACGCTCAAGCGCAATTTTCAGGGCTATACCGATGATGCGGCCGATGCGCTTATCGGCTTCGGGGCTTCGGCGATCGGGCAGTTTCCGCAGGGCTATGTGCAAAACATTGTGGCGACCGCGGACTACAAACGCCGGGTGCATGAGGGCAAGCCGGCCACTGGCAAAGGCGTGGCGCTAACACAAGAGGATCGCCTCCATCGCCACGCGATTGAGCGTCTGCTTTGTGCCTTTGCCTTGCGGCCGGAGGATTTTCACGAGTTTGGACGGGCGGGGGCAAATCTCTTTGAGAGCGCCGTGCTGATGGCCGAAAGCGACAGCGACGGGCTGCTGACGCTTTCCGGCAATTCAGTGGTCGTCACCGATACGGGCCGACCGTTCGTGCGGGCCATAGCGGCGCGGTTTGACCAATATCTGACCCTCGGCGCGGCCCGACATTCGCTGTCGGTCTAGGCAAGGGATAGCTTAGAAGAAGATGTCGTCGAGATCGTCGGCATCTTTTTTCTTGGGCTCAGGGTCCGTCACACTGACTTCGGGCGCTTCGCTCAAGAGCTCAAAGCCGTCAATGTCGCTGGTTGGGCTGGCCACAATTGGCTCCGGCTCGGTGCCGAAATCATCAAAGAAGACATCCTCTTCCGCAGGCGCTTCGATAGCGGCAGGGGGGGCGGCTTCAAAGAGATCGAAATCGCCTAGGTCAGAGCTTTCAGAAGCCGGGGCATCGGGTTCATCAAAGCCGAAGAAAATGTCGTCATCGGCTGCGGCGGGGGCAGCTGAGGCTGCAGCGGTGGCCGCAACGACAGGGGCGCCGACCAGACGATCATGGATCTGGCGCTCGGCCTCCATGGTGTAGAGTTTGCGCAGCTTGGCAAAGATCGGCTTGAGGGCGTCCGGCAGTTGCTCTGGCGTGTCTTCGCCGCGCAAAGCCTCTATTTCTGCCTTGATGGCGTCGAGCCGTTCAACGAGACGGGTCTGCCCTTCGAGCCCGCGCTCGGCCGCTTCGAGCAGGCGAATGACGCGCGGTGCGTCGGAGTTAAGCTGTTTGAGCGCGACCGAGATGCGCTGATCAAGCTCAAGCAGGATCGCCAATGCCGCCTTGGCCCGCCGCTCCAATTCCCCCACGGGGCCATCCGCGCTTTGCGCTTCAGCATCGTGGAGCTTGCTAGCAAATGCTGTCGCCTTCGTCAGTTGCTCCATCGCAGCTTGCGCAGCGGTGACTGTTTCAGCAGTCAGCTCGCGCAACTGCATGGCGATAATGGTAAGCGGCGCGCCGCGCGGCCCCATCTGGGCGCAGCGCACGGCGGTGTTGAGGCTGACAAGATGCATGCTGGCTTCGATTTCCTGAACCGCTTCCACATGCTCGAGCAGCTTGCGCACCAATTCCTGAACGGAAATGGAGGTCGCCTCAAGCTTACCGCGCTCGCCTTCGAAATCATTGACCGTGGTCACAGCGGTGCCCACCTGCACGTTCAGAGTCGAGATGGCCGAACCGCTGCCTTTGCCATCGCCCTGAAACTCCTTGCTCAAGGAGATGATGATGCTGGCGTCCGAGACCAACTCGCGCAGAGCGTTTTGGGCCGCGCTGACCTCATCGGCGAAGGTGTCGATGCAATCGCCAAACAATTCGTCCTGCAAGGCGGCGAGTGCCGCAAGGCAGAGCGGCAGATGCTCTGGCGCAATCGCTTCGCCTTCAAAACTGCCATTTTCGGCTAGGGTTGAGAGCGCGCTCAGCAGTGCCTCGACATGCTCAAGCCGCTGACGCGTGGCGTCGCCCACCTGCAGCGCCATGACAGTGCTGCCAATACGTCCCGTGATCTGCCGACCGACGCGTCCGGTTTCAATACTGGACTCGGCGGCGAGGAACTGATGCTGATTGAGCCCGGTAATGGCCGTGCTGAGGTTTTGCGCCAGTGTGCTCAGCGTGTTGGAATGGGTGCTTTCAAAGGCAGAGCGCTGCAGCGACGCCCGGCTCACCTCATCGGCAAGCTGGCGATAGACCTGCGCAAATTCCTGAATGGTTTTGCCCGCCGTATCGGACAGGGTTTTGATGTCGGCGGTGAACACCTCGAAATCATCGTCATTGCCGACAATGCCTGCGGCGGTGACGCGCGCATTGATCGAGACAATGCCCATCATTTTGATGGTGCGGCGCAGGGCATCGATGGGCGAGGAGGCTGCCGTCACGACGCCGACGAGGCTATCAAGGTCAGTCTTTTCAAAATCAAAGCGCTCGGACAGCGTCAGAGCGCGACCCGAAACTGCATCGAGATGCTGAACCGCTGCGCCGACTTCCTCGCCCTGCAAGGCGCTGGGCATGGCTTCGAACAATCGGGTGAGCGTATTGAGCAAGCTTGCCCCTTCGCTCAGGCGATCGCCAGCGTCGACAAAGGCCGCTTCAATGGCTTCACGTGGTTTGCGCACGTCCTCTACGAGGGCGCGAAGCTGTGCTGGATCAAGCTGAATGGTCATGCGCTGTCTCCAGAGCTGTTGTGAGCATGGGCAAAGGCGGCGATCTCGGCGGCCATGCGATCGAGCGGGCGAATTTTTACCGCCGCGCCGCGCTGCACCGCTTCCTTGGGCATGCCATAGACCACCGAAGTCGCCTCGTCTTGCGCGATGGTGGTGCTGCCCATTCCGCGCATTTCGAGAAGGCCGTTTGCGCCGTCGTCGCCCATGCCGGTGAGCAACATGCCCAAGGCATTTTTACCAGCGGACTGCGCGACCGAGCGGAACAGAACATCGACAGAAGGACGATGGCGCGCGACATGAGGGCCATCATCCAGACGCACGGTGTAGCGTGCGCCATTGCGCACCAAAACCATATGCTGATTGCCTGGAGCGATGAGCACCTGACCGGGCAGAACCACATCGCCATCTTCAGCTTCTTTGACCGTGACGGCGCAGGTGGTGTTGAGGCGGCGCGCAAAGGCGGCGGTGAATTTTGCCGGCATATGCTGGACGATCAGAATGGCCGGGCTGGTTTCGGGCAAGGCCTCAAGCACTTCGCGCAAGGCTTCCGTGCCCCCGGTCGAGGCACCAATGGCAATTAGCGGCTCTGTTTGCGGCAAGCGCGCGATAAGATTGGTGCGGCGCAGATCGGTGAGCGGCGGCAAAATCGCGTCTGCCGTCAGCTTGCCTTCGACCTTGATCTGGGCGACCGGGGCCGCAACGCGGCGCTTGGCCGTGCCGGGCATACGGGCATGGGCCGCGGCCTTGGCCGCATCGCAAATGCGCATGCTCGATTCATGTAGGAACTGCGCCGTGTCCATCTGCGGCTTGGCCACAATATCGACGGCGCCCGCTTCCATCGCCTGCAAAAACATGTCGCTGCCGTCTTGCGTCAGGCTGGAGCAAATCACCACCGGAATGGGGCGCTGGGACATGAGTTTGCGCAGGAAGGTCAGCCCATCCATGCGCGGCAATTCGATATCGAGGAAGATGACATCGGGCACTTCATGGCGAATGCGTTCCACCGCCACATAAGGATCGGTTGCCGTCGCCATAACCTCAAGCTCGGGGTCCGAGTTGATGATATCAGAGAGCGCCGTGCGCACCGAGGCGCTGTCGTCGACAACCAGCACGCGAATTTTGGAGGTGGTCAGCTCAGTCATGCAGCTACCGTTGTTTTCTGGAACACCGCAGGGGCGATTTGGTGGAAACCGGCCGAGGTCCCAATCATGGATTCAGAATGGCCCAGAACCAGATACCCACCCGGACGAAGGTGGCTCATCAGCCGTTCTATGACCGCCTGCTGATCGTTTTTCTCAAAATAAATCAGAACGTTGCGCAGGAAGATGATGTCCACGTCACGGTCAACCGGATAGCTGGTTTCCATCAGATTGAGATAGTTGAAGCGCACACGCTGGCGCAGTTCAGGGACGATGCGCACGTCATTGCGGATGCCGTTGCGACGCGAAAACATCAGATATCGGCTTTGCATCGCCTTTGGCACGGGAGCAATTTGCTCTTCTGGATAAATCGCCATCTGGCCAATTTTGAGCACCGAGCGCGACACATCCGTCGCCAAGATCGCATAGCGGAAGTCTTTGCTTTGGGCTTGCAACTCGGCGAGCACCATAGCGGCTGTGTAAGCCTCGGCTCCAGTTGAGCTGGCTGCGCTCCACACTTTGAGCAGCGGCGAAGCTTCACCCAGTCGCGCCTTGAGGAGTTGCGGGACCATGAGGCTGCGCATCAGCTCAAAATGGTCGCTTTCGCGGAAAAAATCGGTTTTGTTGGTCGTTACCGCATCGATGAGATAGGGCAGCTCATTGTCGAGCCCGCCCTGCCGAAACAGGTAATCGCCATAGGTTCGGAAACTCTTGAGCGAGAGCGCGCGGACGCGCTTGCGCAGCCGCCCTTCCACCATGGACTGTTTGGCCGGAGGCAAACGAATGCCGATCTGCGACGAGATAATGTTCGCGATACGGTCATAGTCGACGCTGGAGAGGTGATCCAAATCACCCACAAGCGGTGTGGTGGCGGAGGCGTGCAAATTGATGTCCAAACGATAGAAGGCACGACCGGCAAGACTGCCGATCGTGAATTGGGTCAAAGAGCGGAAGTCGCAGCGGTGACTTCTTTTTTCAAAAGCCGATCAAGATCGAGCACGACGACGAACTCGCCTTTGCGTCGACCGACGCCAGCAATGCCGTGATCGCTCCAACCGCTGTTGACGGTCGGCGCAGGATCAAGCGTGTCATCGTCGAGAACGGTGACTTCAAACACCCGGTCGGTTTTGAGACCCACGGTCATGCCGCCATTGGGGCCCTCGACCGACAGCACCAGAATGCGACTGGTTTCGGTGTCGGCCGCAGCGGGCATGTCGAGCGTCAGACGCAAATCGAGAACGGGGACAGATGCGCCCCGCACATCAATCATGCCCAGAAGATAGTGAGGCGCACGCGGCAAGCGTGCGATTGGCCGAAGATCCAGAATTTCCTGCACCTTGCCAACCGGCACGGCGAACACTTCGTCAGCGACGCCTAGGGTAACGTATTGAGATAATTCAGCCATTCGACAATCCAAAGCGCCGCAAAGCAGCAGCAATCAATGTTTGGCTCCGGCCGCTCAAGACGAGCGACCGGACCTGCTTATGGTTGAACGTTCAAACGTTCGGGCGACGGGCGAATTCGCTGTCGATTTCGTCCTGACCATCATCGCTGAGGTCGAGGTCGAAACCACCGCCCTGCGCAGATTTGGAGGCAGAACCTTCGGACTTGCGCGCTGCCGCGCGGACAGGCTTGGCCTTCTCAACCAGCGCTGGATCGACGCGCTTTGGTTCACGCGCTTCTTCTTCCAGACGGAAGTAGCTAATCGCCTGTTCGAGCTGTTCGGCCTGGGCCGCCAGCTGATCCGAGGTCGAGGCCATTTCTTCAGCCGCGGAGGTGTTCTGCTGGGTGACCTTGTCGAGCTGCTGGATGGCAGCGTTCACCTGCATAGCGCCAGCGCTCTGCTCACGGCTACCAGCCGAGATTTCCTCGACCAGTTCAGCGGTGCGCTGAATATCGGGAACCAGCTTGGCCAGCATATCGCCTGCCGACTGCGCAGCCTTAACCGTTGTGCCCGAGAGGGTCGAGATTTCAGCCGCGGCACTCTGGCTGCGTTCAGCCAGCTTGCGCACTTCGGAAGCCACAACCGCAAAGCCACGGCCATGTTCACCGGCACGCGCCGCTTCCACCGCTGCGTTCAGCGCCAGAAGGTCGGTCTGACGGGCGATTTCCTGCACAACCATGATCTTTTCAGCAATGGTCTGCATGGCGTTGACGGCATTGGTCACCGCTTCGCCGGACGCCTTAGCGTCGGCAGCAGACTGACGCGCAATCTTTTCGGTCTGGGTGGCGTTTTCAGCCGACTGCTTAATGGTGGCAGCCATCTGTTCCATCGAGGCGGATGCCTCTTCGGTGGACGAGGCCTGCTCGGTTGCACCCTGGCTCAGCTGTTCGGCGGTTGCCGACATTTCCTGGCTGCCAGCAGCAACATTGCGGGTGGCGCTGACGACTTCGGACACGACTTCACCGAGCTTGCCGGTCATCATGTTGAGCGCAGTGATCAGATCGCCCACTTCGTCATTGCTCTTAATCTCGGCCTTGGCATTGAGATCACCAGAAGCGACGGCTTCAGCCAGTTTCACCGCACGACCGAGCGAGCGAGTGATTGTCGTGGTGATGAAAATTGCTGCGATTAGCGCAATCAGCGCCGACACGAGCATCAGGCCAATGAGGAAGTTCCGGTCGGTTTCAAAGGTGTGGCCGGCTTCAGCAACCGACTTCATCAAATACTGGGCATTGCGATCAATAATCTGATCGACCAATGCCATGGCTTCGAGACGGAATGGCGCAGCCTGCTGGGTCGAGATCGTGTAGCCGACATAGGCCGAGCGCTGCATTGCCAAATCGACGGCTTCGTCCATCGCGCCAGCAAGCTCTGTCAGCTGTGTCATTGCCGAGGCAAAGACCGCAACCTCATCACCAACGGCCAAACGCTCAAGGCGGGTTACGCCAGAGAGCATACGGTCCAATACTACGCGATAGTCGTCATACATGGCCTGTTGGGTGGCCGGTTCGTCAGACAACAGCATGATATTGCGATGCATGGCAAAAACATCTGCCGTGTCGGTGAACATGCGCGTGTAGCCGATATAGGCTTCAAAGGCGGCGTCTGCACCAGCAGGGTTTACCTGCTTTAGGGCTTCGTAGCGCGCTGTTGCAGCATCGCGCAGCGACAAGGCCGTCTGCTCGAACGCCATTTCATGCACCGCCGCATGCTCTAGGCTCAGCGCCATGGCCTCTCGATCGGTATCGCGCAGGGCCAGATCGGCCACCTGCACCGCGTAATCCCAGTAGACGTCAACATTTTTGACGAATTGCTCAAAGGCAACCAGATCGGCTTCGTCGGTCAGGCGACCGGCAACGTTCTCGATTGCAGCACGCAGGACTTGGTAATTGGCTTCGAGATCCGAGCGGATCGCGACCCGCTCATTCGGTTCCTTGATAATCAGCAGAGAATTGGCTTGCTGAGACACGTTCAAGAAGCTGGTTTTGAGATTGGCCAGATTTACCGAGCGTGCAGCAATATTGCTGATCAAATAGGAGGACTGAGCGTTTTGCGTCGAAAGGCTGTTGATGGCGAGCAGATTGCCCGCGCCCGCCAAAATAACGACAAGGCCAAAAACTGCTGCCAGTTTGAGTTTAATGGATAGGCGCACTAAGCGAGCCTTTCTTCTGATGCTGCATTAGGCGCTGTTCTGGCGCCCTGGCTTTGAAATATGCGTCCCAGATCGGGAATGATGATGAAGCCGCCGTCGCGCTTGCCGATGGCTTTGACCAGTTCGGCAGGCCAGCGCATGCCGACCTTGGGGGCGTCTTCGATGTACTTGCCCTCAATGTCGGTGACGTCGCTGACCTTGTCGGCCAAAACCCCGAGAACGGTCGGCTCGCCATCGATTTCGAGTTCCATCACGACGACACGGGTGTCGTGATCGGCGGGCGGACGCGGCATGTTGAACACGACCCGAAGATCGGTCAGCGGCACGACGCGGCCACGGAAGTTGATGAGATGGGCGGCGAACTCAGGCGCATTGGGCACGAGGGTCGTCGGCACCGGCTCGAGAATTTCGCGGACACGCTCAGCTTCGAGGGCGAAGATTTCGTCGCCTAAGCGAATGGTGAGCGCTTTCATATCGGATTGGGTCATGATGCGGCCCTCTCAGAGCGACCAACGTAGCTTTGTCCTGCCGAAACCAGATGGGCCGTATCCAAGATGAGCGCGACCGAGCCGTCGCCCAAAATGGTCGCGCCCGAGAAGGTGCGGATGCCGCTGTGCAAACGCGACAGCTGTTTAATGACGGTCTGGTTGTTGCCGATGATCTGATCGACCACGAGCCCAACGCGCCCTTCGCCAGACGAGACGATGACCACCTTTTGGTGCTCACCGGTGACGCCAGGCGTCTGGAACACTTCACGCAAGCGCAAATAGGGCACGAGGCTTCCACGGATATCGAGGAAATTGCGGCCCGAACGCGTCGCTTCTGCCTCGGCGGTCAGCTCAACACATTCTTCGACGGCGGCCAGAGGGATGGTGTAGAGCCCATCGCCAACGCGCACCAACATGCCTTCGATAATCGCCAAGGTCAGCGGCAAGCGCAGGCTTGCAGTGGTCCCGGCACCGGGATTGGTGTTGAGCTCGATGGTGCCGCGCAGACCATCAATGGTGCGCTTAACAACATCCATGCCCACCCCGCGTCCGGAGAGCGAAGTGACCTGCTGGGCGGTCGAGAAACCGGGCGCGAAAATCAGCTGATAGAGCTCTTGGTCGCTCAGCTTGGCATCGGCAGAGATCAGCCCGTTTTCTTCGGCCTTGGCGCGAATGCGCTGAGCGTCGAGCCCGGCACCATCGTCGGTCACCGAAATGGCAACTTCCGCACCGGAATAGGTCGCCGAAAGGCGCACGATGCCGGTTTCCGATTTGCCGCTCGCGCGGCGACGATCTGGAGATTCCAGACCATGATCCACGGCATTGCGGATCAGGTGCACCAGAGGATCGGCCAAACGTTCGATGACATTTTTGTCGAGCTCGGTGTCTTCACCGGCGGTAACAAACTCAATCGGTTTGCCCAGCTCGCTTGAAAGGTCATAGACTAGGCGGCGGAAGCGGCTGAACAGCGTCCCAATCGGCACCATGCGAATGCCCATGGTCGTATCGCGCAGACCAGAGGACAGGCGTTCCAAATCTTCCGCGACCGATTTCAGCGTCGCATCGTCCGAATGCGCAGCGAGCTGGCTCAGGCGCGCTTGCGCAATCACCAATTCGCCAACCCGATCCATCAGCTCGTCAAGACGCTCCGCTGGCACCCGCAGTGAGGTTGAGGCAGCTTTGTCGCCTGTCGCATCGGCCTTGGCCGAGGCAGCAACCTTCGACACCGAGCTCGGTGCAGGTTCGGAGGGCCCCGAAACGGGCGCAGGAGCGGCTTCTGGTGCCACCTCGACCAGCGTTAATTCCATGGCATCGCGCAGGAACATGAAGACGTCGTCGATCGCACCGCTTGGATCGACTGCGTCTATATCAACGCGCCAGCCGATGTGTGGCACTTCAGGATCAAGCGTATCGAGGGCCGGAACGCGCTCGGTCAGTGCCATGACTTTGGTTGGGCCAATGTCGGCGAGTTCGGCAAGCAAAAGCTGCGGATTAGTGCCAAAAACCAAAGCGTCCGACGGCAGATAAAACTCAAGCCGCCAGGATTTAATCCCATCCGGCGCCACGCTAGGCGCCGCAGGAGCGACATCAGCCGCTGGCGCAGTTGCACTGGAGCCGACGATAACGCGCAGACGCGAGAGAATAGCGTCGCCGTCGACGTAGGTCTCCTCGTCCTCAATCAGCGCGCTAATGTAATCTTTGGCTTCGAGCGCAATATCGATCAGGCGCGAGCTGGCGTCGCTCTGGCCCTTGCGGACGCGATCGAAAGCCGTCTCGAACTCATGGACGAAATTGGCCACCGCGGTGAAGCCGAACATCGCCCCGGAGCCCTTGATGGTGTGCAGGGCGCGAAAGCTGGAGTCGATCAACGCACGATTTTGCGGATCTTGCCCAAGGTCAAGCAGCCCGCTTTCGAGCTCTTCCAAAAGATCACGTGCTTCCTGACGGAACGTTTCCGCAGGATCTATCCCGATCATGCGCCCGTGACTTTCTTAATAACCGCAAGCAATTGGTCTTGCTTAAAGGGTTTTACGATCCAACCCGTCGCACCGGCCTCTTTGGCCTGGCGCTTGAGCTCGTCTTCGGACTCGGTGGTCAGCAAAATGATCGGCACGCCCTTGCTGGAGGGGTGCTCACGGAATTTACAGACAAACTCAATGCCGTTCATGACGGGCATGTTGAGATCGGTCAGCACGGCATCGATCGGCTGCGCGATCGCCTTTTCGTAGCCTTCGGCGCCATCGGCAGCCTCAACCACGTCATAACCGGCAGTCATGAGCGTCATCGACACCATCTGCCGAATGGAAGCAGAGTCATCGATGGTCAAAATGGTTTTAGCCATAGTTCAAGCCTTCACTTCTGTTCAGGATTAAGGGGCCAGAACGACAAGTCGGCTTGACCAGCTGACAACAGCCCCAAGCTTGTAAGCGCGTCCACGAGGGCGGGAGCAAGCGGCTCTGCCATGCGCACTGTGGTCTCGTTTTGATCCGCCAAACGCTTGGCAGCCAGCAGGGTCTGAACGCTGGTGAGATCAGCATGAGTGACCGCCTGCGTGTCGACGAGGACACTTGCGTGATCTTGAAGGGACTGACGCAAAACGTCCGCCACACTGGTAGCGGCTTTGACGCCAATGTCGCCGTCAAGACGAAGAATATGCTCGAGCGTACTGGTCATACAGAACCTCGAGACGAGCGGTTGGCGGTGGAAGGCATTCTGTCTTTCTGTCGTTCTTCTGCCGACAGGCGTGAGCGCTCCGTCCCTTGCAATTCATCAATTACAAGAAGGAATTCGCACCCATGCTGTGAGCGGCACGCAGTAACTAGCTGCCACTCATGAATCAGACGTTACTTTTGTTGTGCGCTTACAAAGGGTTATGAAGTCACCGCGCTTGGTTAACAATCAACTTCGACAAGTGAATCCAAGAAATTAGATTCTACTGGCGAGTTAATTCAGCGCCATTTCTCACTGGCCGAGCCACTACCGCTTCGGGGACCCAACTAAACACTAAAGCAAAGCTTGTTTTTCACCGCGCAAGACAGCACGCGGTGACTCTGGGCTCAACGCCCGGCAAGAGATACAACTGTCGCGCGGACCACAGCACCTGCGCAGAACGACGCAAAAATGCTGTTTTTGTCCTCTAACGCTCACCCAAGTGTGAAGGCACTGAGGCGACTGCGACAAGATAGCCCGCCTCAAGAAATCCCTTAAATTTCGAGCGCTCCGAACGCGTAAGCACACGTTACAAAAACGGTGCACCTGAGGTACGCCGTTCCAAAAGAGCTCTAAAGTCCGCGTCAACCCAGACGGGCTAGAAACGCTATTTTACGATCTGCTCTGCATCGGCACGCCAGACGCGGAAACGCAGCTCAACATCCTCGGGCGTATAGACAACGACAGGCAGCTTGCTGTTGTAGGGCACCAGCTCTTCATCGACGCTGCGCACGAAGGCTTCACGCTTGGAATCATCAGGGCAGCCCATCATCGTCGAAGCGCCGTTATCGAGTTCATCGAGCAAATAATAATTGTAGCCCCAACCTTCGGCAGTTTCCTCATCAAGCTCACCGCCAAACATGTGATGGTTACAGTCGATCTCCATGGTCTTGCCAACGATCAACTCCAGCTTGAGTTGGTCTTCGTTTTCGTGAGGGGGCAGGACGATGACATGTTGCTTCTGACCGGGTTTAGCCGCTGGATAGGGCGACAAATCAGGACCGGAATGAGCAAATCCCGCACCAGTGGCAGCACTCATGACAATACCGGCGAGGAACAAAGGCACGAATTTCATAAACAAGTCCAAGGTTGAGGCAGATGCTGAACCAAAACCCTAACCTGGAAAAAGTTTAGTCACGAAGAGGCGACTAACTTTTGAAACCCCAAATCCCCAGCGCTGAGGATAAAGGTCCTGCTCTGAAAAGAGAGAAGGCTCCCGGGCGTCAAGCACCGGAAGCCTTCTCTCAAAAAATTAGCGGGTTACTGGACGAAGAGTGTCCTTGTCCACGAAGATCAGCTTCGTCGAACCATCGGCGTCAGCGGCTTCAACGCGGATCACTTCACCCCATCCTTCAACGCTGGTGGCATTGATGCCCTGCTCAGCCAGAAGAACGGTGGTGGCATAGGTCGAGCGGCCGAACACTTCGTCCTTGGAGAAGTGGCTTTCTGCGAAAGCTGCGGTCGAAGTGAAAGCGACGGTCGCGACGGTTGCGATTGCGAGGGCCTTGAGTGACATAGGTTAAATCCTTTTTGTATGTCGTTCGTGGCCAAGATATGGGGCCGTACGCGACACAAAAAAGAAGGCGTTTTCACAACGGACTGTGCATTATTGCAGAACAATCACATTATATTGATAATGATTGCAAAGCCAATCTCGAGTCAACAGCGTCGTTCGCTGCCGCCGTTTCTAATCCGCTAATGCCGCGATAACGGCATCTCGATGGGGCGACCCAAGGCGTCCACCAAAGGTTTTACATTTTAGAGCCGCAGCGACATTGGCGAATGCAATCGCTTCGCGGATGCTTTGACCTTCTGCAATGGCGAGCGTGAAGGCGCCGTGGAAAACATCGCCCGCCGCAAGCGTATCGATAGCGTCTACTCTTGGAGGGCGCAGGTGGCAGCGCGCGCCGTTTTCCTGCCAATAACAGCCGTCTGCACCGTCGGTGATCGCGATAAAACCCGCGTATCGCGCAGTGAGAACAGCGAGTGCCTCCACCACGCTGTCTCGTTCTGCAACTTTCAAGGCCGCGGGCGCAGAAAAGACGGTATGTGTCGCCAGTTTTGCGAGCCGATCAATAACGTCCACCGGTCCAACATCGGCATCAAGGACTGCGATTTTTCCGGCTTCACATGCGAGCGATAGCACGCGCTCTGCCCCCTCGGGCCATCGCACATCAACCTGGACCGCGTCTGCCCCTTGAACCAAAGCCTCTGGTATCCAGGACGGATCTGCGCCTAAGCCCTTATCATAATAGGGCAGGACAAGGCGCTCCCCTGCAGCGTCGACAACGACCGCGCTGAGCGGAGTGGCCACTCCATCAAACCGACGTACAAAAGCGCAATCGACACCCTCGCCCATAACCTCGCGCAAGAACTGATCGCCCATGAGGTCATTGCCAATTCGGGCGATCAGCGACACGTCACCACCCAGTCGGCGGGCTGCAATAGCGGCACTGGTCGCCATGCCATGCGCAGCCAGAACCATGGCCTTTGGCATGATCTTGCCCGGTCCCGTCGGCAGGCTATCGACAGAAAAGATCATGTCGATGGTCGCAGCACCTGAGAAAACGAGTTTGGGCGATGGAGACATTACGCGCTCGCAGAAATGAGCAACGGGCACAAGCCCGCGGCCAAGGGTCGTCATTGGTGTGCGATAAGGTGCGGGCCCATAACCTGAGCCGCCCCTTTTTGGGGGCCGATTGAAACTCGCCCTCGCGCGTCAATCATAGACAAGCGCTAGACCAAGGCAATCAGTCGTGCTGGAGGTGGAGGGGCTCAACGCACTCGCCTCTTCAGAGTTCACAATGTGAGCCTTTTGGAGGTAAAGCTGGAAGAGACTGCGTGCTGCGTTAAAAACCGCGCGTGAAGGGCCGGAACTATCCATCAAGCTGAGATTTTTGGGCACATTCGTGACTACAACCACAACATTTAGACGACGCATCAGCGCCTCCACCGGCGAGGATTTTCAGAGCGGCATATAACAGTAGCGGAGATGGGAATTTGCTGCATCATGAACGTCGCATGTCGAAAGCAAAAAGGGGGTCATGAACAGCCGGTAAGAGACGTCCTAACTTCATACAACGCGAACCCATCCGCCGCCTCCTCGATTCAGCCGGGGGCGTATCAAGAATGTATGGTGCGTCCTATGAGGGATGATGGTATCGCCCCGCCAAACTGAGAGCAACAAAGCCGCCAGCTAATGGCCAAGGCAAAATACACCTATCGGGACCGCGAAATCATCGTACTCTTGGCCTTGTTAGACCTATTCGGCTCTATGTCCCACTACGGTCATTTCACGAAGGGCACCATAGCGAGGAAGCCACGCTGATTTTTAAGCCCTGCGGTTTCAGCACCCGCAGGCGTATCCTTCGCCATCATCAAAAAGCGTGAAAATAACAAGCGCAAAACAATCCGCCATCAACGCTAGATGCACCATAGGCCTGCCGCACAACTTCAATGGAACACGAGCAGCGCTGTCCGAAAATCTGAGCCAAAGCATCTGACGACGGACACCTCTAATTCGGAAACCTACTTCCGACGCAGAGGTGGTGATGTTGGACAGCTTTCGCGAGGGCGACTGACGGTCAAAACTCTGACACCCACAGGAACTCTACCAATGAAGACCAGATCGCCCCGTCAGACATTCTTCGACGGTACTAGATTTGGTTGTCGGTGCTGCCACCGCCAAGATGGCGTCTAGGACGCGAAATAGCGCGCTAATGGCCCGTCGAACCAAATAGGAACTGCTTCTGCACTTTTTCGTTAGCTCCTCATAAAGGCGTGTGAGGAGAAATGTTTATGGCAACGAGGAACCGAGGCTTTGGTTACTGGGCAGTGATGGCCCTCGCCGCCATAATGGTGCTGTTCGGCACGCCAATTATGCTCGGAGGAGCATGGCTTCTCAGCTTAGGGGGCTCATTCTATTATCTAATAGCGGGCGCAGGCCTTCTGGCCTCTGCGACGTTCTTATTCAGACAGTCACTTGCTGGCGTCTGGATCTATATGTCAACATTCGCTTTTACTCTGATCTGGGCGCTTTGGGAGTCTGGCCTCAACGGATGGGCGCAAGTCCCGCGTCTGCTTGCACCAAGTGTGATTTTAATTCTGGTGTTGCTGACTATCCCTGCGCTCCGTGGCAGATTGGCTGTGCCACGCGGTAGATTTGCGGCGGCGGCAACTGGTGTGATGGCGCTCATTGCATCTGTCATGGTTCTCATGTCGAACGGGGGGCCGCATCTCGTTGCGCAAGAGACCGTGTCGCCGCCAGCATTCGAAACGCCAGATGCACCGGCCGCCACCGCCCCACCAAGAGGCGAACTGACTACACAAACCCCGGCCAGCGCAGCTCAAGTGAAATACGTTGCCCTAGAAACGGGTGTCGACTGGCCAGCCTATGGAGGCGATCACAAGGCAACGCGCTATTCGCCCCTCGGACAGATTACGCCAGAGAACGTGGAAATGCTTGAGCAAATCTGGGAATTTCGCACCGGAGACCTGCCGAAAGACGACGAACCATTTGGCAATCAGAACACCCCTGTAAAAGTGGGGGATCGGCTCTTTCTGTGTTCAGCGCTGAACAAGATATCGGCGCTCGATGCAGCATCAGGCGAGGCTCTTTGGACCCACGATCCAGTCGTCTCAGCAGATGCTGTTGGCTATAATGCCTCTTGTCGGGGCCTAGTGTATTTTGAAGACACTACGGTTGTGGCCGATACGATGTGTGCGACCCGCGTGGTCAATCTGACTCACGACGCGCGCATGATTGCGCTCGACACAGTCACCGGCCAGCCGTGCCCGGACTTCGGCGCCCTTGGCACCGTCGACCTCATGGAAGGAATGGGAAACCATGCGCCGGGATTCTACGCCCCAACGTCACCTCCAACACTCGTTCGCGATGTGCTCGTAGTTGGAAGCCAAGTGAGCGACGGACAAACCCGTGCAGCTCCGTCTGGCGTCATCCGTGGGTATAATGTTGTAACCGGTGCACTTGAATGGGCTTGGGATATGGGGCGCCCCGGCGAGACAGATCTGCCGCCTGAAGGTGAGATCTACACCCCCGGCACACCCAATGTTTGGACGATTGCCTCAGGCGATAATGAGCTTGGATTGGTTTATTTGCCGATGGGTAACTCAGCTGTCGACTATTGGGGCGGCGATCGCTCCGAGGCAGAAAATACTTACTCAACCGCCATCGTTGCGCTGGATGTCGAAACCGGCGAGGTCGCTTGGCACTATCAAACCGTTCACTATGATATTTGGGACTATGACCTTGGAGGACAAGGCACCTTGGTTGATTTCCCAACACCCGAGGGTCCAGTTCCTGCAATCGTTATGCCGTCCAAACAGGCACAGTTCTACATCCTGAACCGCAAAACCGGTGAACCGCTGGTTAGCATTGAAGAGCGCACTGCTCCCACTGGCGGCGTGGAGCCAGAACGCCTTTCTCCGACACAACCTTTCGTCACCGACTTCCCAAATCTGCTGAAAGCCGACCTGACCGAACGGGATATGTGGGGCACAACCCCGCTTGACCAACTCTGGTGCCGTATCCAGTTCCGCCAAGCCGCTTACGATGGTGTTTACACACCACCGACAGTTGATCAACCATGGATCCAATACCCCGGCTATAACGGCGGCGTGGATTGGGGCGGCGTCGCGATCGATCCCGTCAAAGGACTAATGATCACTAATTACAATGACATGCCGAACTACAACCAGCTTGTTCCGCGTGAAGAGGTTGATGCCCTCGGCATTCTGCCAATTACCGATCCAAACTACGATCCAGATGTTGGTGGCGGCTCCCATGGCAACCTTAGCCCTCAAGCGATGTCGCCCTATGGCATCCGCGTTAACGCGGGGTGGCGCGTTCCGTTCACAGGGATGCTGTGCAAACAGCCTCCTTATGGCGGCATCGCTGCTATTGACCTCAACACCCGTGAAATTCTTTGGGATCGTCCATTTGGCTCAGCCCGTAATAACGGCCCCTTCGGCATCCCAAGCATGTTGCCGATAGACATCGGTACACCAAACAATGGGGGCGGCTTCATAACAGCAACAGGTCTTTTCTTTATCGGTGCCACTACCGACGACATGTTCCGAGCCATCAAGGTCGATACCGGCGAAGAGGTTTGGCAAACCGCTCTTCCCGCAGGCGGGCAAGCTACTCCAATCACTTACGAGGCCGGTGGTCGCCAGATAGTAGTGATCAACGCGGGGGGCCATGATTTTATGGAGACACCCATCGGCGACTATTTTATCGCCTACGCCCTGCCAGCTGGCGAACTCCAATAGCGAACAGGATAGGCCGGGAAGCACATCGCTTTCCGGCCTCGTCCAGAACGAGCAGAGCGCTCACTGCGCCAGCGAGAAAACTGCTGTCCACGGACCGATAACCGTCTCGTTAAAGTGTCCTTCGATCCAGAGGACATCCCCGCCCACAGCGCCACAACTCAGAGCTTGGTCAGAGAAGTTCGCTAGCAGATAGAGGCGCATACCGTCGCCCAGTTGCCATGCAACAGTCAAAATCGAACCGTCGAGTTCATACCGCCCGCTGTTTCCATCCATCTCATAAAGACGAGGGATGATTTCCGACCTCCGCAGCGCGATGAGTTGCCGATAATGCGCCAATGCTTCCCTGTGTGAAAGCTCTTCACGCTGGCTCCAGTCGAGCTTGGAAGTTTTGAATGTATCTTCGCTCAACGGGTCTGGCGGATGCCCCTTCTCCGGTTGCGGCAGGAAAGATTTGATCTCGTCTCGCCTGCCTTCTCGGACTTTATCGGCAAGTTCGGCACCGACGTCCGAGAAGAATATGAATGGTTGTTTTGCGTGCCATTCCTCACCCATGAATAACAAGGGAATCTGTGGCGACAACAAGTTTATCGCGGTCCAGAACCGCGCTTTTTCTGACGAAACAATATCGGTTATCCGTTCGCCATAAGGGCGATTGCCGATCTGGTCATGGTTTTGTGCGTAAGCGACAAAAGCTGTCGCCGGCAGGAAAGCGCTCGGCTCACCTTTAAAACGCTTTTCATGCTCCAAGTATTCACCTTGGAAACCGAACCCCTCGGCCAAGCTTCGCCCAACCAAATCCAACTTCTTGTCAAAATCCGCATAGTACCAAGAATTTTCTTCGGTTAAGGCGTTGTGCAGACTGTGATGAAGGTCATCATTCCACTGTGCGTTGTAGAGCCAAGGCTCACCATCGAGCCCCCGTTTCAGCCAGCCCGCCTCATTGTCAGAATTCTCGACAATGAGGTGAATGTGCCGACCATCGGTCACCCTGCGCAACTGCTCTGCAAGCTCGACCAGCATGTGCCGAGGGCCGATGTCCTGGATCTCCTGTACTGCATCGAGACGTAGACCGTCGAAATGATATTCCATCAGCCAGTGGCGGGCGTTGGCGAATATAAACTCGCGCACCTGAGCCGCTCCTGCGTCATCATAGTTGATGGCACCACCCCACGGTGTATGACGGTCTGGATTGACGATGGGGGCATAACTTTGGAGGTAATTCCCTTCAGGACCAAAATGGTTATAGACGGCATCGAGGAACACGCAGAGACCTAAACCATGTGCTGCATCGACCAAGGCTTTTAGATGCTCGGGACGGCCGTAGCTACTGTCTGGAGCATAGAGAAAGGCCCCGTCGTAGCCCCAATTCCAACGACCGGGAAAGTCAGCCACGGGCATTAGCTCAATTGCTGTAATGCCCAGTTCCTGCAATGCTTTGAGCTTATCAATTGCAGCTAGGAACGTCCCCTCCGGGGTGAACGTGCCGATGTGCAACTCATAGATTATCATTTCCTCCCAAGGCCGCCCGCGCCAACCAAGATCGGTCCAGCGATAACTTCTCGGGTCGATGATTTCACTTGGGCCATGCACATCGTGAGGCTGAAAGCGCGAAGCCGGATCGGGCACGGTTTGGCCATCAGGCAGAACAAAAACATAGTGCATGCCAGCAAGAGCATGCGGGACTTCAATCTCGTGCCAACCGCCCCTGCACTGCGTCATCGGGTGTTCAAATTCGAGATCTAAGATCTTTAAAGAAACACTGGGAATATTGGGAGCCCACAAACGGAAGCGCACCCCTTCCACCAGCATTTGCGTGCCGAAACGTGAGGGCTGAGCCCGTTGAACTCCAGGAAGACAGTCGAGAGACATCTTGCACCATTCAACCGCGTGGTTGTGAAAATTGGGATTAGAACAGAGTGTTCATCGTTGCAGGATGACCGCCTGTTTTGCCGTCTTCCGGATCATCAAGACCATCGAGCGCAGCAGTGTCTTCCGCATCTAGCGAAAAGCCAAACGCATCAAAATTCTCTCTAATCCGATGCTCATGCGTAGACTTGGGAATTACCACCAGCCCCTGATCGAGCTCCCAACGCAAAATCACCTGAGCAATGCTCTTACCGTGCTTTTTGGCGATTTTGGCGATAGTTGGATTGTCGAGCAGCGCGCCACTGCCCAACGGGCTATAGCACTCAATCGAAATCGCGTGACCTGCGTGAAAATTCCGAACGTCGCGCTGCTGATAGAGTGGATGCAGCTCCAGCTGATTGATCACCGGCAGTAGGTTTGTTGCCTCGCCGATACGTTCAATGTGCTCTGGTAGAAAGTTGGATACTCCAATAGAGCGAATGCGGCCATCCTCGTGTAGAGCGACGAGCGCCTTCCACGCATCCACGTAAAGGTCCTGCTCAGGAACTGGCCAATGGATCAAGAACAAGTCGAGATAATCAAGTTTCAGCCGTTCAAGGCTCTCGTCGAAAGCCCGCATGGCGTCATCGTATTGGTGAGCGCCGTTACGCAACTTGCTGGTAATAAATAGCTCCTCACGGCTCACATCGGCTGCCGCGATGGCTTCACCCACACCAGATTCATTGTCGTAGCCTTGCGCGGTGTCGATCAGCCGGTAGCCGACATCGATGGCGGTCGACACCGCCTTCTGGGCCTCATGGTTCGGCACCTGCCACACACCAAAGCCGAGCTGAGGAATGCTATTGCCGTCAGTGAGGGTAATTTTCGGGATGTTCCGGATCATGTCATTCCTGCCTGATTGGTAGAACGCCGACTACCGCCGCCTTCCTCCAAGCCAAGTCCTGCGACCGGCGTTCCGAGCTTGCCATGTGTTAACGAACGCGCCGGTCATAGTTGTCCGCCGACCTTAACTCCGGTTTATCAATGATCCTCACCCGTAGACCGGCGTTAGCTTGCCATTCAAAAGGAGCCGCAAATGACCAAGCTTTCAGAGATCTACGTTACTGGGCTCAAGAACGCTCACGCGATGGAACACGAAGCGTTGGCGATCATGGAACCTCAGGTTGCGAGCATCAAGAACTACCCCGAAGTGGCACAACGCCTGCAACAGCATCTTGAGGAAACAAAAGGTCAGATCCTACGGCTTGAGAGTTTGCTAGAGCGCGCTGGCGCTCAGAAGTCGGCGCTAAAAGATATCGCTATGGGCGCTGGCGGAACCATTGCAGCACTCGGTCACAAATTGGCGCCAGATGAGATCGTCAAGAACAGCTTCGCCAATTTTGCCTTCGAACACTACGAAATCGCGGCCTATAAGTCATTGATTGCACTGGCTCGTGCGCAAAACGACAGCGACGCGGTGGCGACGCTCACGACGACCTTGGATGAAGAAATCGCGATGTCGGAATGGCTGGATTACAATATCGAACCCCTCACCCTCCAATTCGCCACCCTCCGCGAGCAAGGCTTGCATAGCAAGAACTGAGCGGACAGCTGTTCACAAGAAAGCCGTGAGGCCGCGAAACTCTCTCAAACGGCCAGTGATACCAACGGGATACTCATGGTAACTCGCAGGCCATTGGGTAACCAATCGCGACGAATATCAGCGCTTAGCGCTGCCAGCAGTGTGCTCTCCAGCCGGGCGCCAAAACCTTGTGTGACCGCCGGCCCCGTATGTGGGCAATTGCTCTCATCCCATTCTATTGAAACCGCGTCGTTCTCAATCTTCGCGGTGATAGCCAGCGCTCCCTCTGGCACAGACAAAGCGCCATATTTGGCGGCATTAGTTGCAAGCTCATAGAACAGCAACGCGACGCTCGTAGAAGACTTAGGCCCAATGGCAATCTGATCCCCTGATAGCATGATGCAGTCACCAAGACGGTACGGCTCCAAGACTGTACCAATGAGTTCCAGCAGGTCACCGAACACATTGCTGGCCCCCTCTGACTGCCAACGCGCCATGGTCAATTCGTGCGCCCGCGCCAAGGCACTCAGCCGAGAGTGGATATTTGTTACGATATCTTGGGCGTCGGTACTGGACCGTCCCGTTAGCGAAACCACGGCCGCCGCGAGCGAAAATAGATTCTTCACACGATGCTGCATTTCGTCGACGACCAAATGCAGGGTCTCCTCATTCTGCCGCCGCAGGCTGTCGTCGCGGGCGATTTTAGACGCACCGACTATCGTTCCGTCCACATTTCGAATGGGCGAGACCGACAAAGACAACGGCACTAAGCTTCCATCTTTACGACGGCGCAAGGTTTCGAAGTGGTCGACCCGCCGGCCCGCCCTGATTTGGGAAATGATGAGGGATTCTTCGCTAATCCGCTCTTCAGGGATGATCATTGTGATGTTACGGCCAATAGCCTCTTGCGCTGTATATCCAAACAGGCGCTCTGCTGCGGGATTCCAGCTTCGGATGGTGCCATTCAGATCTTTACTGATGACTGCATCGTGGGACCCCTCAACCAATGCGACCAACCAGTCTCGGGGATCTGGCGTAACCGCTACCTCAGAAACCGTTTCGATATCCCAGATGACGTGCATAGGTTGTTTGTGCCTTCCAGCTGCATTCCTACGATACAGATGCAAACATTTCGGCTCGTTCTCGGTGCCGAGCCGCTCCTTATCTGAACCCAAACCGTCTGCAGGTAAGCCAAACGCGTTATGGTGCTTCAGAGAAGTCAACTCTAGGGTACGAAGTTTGCTGAACGACAGGTAGCTCTCCTCTTCGTTCAGCAACTTTATACAGCTTTCAGCCTAGGCTCGTTTTCGTTCAAATAATCCTCGAGGTAGTCTGAGGAAAAATTTGCCATGCGTCGGAGAGCCTGCACGTCAGGGATAGTGAGCGCACGACCACGCAGCTCGATGAGCTTCAACCGTCTCAGCTCTTGAATGACCCTGTTCACGTGCACTGCAGAAAGCGCCAGATACATTCCCATCTGAACTTGAGTAAGCTTCAGCGTGAACTGATTGCCTTTGGTAAGGTTTAGACGGCGGTATCGGAATTCTAACTCGCAAAGCAAGTGTGCGATACGCTGCATTGCATTGCGCCGCCCCACTGACGTGAGCAGCTCTTCGACCACAACATTGTCCGACGCAAGATTGGCCAACACCGCGCATAGAAGACGCGGGTTACCCTCAAATAACGCTGCCGCATGATTTGCATCAAGCCGCAGAATTGAACATCGCGACCCCGCTTCAGGAACGGCATAAGCTGACCGCCCGGTAACGCAGGTGTATGTGCAAATATCGCCGGGAATAGCCAACGACATTAGATGTCGTTCAGATTCAGCAGTTACCCTGCAACGGAACGCAAACCCAGACGCTATAAAACAAAGATCGGACCCACACTGTATCTGGCCATGGAGACGAACATTTTCCCGCTTCCAAGGCTGCGCTGCGAGTTCATCCAAATCTTCTGCAAACAATAAGCCTGTTGCCCACAACCGCCTAAAGATCGGTGGACCGACAGGTGGCAGCTCAAAATAAGTAGCATGCACGTCTGTCATGACGATCACCTGGTCTTGAAATCGTTATCTAGATAACGCCTCAAACTGAGGTACGTTCCCCATGGATGAATTTCGCGTCGTCGTCATTTGTAGCCCACGATGATATTTAAGATTTCCGAATTTTTTTGCTCTTCGCATTCAGTTCGAACACGTAGGCTCACTTCGGCGAACAATCCGCCAACACCCTCCAGAGAGCAAATTTTGACGTTATCTCTCAAACGTCTGCTCAGTGTCGGTCATAGTCGTTTGCGCTAGTTTTTTGTCACAGTCGCGCTCGCGCAGACCTCTCTCCAGAGCTGCAAACCAGTATTCCTGTTCCTTACCCTCTGGTTTGCCATCTTGTTCCCAGAGAAAGTAAGCCGTCTCACGAGTTTTAAGTTGGAATGCACTATCGCTCCAAGGATCCAGTTGGTACGGGTCCACTGCAACCTCCAATATTGTCTAGTGTGATCCTAAACGCTGAAGCACGCGCTAAGGTGACGAATTTGCCACGAACTTTTCGTGTCGCAACCTAGGGTGAGAAACACAATAATCAGGCCGGTCTCACGACATCCTAGGCCACCTCGTCTGCTCTGGGTACCGGTCTCGGTATTGGGGGAGCGCGCCCCAGACGCCATGTCGCGCAACTTTCGCTCGACTACAAACATTGCCCGCAGAATAGCCCCATAACTCCGGACACTAAGCATGAACGTATCAAACTTGCAGCTACAAGGACTCTACTTAGCCATAGCATCCATCAACAACACACTCGTCGCCAAGGGCATCATCAGCCGCGAAGAGATCGATCTGGCTCTAAGGCGCGCGGAACAATCAGCGCTCGGCGACGATAGGCTGAGGGAAGATCTGACGCCCGCATCACGCGATGCAGTGGCCTTCCCGGCCCGGCTGCTCTTGCTTGCAAACAACAGCGCATCTGAGACAGACGTGATGACATTTTCAGAACTGGCGAAAATGGTAGGTCAAACCAAAGGGCATTATCCCGACGAGGCGTAGCGCGCCGATGGGGATAGTGGACGATCCGCATAACCGGGTTCATCTCTCGGCTCTGAAGGGCAATGAACGGGGCTTTGACGTGCGTGTTCACGAGACACCGACAAGCCAGTCCTTGCGCATCCAAGTCTCGACCGCCAGTAGGTGCGGTATTTCGGATCCGTCGCCAGCGCGGACGTTGATGGAGTTTTGCTCCAGTTCTTCGGGCGAAAAAATGTAGATGTCATCCGGCGGCGTCCGCAGCATGCGAGAAACCAGATAGCTGGGCGTGTTGAACTGAACCAGCTCCCTATAGATCTCACTGATCACTGTCTGGGTGACCGACGGGTCGTCGCTCCCCGATATCTGGTGAACCCCAAGAACCCCGTTGGCCACCCGCTCGTTGCCAGCGAGAAAAATCAGTGAGCAGGACGAATGGCAGCCATCACCGGTCTGCACAATGGTCTTCAGTCCCTTGGCGTAGACGCTCCTCGCCATGTCCAGGGCGGGGATGACATAGCCGCCAGGGCAGTCCAAGCTCCCGTATCCAGAGCCGGATGGGCCGCGACCAGTTGGGTAAAAAGATCTGCGACGGTCTTATCGATAACGCCCATGATCCTAATCGCGGAACCGTCGATTTGGACAATGCCATTTTCGATCGGATGGCAGTGCGCCGGCAGCGTCATTAGGAGCAACGCCAGTACTGCATCCCACGGAGTCGCCCTATCTTGGAGACGCATTTCAGTCGACCAAGTAGCTGAATGTGGAGCAGAGGTCATCGCTGTTGATGTCGAAAGGCGGCACATCTCCATCGAAGACCGCGACCTCAAGTATCTGGCCGCCTCCCAGCCAGCTTTCGGAAAAGACAAGATAGCGCGCACCTTTCCCACAGAGCGTGGTGCCGTTGAGCAGTTCGCCTGGATCCTGCGCAAGCCGGAACACCTCGGCGGTCTGCTTGTCGCCAGAAACGCCCCATTGTCGCCACGATGCGCCTTCGGAAACGAGTTCGACCGGGTCTCCGGCGCCGAACGAAATCTGCATCACGCTGCCGACCTCGGCGAAGCTGGGATTTCCCGAAAGCCCGATGTCACCGGTAATTGAGATGGCAGTCTGGCTCAGGGCTACAAAGGTTCGGCTATCCTGCCAGACATGATGTTCGATGGCAGATTGAGCCAATGAAGGTGTAGTAACAAATGTTACGACGGTCAAAACTAGCAAACATATGCGGCGCATCGATTGCACATACCTTCTTCTAAAACCGCGACCAACAGATAGCCACAAGCGCATAAAGTATCCACTCCTGCAGGTCACTGCTACGATTTTGGCCCGATAATAGCACAGGCGATCCCGAAACTATTCGAAACTCTTCCCCTGCTCACTGTCAATCTCAGGCTTGGGCCGCGTGTTAGCGTGTATCCCCTCCAAGAGCTGCGCGGCTCTTTGTATTTCCGCAGTGAAGCCGTTATCTCGATAGAAACCGGCCACGCCCCCTGCACGTGAGTGTTCGCCAAGCGCAAGATGGCTTTTCTTTCGGATCAGCATGTGCTGCGTAGAGTGTTCGCGTGCATGGACGCAACGCGATTGGTGGTTACCCCGGGCCCTAGCGGCCTGCGTTATCTGAGTGGTCAGGTCTGGCACGACTGACACAACACCTGCGTAACTTTGAAAAGAGGTCGATGTTCGCAAGTTAATTCACCGTCAGGGCAGCGTTGCAAACGCCCGCTCCAACATCACGCACCCCTACCATTCGCCCGATCGGCGCGTCGCAAGAGTAGCCATCGCCAAAGTCGCATCAAAGTTCGAGCCAAGATTAAGTGTTCGGGCCCCCTACCGTGTTTGCTTGAAACTGCAACGCGCCTTCTCCGCCGCCGTCACTGCGCAGTCAGGCGATTCCCTTGCCACCAGTAACACCAAAAACCTCACCGGTAATGTAACTGGCTTCTTGCGACGCCAACAGGACATATATCGGCGCAAGTTCGACAGGTTGACCTGGACGACCAAAGGCACTGTCTTGGCCAAACGTAACAACCTTCTCCGCAAATTGCCCACCACTTGGTTGCAGCACTGTCCAAAACGGACCAGGAGCAACCGAATTCACGCGTATTCCCTTCTCAATAAGCTGTATGGCCAGCGCTTTGGAATAAGCAACGATACCCGCTTTTGTGGTGGCATAGTCAAGAAGATGAGCTGACGGCTCATAAGCCTGAATTGATGCTGTTGTGATGATTGAGGCCCCTGCAGGCAGATGCTGCACGGCCGCGCGAGTAATCCAGTGTAGAGCATAGAGGTTGGTCTTGAGAGTTAGGTCAAAGTCCTCACTCGATATCTCCTCGACGGAATTACGTGCTTGCTGACGGGCCGCATTGATAACTAGAATATCTAGCCCCCCCAGCTGCTCAACCGCATCGGCGATCAGCTGAGTGCAAAATTTTTCGTTGGAGACGTCACCACGTAAGGCGACACCTTTCGTGCCCGCCTGCTGGATGTACCCGAGGACCTCTTCGCCATCACTGTCTTCAGATGGGAGATAGCTTATGGCCACATCTGCTCCCTCACGCGCATAAGCGATTGCTGCTGCGCGACCGATTCCGGAATCCCCGCCCGTGATTAGTGCCTTGCGGCCGAGTAAGCGGCCAAATCCGGCGTAGCTCTCTTCACCATGGTCAGGTGCTGGTCGCATTTTGCCAACAAGTCCAGGAGAGGTTTGCTGTTGCTGCGGAAATGGCGGAGCGGGGAACTGATGTCGTGGGTCCTGCATGGTGAAGCGGTCGGTCATTTGGAACTCCTTTTGCATCGGCCAACGGAAAAAAGAGCGGACCGTTCCCGAACTTAAAATGGCCTGAACCGCAAAAGACGGGTGCGATAAATGACGCAAGAAAGCAATCGACTCCTGCTGCCACAGGGTCTGTCACCGCGGATGGGATACTCTTTGGTACACGCAACGCCATCTTCGCGATTGGCGACCAAGCTCCTTTGCGTACTGACACACCCAAAAAGTGGATCGTCTATGCCCCTACCCTCGAGCCCGATAGATTGGCTGCAGTCCGCATCAATGCTCGGGGAAGGAAGATCGCGGGAACAAGTTTGCCCCGAACGGGATTGGACTCATGATTTTTTTCGCGAGGTAACAGTAATGCCGACCGCAAGAGCGACTTGGAAAGGCTTCGTCAAATTTGGCGAGGTGGCGTGCCCAGTGGCACTGTACACGGCGTCATCCTCTAGTGACCGCATCGCATTCAATACATTGAACCGAAAGACTGGCAACAGGGTAAGGCGCGAGTTCATTGATGAAGAAACTGGTGCCACAGTTGGGCATGAAAACCAGGTCAAAGGCTACGCTAGCGATAATGATGCTTACGTCGTTCTTGAGCCGGCTGAAATCTCCGCGGTCATCCCGGAAAGCGACAAGACCTTAAAAATCGAGGCATTTATTTCCTGCAGCGAAATCGACACCGTTTATTTTGACAAACCTTACTATCTCACACCGGATAAGATGGGAGAGGAAGCCTTCGTGCTCCTTCGCGAAGGGATGAAGCAGACCAAGGTTGCGGCAATTGCCAAGGCTGTTCTGTTTAAGCGTGTGCGCACGCTATTGATCCGTCCTCATGACGATGGGTTGGTCGCCACAACTTTAAACTACGACTACGAGGTTCGCTCTTCCCAAAACGCTTTCGATGATCTGCCCGAGATGAAAATCGAAAGTGAAATGTTGGCATTGGCTGAACACATCATTGAGACGAAGATGGGTATCTTTAATGCTACGACCTTCGATGACCAGTATGAGAACGCGGTCGCAGAACTGGTGAAGGCCAAGATCGAAGGCAGAAAATTGCCCAAGCGCAAGCCTGCGCCTGTAGCTCAAAAAGGTGATCTCCTAAGGGCACTACGAGACAGCGCCGCTATTGGCGATCCGCCCAAGGATAAGCGCAATCGGGCAACGGGCCCGACTAAACATCCGACCACGAAGAGGAAGGTCAAGCAGACGTCCGAAACGACCCGGAAAGCTAGCTGATAGGAGGTTTCAATGGTTATTCGACCGTATTGGAAGGGCTATCTTAAACTGAGCCTCGTCACCTGTCCTGTACAGATGATGCCGGCTACTTCCGAGAGCGAGAAAGTAAAATTTCACACGATTAATCGGGACACAGGGAACAGAGTCGTGAGCCAATACGTCGACGCCGTCACTGGGCGCGTCGTTGATGAAGCCGACGAAGTCAAAGGCTACCGGCGAGGCGAAAACGACTACGTTATTCTGGAAGATGATGAGCTGGACAGCGTTGCGCTGGACAGCACCAAAACCCTCGATATTTCGGTTTTTGTCTCGAGTGACAGCATTCCCTGGATATGGCTCGACACGCCATACTATCTCGCGCCGAACGACGCCATTGGGCAGGACGCGTTTTCGGTGATCCGTGAAGCTATGAAAGCACAAAAGGTTGTTGGCATATCCCGCTTGGTTATTTCTCGTCGCGAACGTGCAGTGATGCTCGAGCCGCGTGGGAAGGGCATTGTCCTATGGACGCTGCGCTACAGCGACGAAGTCCGCGACGCTGCTGGCTACTTCGCGACGGTGACTCAGACAAAACCTGAGGCAGACCTCATGCCGCTCGTTCAAAAATTGATCAAAAGGCAGCAGCGTCATTGGGATCCCGCCATGGTTGCTGACCCCGTGCAGGAAAAGCTGAAGGACATTATCGCGGAGAAAAAGAAGACGGCAAACAAACTTGCCAAGACAAAACCCAAGAGATCTCCCCCCACCCCTAGCAACGTCATCAATATCATGGATGCCCTGCGCAAGTCTGTTCAAGCCGAGAAACGTTCGCGGCACTGAAGGGTCTTCGCTGCTGTCTACGACGCCTTTGTAAGTCGCTTCATCGCCTGCCTAAGTGGACGAGCGCCGTCAGCATAGCTCTGCCATGGAGCCGACGCCTTGAGGAATTTCGGTACGGTTCGAATAGTGAAGCGTGTCGGATCAAGGTTCAGCGTCACTTGGGTCCAATCGAGAGGCATGGATACTGTTGCACCAAGGCGCGCGCGCGTCGAGAGGGGTGCAACAGCGGTGGCCATGCGGTCGTTGCGCAAATAGTCAAGAAATATGCGCCCCTGGCGCTGGTTCTTCGCCATTTTGACTAGATAGCGGCTCGGACTGTCTGCAGCCATGAGTTGGCACACACTTCTAGCAAAATCTTTTGCGTCAGTCCAAGATGGGTTCTTGCCTCGCCTTATGGACAAGGGGGTCACGACGTGCAGGCCTTTGCCCCCGGTGGTTTTGCAGAAGCTTACAAGACCTAATGTGTCTAAGCGGCTGCGCAATTCCAAGGCTGCGTCAACAACCGTTGAAAATTCGACGTCGGGCCCCGGGTCTAGGTCAAAAACCAGACGGCCTGGTACTTCAGGCTGGCCAGGTGCGCTATTCCAAGGGTGCAGCTCTGTTCCTCCGATTTGAGCGATGGCGGCCAATCCCTCTACACGATCAATCTGCAGATAGGTTTTTTTATCGCCCGTGACCTCGATAAGTTCGAGGAGATTGGATGTTCCAGCCAGCGCATGGCGCTGGAAGAACTGCTGGTGAAGTATGCCATCCGGCGTGCGGACAACAGAGCAGGGACGTCCCTTAATATGGTCAATTAGCCATGTCCCAACCTTTGCAAAGTATCTCGCGAGATCGAGTTTTGTGACTTCCTCACCATCGTTGGCGTCCGGCCAAAGAGCCTTACTCGGACTTGAAATCGCCACCCCCATGACGTCTACGCGAGCCCGATTAACCGCCGCTCCCCTAGATTTCCTCGGTGGAGCACCAGCTGGATCAGAAAGCTCAACTGATTTGGGATCGGTGGGCATTTCTGCCACAACTTCACTGGCAGGCTTGTCTTGGCGTAGGCCTTTGAACGCCGCCTGTCGGACTTTTCCACCAGCAGTCCAGCCCGCGTATTCGATCTCAGCAACCAACTCTGGTTCAAGCCAGGTTATGTCCGCACCCTTCTTAGGGCGCGCAAGCCCGGTAAATGGTGACGTCTTTGCTTCCAGTTTCTTTAGTTCTGCTAGGAGGGTCTTGACCTTAGCAGAACTAAAGCCGGTACCGACGCGACCGACATAGACAAGCTTATCGCCTTGATTAACGCCAACGAGCAGAGAGCGGAATTTTCCGTTTGTGGTGGCATAGGCACCGATAACCACTTCATGGCCCCCTCGACACTTTGACTTCACCCAGGCGTTAGTTCGGCCCGATACATAAGGAGCATTTGCTTTTTTCGAGACAATGCCCTCGAGCGACAGACGGCAAGCGGAACGCAGTACAGCATCTCCACCAGTCTCGAAATGATCCACAAAGCGTATTCTAGGGTCCTTGCCGGCTCCCTTGAGCAACAACTCCAGCCTCTTCTTTCGATCCGTAAGTCCTTGATCACGCAGGTCATTCGCTCCGTGGAAAAGCAAATCAAAGGCGAAGAACACCAGATCGTCGGTTTTGCCTTCGGACATCACAGCCTGAAGTGCGGAAAAATCCGGAGCACCTTGATCGTCCAGTGCGCATATTTCTCCATCGATGATGAGGTCCGGCAACGTGCCAGCTGCTTCTGCGATGGCGGCGAACTTGTCTGTCCAGTCAAAACCTTTACGAGTTTTCAACGTAACAGTGCCATCGTTTATGCGCAGCTGCATGCGGTAGCCGTCAAACTTGATCTCGTGAATCCACTGGTCTTGAGCGGGCGGACGCGTTGCTACTTGGCACAACTGTGGTTCGACGAATCCCGGCAGAGCGGTGTGGGCCGCGTTGCTTGGGACTGGTTTTGTTGATCGGCGTTTGGGTTTGAGCTGATTCTCTTCCAAACCCTGCTGTGCCTGCGACGCGATGGCAGCTTTCACATTCGGTTGCCCAACCATGAATGGCTTCGGCTTGCGTCCTTTGCTTTGGGATATCTGCTGCATAGTCCTGCCTGAGGCGATCGAGGTACTGTTTTCCGTCAAGATCGCCGCCCCATTGGCATTCACGGAATGGTCGTCCTGATGCTTGATCAGAAGCCAGTTTGATCGATTCCCCCCATGGCGGTCGTGCTTCATGCGAACTAGAACAAAGCTGCCGTGAAGGCGCTCGCCGGTAAGAGTGAATTTGAGTTCTCCCTCGTTCAAGGCTTGCTCCGGGGACAGGCCCTCCTCCGGTATCCAATATCCGCGATCCCACAGCATTACTGTACCCCCACCATATTGCCCTTTGGGGATCGCGCCCTCGAAATCCCCGTATTCTAGAGGATGGTCTTCCACTTCGACTGCCAAACGCTTGTCACCTGGATCGAGTGAGGGCCCTCGTGTGACAGCCCACGATTTGAAGACGCCATCGAGTTCAAGCCGCAGGTCATAATGCAGCCGCGTTGCATCATGTTTCTGAATGACGAAGCGCAACCATTTGGAACTTTTTATCTTTTTTCTACCAGAAGGCTCCTGTGTCTGCTCAAAGTCCCTTTTTTCCTGATAGCTCGAAAGTTTGTCCTTGGGCATCCCATTCCTCCAATGACACGACAGTTCGTGGCTCGGCTGGATGATGCAGCGGTGGCGACGCGTACATGCATTTTCAATCAAGGCCGAGTTGAGCCCGATGGTTCCCCCGTAGTCGGAATGATCGCTCGGATCTGAGAGATTTTTGCAGCAGCATCTCATTGATCTCGAAAGCATCGGCGCGCTCAAGTGCACCGCGACGAAGACCTACCGGCAGACTGGGGCACCAAGTAGATGTGCAGGTTGATGACGACTTGCCGGCTATCCTAACCCACCAAGGCAATGCAATGGCCCATCTACATCACAGAGCAGCGTGTGATAGCGCTTTTCGAGATTGCTCGTCGCACAGCAGATCTGTCAGATGTTGAGCCTGAATTGACCGCATTTCGCGCCATCACGTCGCAGTACCTATCGAAGTCCACCCGGAATGTTACCCTCTTCCTAGGCCACTCTTAGCGGGTCTCTCGGTCTTTTCTCAGCACGGGCTAGGTTTTGGGGACGCGATATCACCATAGAGACTGGGGCCTAATAGCAGCAAACTCCAGTTCTCGTAATTAGGCGACCCGCTCAAAAGAAGTCAGTGCTTCCAGATCTAACAACGCCGGCGGAGATCATGGCGACGGGTTTCATTGTATGCCTTCCGCTGCCTCCGAGGTCGCCTTCGCACCAAGATGTAGTTTAGAAGGCACCTTTAACCTTTGCCGTCTAGGATAATGGACATGATCTAGCATCGGAATGAAAGCGTTGCAAAATGATCTCGTCGAATGCCGTATTTCTTGAAAGAGTCATGCTCGCCATGCCCTTTCCTGCTATTGCGGTGGACGCACGACTGATAATATTGGCCAGCAATGCGCAATATGGTGTGAAAACCGGGATCGATCAGGCAGACTTGAGAGGGCGCCCTTTGGGTGAGGTGCTCTCGGACCAAGTAGACCAGGGTCTTCAGCAAATCGTTTTGGACGTACTTGAAGCGGGCACGCCGATGTACCGGTCCAGCGCCATGAACGGACTATCCGATAGTGACCATAGCAACCTGGGGTGTAGCTTCGTTCCGCTGTTTGACCAAGATGGAAAGGCTTGGTGTGTGCTCCATTATTGGTCCAGAGCAGATATATTCCCACCACGCAATTTTGCTGCGGGAGTTACCGGTGAACCCACAGGACTTTTAGAGCTATTCAAACAAGCACCCGGCTTCATGTGTGTGCTGCGCGGTCCCAATCATGTTTTTGAACTCGCAAACGACGCTTATTATCAGTTAGTCGGTCACCGAGAAATCATAGGGCATCAAGTCGCCGACGGACTCTCCGAAGTAGTAGCTCAGGGCTTCCTCGAAAAGCTCAATCGCGTATATGAGTCCGGTATCCCATTCGTTGGTAGGGCACTACCAATTCAGCTACAACGTGTTGCACACGGGGTTATGGAGGAACGATTCATTGATCTCATCTATCAGCCTATGTTCACCCCCGCACACGAAGTAAGCGGCATTTTCGTACAAGGTTATGACGTAACTGAAGCTCACATACTCGCCAAAGAAGTTTCATATCAAGCCGCACATGATGCTTTGACAGGTTTGGCTAACCGACGGGAGTTTGGCGCGCAGGCTCGCGCCATTAGTGGCCGTGGTCCCCATGCGTTGCTCTACATGGATGTAGACCACTTTAAGATCATCAACGATCGCTGCGGACATGCGGCAGGAGATGCTCTCCTTGTAGAAGTCAGCAATATTCTTAATCTGCTGTGCGAAACGAACCGGGACTTGTTAGCAAGGCTCGGGGGTGACGAATTCGTTCTCTTGCGTCAAAACTGTGACTTGGCCGAGGCAGCTGAGTTCGCCAATTCCTTAGGCACTGCGGTAAAAGAGATGGACTTCATATGGCAGGGCAAAACGCACGGAGTGACGCTGAGTATAGGCGTAGTGAGTTTCAATCTCACTACTGATGCCCATCTTCAAACGGCAATGGGTTTCGCAGACGCCGCATGCTTTCTTGCAAAGGAGCTGGGGCGAAATAGGGTCCAGGTAAGCTCGTTGGTCGATGATGAGGTCACACAGCAGCAACGAGATATGGATGCGGTAGCTCGCATAAAATCAGCCATAAGGGAGGATCGTCTGGTCATTTACGGCCAAAGGATCGCGCCGATACAACCAGATTTGGAGTCTGCTGTTATATTTTCCGAGGTTTTGGTCCGGCTGATGGACCTAGACGGAAGCATAGTGAGCCCATCGCACTTTATTCCTGCCGCAGAGCGATATGGTCTGATAGAAGATTTGGATAACCACGTTATACGCAAAACCTTTGATCACATCCAACGAACAACAAAAGACAGTCCAAGGGTCAAGTATTTTATTAACATTTCAGGCATCACGCTTAGCGCACCCGGATTCCCAGACTACATTGACGGCACGCTTGCAGCCTACCCACTGGTATCGCCGTCCCAAATTTGCTTTGAAGTGACAGAAACTTCAGCAATCTCAAACATTCGCCGCACCGTGGAGCTAATGAATAACTTGAACGAAAGAGGTTTTAGTTTCGCGCTAGATGACTTCGGGAGTGGGATGGCAACGTTTGCTTATCTAAGCTGGACGTCCGCAAAAACCCTTGGCGGCTTTGATGCAGTCATGATTCATTGATGTCGCCCGATCATGGAGCGTCATCATGGACCCGCATTCGCTTTTCAGCCTGAACGATCACCTCGAAGCCTTGAGCCAACACGGCGATCCGCTCGAGGTTTTGGAGCGGACGGTGGATTTCGAGTATTTCCGGTCCTGGCTGGTGGAGGGGCTTGGCTACAGTGACGGCAGCAAAGGCGGTCGGCCGCCGTTCGATCCGGTGGCCATGTTCAAGATCCTGATCCTGCAGGCACAGCACAACCTGTCCGATGCCCGCACAGAGTTCATGATCCGGGACCGCCTGAGTTGGATGCGCTTCCTGGGGTTCTCGCTCGGCGATCGCACGCCCGATGAGAACACGATCCGCCATTTCCGCAACCGCATGACCCAGACCGGCACGCTCAAGCGGGTGATGAAGGCGTTCGACTGGCAACTGCACAAGAAGGGTTACATCCCGATGTCGGGGCAGATCGTGGATGCTTCGCTGGTGCCGGCACCCAAACAGCGCAATACCGATGGCGAGCGGGAGGCCATCAAGGCAGGCCAGTCGGCTGACGAGATCTGGCCGAACGAGCCGGCTAAAGCCGCACAGAAGGATACCGACGCCCGCTGGACGCTCAAGATCGGCGGCAAGGTGCGCTACCGGCCAGACGGCTCGCCCCTGCCCATGATCGCCACTCCGGTGTTCGGCTATAAAAGTCACATCAGCATCGACCGGCGCTATGGCTTCATCCGGGCTGCAGCGGTGACCTCCGCCTCCCATCCTGACGGCCGGATGCTGCGCCATGTGATCGATCGGGAAAACACCGGCAGCGAGGTCTGGGCCGACAGCGCCTACAGATCACAGAGCAATGAGGCCTGGCTGGCTGATCGTATGCTGACCAGCCGCATTCATCGACGCAAGCCCAAGGGCAAGCCGATGCCGATCGCGACCGCACGGGCCAATGCGGCCAAGTCCGCGATACGTGCCAGGGTCGAGCATGTCTTCGCTCATCAGAAGAACCGGTTCGGTCTGTTCATCCGCACCATCGGCATTGCACGGGCCGAGGCCAAACTCACCTTGGCCAATCTGGCCTACAACTTCGACCGCCTCGTCTTCCACGAAAAGCGCGCAACCGCGCCATGAGTCTGCCCGGATGACCGGGAAACGCCGTCAATGGGCACCGCCGATCGCCAAACGCCGCGCCAAATCTGCTCAAACACGGAAATCAGACGACCACAATCGCAGCCGCAGGCTCAGCGAGCCAGTTCTTGCGGGTCTTCAGCTTGCTTCCTGTGCAGTTCATCAAAATTGACGGAGAGTTCGTGAAGAGCGTTTTGACTCAATCTGTCAGTGCAATCGTTGTCGAAGCTGTTGTTAAGCTCGCAGAGACGATGAACGCTCGTACTATCGCAGAGTCTGTTGAATCCATGGAACTCATCCCTCGACTTGCACAACTGGGCATTCACTATGGTCAGGGCTTTGCCCTCCATCGACCTGAACCACTAATTAGCTGAGCACTTTGTGGTAGGCTGACAGCGAGTGTTAAGCGAGTTGGGGAACCGTTTTCTAATCTAGCGGCACTGCGCGTGGCATATCGTGGGACGAACTGACACAAGTCGGCCGGGTGACCTACGATATCCGGCCAATTCGGTGGCGCATACCTACGGGCAATATCGTCTACTTACACCTGAGGCAACTTAGGTGTTCTCAACATTGCGGTTCTATTGATCCATTGATAGATCAGGTCAATAGGAGCGGTGTCTGCAGGCATTGCTTCGTCGATCCCAGCCATGTTGAGTGTGCCCCCCCCGGCACAATTGCCTGACATGGTTGGGACTTCTTTGCCGAGCTACGGGCATCAAAGAGAAGAAGCTGTGAAGTCCAACCTACCGTTTTGACGCTGGAACGCCTCCGACATCGGCGCCTATGTCCGATTGTTGACACAACCAGTGCATGGTAAGCGGTGTCCTACCTCCACCTTCCATGCTGGTGTCGGCCATGAGATTGCGCACTGATTGATGTCAGTGCGGGAGTTTCTCCATGGACGCTCCAATGGAGCTTCTCACAAACAGCGCGGGACGGCGTCGCAACCGGCAATGGCCCGATGAGGTGAAGGCGCGGATTGTCGCCGAAACGCTTCGGCCAGGAGCGACTGTCGGTCAAGTTGCGCAGCGACATGGGCTGAAGGCCAACCATCTGTCGTCGTGGCGGACCCTCGCCCGGAATGGGAAGCTGGTGCTGCCGGCTCCGGAAGGCCCTGTTGAGTTTGCGAGTCTAATGGTCGCTCCGGTTGAGGAGGTGACGGCCGAGGAGCCGTCGGCGTCGGCTGGGCCAGAGATTGTGTTGGGGGCGGTGTCCATCCGCTTGGAGCCGGGTGCTCCGGCGAGCCGGATTGCCTCGGTTGTACACGCCCTGATGGCGACCTCATGATCTTTCCTTCGAACCGGGTGCGGATCGTGGTGGCGACCAAACCCATCGACTTCCGCAAAGGCCACGACAGCCTGGCCGCGTTGGTGAAGAACGAGCTGCACAAGGACCCGTTCACGGGAACGGTCTTTGTGTTCCGTGCCAAAAAGACCGACCGATTGAAGCTGCTCTACTGGGATGGCACCGGACTGGTTATGGCCTACAAGCGACTGGAAGAGCACAGCTTCACTTGGCCTGCGGTTAAGGACGGACTGATGACACTCAGCCACGCGCAGTTCGAGGCCCTGTTCTCCGGACTCGACTGGCGGCGGGTTCGGGCCGTTGCAGCCAGGGCTCCAGAAGCCGTGGAATGACTGCGGCAGGATGACTCAGGGCTTGTCTTTTTGCGGGCATGCCGGCGCCTGATCTGCTAGGGTTCTGGTCATGCTCGAGACCGCCGAACTTCCCGACGATGTTACCGCCCTCAAGGCGATGCTCGTCGCGGCGGAGGCGCGCAATCAGCGCAAGGATGAGCGGATCGCACAGCTGGAAAAGCTGGTCGCAGCGTTCAGGCAAGCGGCCTTCGGGCGCAGGTCGGAAAAGAGCGATCCGGACCAGTTCGAGCTGGCGCTGGAGGATCTGGAAACAGCCATCGCGGCAGTCCACGCCGAGGAAGATGCAGAGGATCGCGCGGCCCGGCGGTCGGCCAAACCGCGCAGCACCAATCGTGGTTCGCTCCCCAAGCACCTGCCGCGGATCGAGGAGATCATTGAGCCCGATAGCCTGATCTGTGGCTGCGGCGGCGGTCTGCACTGCATTGGCGAGGACGTCTCCGAGAAGCTCGATGTGATCCCGGCCCAGTTCCGGGTGATCGTGACCCGTCGCCCCAAATATGCCTGCCGATCCTGCACGGACGGTGTGGTGCAGGCGCCGGCGCCCGTTCGACTAATCCCTGGCGGGCTCCCAACTGAGGCCATGGTCGCCCATGTTCTGGTCAGCAAATACGCCGACCACCTTCCGCTCTATCGCCAAGCGCAGATTTACAGCCGCCAGGGTATTGATCTGGACCGCTCAACACTGGCCGATTGGGTCGGTCGGGCCGCCTTCGAGCTGCGTCCGGTCTATGACGCCCTGCTGGCGGACCTCAAACGGTCCTCAAAGCTGTTCATGGACGAAACCCGCGCTCCGGTGCTTGATCCTGGAGCCAGAAAGACCAAAACCGGATACTTCTGGGCCCTGGCCAGAGACGAGCGTCCCTGGAATGGCACCGCACCACCCGGTGTTGCCTTCACCTATGCCCCTGGCCGAGGTGGTCTTCATGCCGAACAGATATTGCAGGGCTTCGGCGGCATCCTGCAGGTGGATGGCTATGCCGGCTACAACCGGCTGGTCTCGCCCAGCCGTGTCGGCGCGGGTATCCAGCTCGCCTATTGCTGGGCCCATGCGCGCCGCAAGCTGATTGATATCACCCGCACTGGTCCTGCGCCGATCGCCCAAGAGGGGGGCGGCTCATCCGCGAACTCTACGCCATTGAGGCCGATATCCGAGGCCGGGGCCCGGATGACCGCCTCGCCGTGCGCCGGGAGCGGTCAGCTCCAGCCCTGGCGCGGATAAAAGATTGGCATGATCACCATCGCAGGCGCGTCTCGCCAAAAGCGCCGCTCGGGGAAGCATTGAGCTATATCGCCAAATACTGGGCTGGGCTCGAGTTGTTCCTGACCGATGGGCGCATTGAGCTCGACAACAATGCTGTCGAGCGGACCATCCGTCCCATCGCACTGAATCGGAAGAACGCGCTCTTTGCCGGTCATGATACCGGTGCTGAGAACTGGGCCGTCATCGCCTCGCTGATCGAAACCTGCAAGCTCAACAGCGTCGATCCCAACGCCTGGCTGGCCGCGACACTCCACGCCATCGTCACCAGACATAGGCAGAGCCGCATTAACGAACTGCTCCCGTGGAACTATCCTGCCATCGTGGGTGATTGACGCTGTTGGCTCTGGCGGCATAGTCAGAAAACCACCAGCAACGAGGCCCCTCCCATGAACGATCAAGACCACCCTAACCTGGTCACATCAGGAAAAAGCCAGCGGGTAGTGGTCGAAGGTTATGCCTTCTTGATCAATATCCATCGGCTCGAAACGGACGATACCTGGACCCTCGAGGTCGTGGACCACCACAACGACAGCCACGTCTGGGACAATCAGTTCCAGACCGACAGCGAGGCGCTTGACGCTGCCTTGAACGCACTGAACAGCGAGGGAGCCGGCGCCTTTATGCGCGGCAACAACGTCGTGCAGTTCCCGCGACCCTGAACCTAAGTGGCCGCAGAACACCGCTTACAGTGCATGGCATAGCGGCCGACTTGTTCGCGCCCGCCGTGCTCAAGTCATCGCGACGCGGATGCGCGGCTGGCGATGACCATTTTGCCCGTCACTCCCAATGCGTCAGATCGATCGAATGAGGTCTGCAGTGCAAGAACCGGCGGACGGCCTCACGAGCTGCACGCATGACGTTTTGATTGTTTCAAACTGACAAACTTCGCAGCGGGATATCGATTGTGGCGTGCATTCCGGTGGGCAACCAGCCGGTGCATTTCAGCACTTAGCCCGCCTAGCAGCGTGCTCTCAAGCCGCGAACCAAACCCGGGCGTTAACACAGCCGCAGTGTTAGGGCAGCTGCTCTCACACCAGTCAATTGAAACCACCTCGTTCTTGATCTTCGCAGAAATTGCCAGCAACCCGTCCGGCAACGATAATGCGCCATACTTTGCTGCGCTGGTCGCAAGCTCATGAAGCAGCAGCGCAACGCTCGTCGACGATCTGGGTCCGATAGAGATAGAGTCGCCCGCAAGTGTGATGCAGTCGCCCAGCCGGTATGGCTCCAACAAGGCCTCTACTTAGCCATCACCTCCATCAACAACACACTCGTCACCAAGGGCATTCTCAGTCGCGAAGAGATCGATTTGGCTCTAAGGCGCGCGGAACAATCAGCGCTCGGCGACGATAGGCTGATGGAGATATGACGCTCGCATCACGCGACGCCGTGGCCTTTCCCGCCCGCCAGCTCACGTTTGCAAACAACAGTGCATCCCAGACGGACGTTACATTTTCAGAACTAGCGAAAATGGTCGGTCAAACCAAAGGTCATTACCCTGACGAGGCGTAGCGTCGGCCTAACACTCCAAGAGGGTCGAGATCTTAGGCGCTCTGCAAGCGGTCGTCTTTGCTAAATATGCCAATGAAGGAACGGGATAGTTAGCCACCCGTTACGGCCGCAAAGCCGCAGTGCAGCGACCGCATGCGTCGGGCGCCATTCCTGCTCGCTTCGAAAAATCAAATCCTTGTGCTCCATCAAGATTCGGAACTGCTGACTGACCGCTCCATTGAGGTGACGGCCGTCAAACCACGGCCGCAGCAAGGAGCCCTTTCCATGAGCACACATGATCTCAACGGATCAAACGGGCAGCAAATCGCTCCCACCTCTCAGTTACAAGATCAGGTCAAAACAGATGCCGCGGCGCTCGCCAATCAGGCGAAACATGACCTCGACTCCATCGGCCAGCGCGCCAAAGAAGATGTTCGCAAGCTCGGAAATGACGTTGGAGAAAAGTTAACAGAGGCGACTGATCAAGTCCGATCGTTCGCTGGAGATCAAAAAGATCTTGCTGCCGGACAAATCAATGGCATTGCCGTTGCCATAAGCAAAGTCGCCAATGAGCTTACAGGTAACGACCAGCGCGTCGTCGCTCGCTATGCCCGCGATATTGCCTCTGGCCTCTCCACTGTTGGCCGCACCATCGAAGAACGCGATGTCGATGATCTTATGGGTCTCGCTCAGGACTTCGGCAGAAAGCAACCAGTTGCTTTTCTAGGTGCAGCGGTGCTCGCTGGTTTCGTCGCCAGCCGTTTTGCCCTCGCCTCAAACCTTCGCCGGACGACCAAGTCCAGCGCCGAGAGTGAGGAAGCTACCGCCTCGAACGCATCTGCGCCGGGCACCACCCAGCCCATGGGAGGCCAATAATGTCGGCAGAAAATAGGCCAATCGCCGATCTCCTCGGCGGCCTCGTGAGCGATGTCTCAACCCTTTTTCGAAAAGAAGTGCAGCTCGCAAAACTCGAGGCCAGTGAAAAAGTCTCCGAAACCATGTCCGCCGCCGGCGCCATTGTCATCGGCAGTGTGCTGGCCCTCGGCGCGCTGGGTGTTTTCCTCGCCGCAGTTGTTACGCTCTTGACCGCGGTCCTCATCTCATTGGGCTTCGATCCAATCTTTGCTAATTCCATCGCCGCAGGTGTCGTCACCTTGGTGGTCGGCATGTTGGCTTGGAACTTCATCGCCAAGGGCCTTCACGCGCTCAAAGCGAGCAATCTGAGCATGAACCGTACGGCTGCGTCACTCAGCCGAGATGCAGACATCGTCAAGGAGCGGTTGTGATGACCCAAGCTAACGACAGAAAAACAGCAGCCGAGCTGCAACGCGAAATCGACATGCAACGTAATCGCGTCGAAGACACGATTGACCAAATTCAGGAGCGCCTGTCGCCCGGTCAGATGGTCGATGAGCTTTTGGCTTACACCAAGGGTGGTGGCGGAGAGTTTGTCTCTAGTCTTCAACGCAATGTCACGGCTAATCCCGTGCCGGTCGCCCTGCTCGGCGTCAGCCTTGCTTGGCTCATGGCGAAGCCAGCCTCGGCGGGTGAAAACACCTCTTCCAACCGCGGCGACGCATATAGCGATACCGACGAGCAAAACTATCCCGTCGCTGTCATCAGTGGCACCAGTCTCCGCCGCAGCCTCCGCAAGCCTTCAGACCCTGAGGGGGAGCACTACGCAGAGTTTACCGATGATGCTGGCAAAACCTTCCGCGCCAAATCTGACGGGTCGGGCAAACGTGCCGGTCACTTCAGCGATGAGGCGGGCAATCGCTTCAAAGGCTTCACCAATGCTGCGGGCGAACGTATTGAGCATTTCCGCGACGAAGCAGGAAACCTCATCGAGGAAGCCAGTGATTGGGCCTCACACACTTGGCAGATGGCGCGCGAGCGAATGCACGATGCGCGCGACACAATGGGTACTCAGGCCAGCATGGGCAAGGCCAAGGTTGCCAATGCGAGCGACGCCATGCTCGGGCAGATGGAAAATCTCAATCACACCATCATAAACCAATTCCGCGACCAACCTCTCGTCGGTGGCGCGCTGGCATTCGCACTCGGCGCGGCCTTGGGCAGCACCCTGCCCCATACGCCGCAGGAAGATGCGCTCATGGGCGAGGCTTCGGAATCTTTAAAGAGCAACGTCGGCCACGCCGCTGCGGATTTTTACGAGCAGAGCAAGGAAAAGGCGACTGAGTTCTATGCCACCGCCACTGAAAAGGTCGGGCAGGTGTATGAGCAGGCTCGCGAAGGCGCCACCCAGCACGACACGCCTTCCTCCGCGAGCGGACCTGATCGATCAGGAGGTACTTCGTGAGCAGCGAGCAACTGGACGACGCCCCCAAACGCGCCCAACGGGACGACAAGAACGGCAATCTCGCCATTGTCGGCCGCAGCATCGTAATCAACAAACCGCGCCAGGAGCTTTTCGCGTTCTGGCGCGACTTTGCTAACCTACCCCGTTTCATGAACGCAATCGAACGGGTGGAAATCATTGATGCCAGCCGCTACCGCTGGATCGTGAAAGCCCCGATTGGCCAAGAGGTTACGCTCGAAATCGAGACCATCGATGTCGTCCAAAACCAGTCCATCGGGTGGCGCTCGACAGAGAATTCGCAGATCGACACCACCGGCAATGTTAGCTTTGCTGATGCTCCCGCTGGGCGCGGAACCGTCGTTACAGCCGACATTGCTTACAAGCCACCCGGCGGCGACATCGGGCGCCTATTCGCCAAATTGTTTCAGACCGAGCCCAACATCCAAGCGCGACACGAACTTAAGCGTTTCAAAATGCTCATGGAAACAGGTGAGATTGCCACTGGCGCCTTCCGCAAATCCGAGAATGGAGAAAGTTAATGCGCGCACTGACATGGCACGGCAATAACGACGTTCGCGTTGATACCCATCCAGATCCGGAGATTATCAACCCTCGGGATGTCATTCTCAAAGTGACTTCCACAGCCATCTGCGGTTCAGACCTTCACCTCTATGATGGCGTCATTCCAGGCATGAAATCTGGCGATATCTTGGGCCATGAGTTCATGGGCGAGGTGGTCGACATCGGCCCGAGTAGCACACTCAAAAAGGGTCAGCGTGTTGTCGTTCCCTTCACCATTTCCTGCGGCCAGTGCTTCTTCTGCCAGCAGCAGCAGTTTTCAGCTTGCGACAATGGCAATCCCGTCGCCAACCAGGACGCTTCGGAAATGCTCTATGGCCACGCCATGGGCGCAGCCTTCGGCTACTCGCATCTCACCGGCGGCTATGCTGGCGGTCAGGCCGATTACGTCCGCGTCCCGTTCTCCGACGTTGGCCCCATCGTCATTCCAGACGGCATGGAAGACGACGAAGTGCTCTTTCTCTCGGACATTCTCCCCACAGGCTGGATGGCCGCAGAGAATGCTCAAATTAAGCCCGGCGATACTGTTGCTGTATGGGGCGCTGGCCCTGTTGGGCTTTTTGCTGTCCAAAGCGCCGTTCTCATGGGCGCGGCGCAGGTCATTGTCATCGACCACTTCCCTCGCCGCTTAGAACTGGCCCAGAAATTCGGCGCTAAAATCATCAATTTCGAGGAAACCCACGTCCGCGAAGCGTTGATGGAAATGACCGGTGGCATAGGCCCTGACGCAGTTATCGACGCCGTCGGCATGGAAGCACATGGCTTTGCCCCCGATAACGTCATCGACGTCATCAAGCAGATGATCTCTCCCGGTGTCGACCGCGGCCACACCCTGCGCCAAGCCATTCTCGCTTGCCGCAAGGGCGGTCGCGTTTCCGTCCCCGGAGTCTATGGTGGTATGCTCGATAAATGGCCGCTCGGCGCGATGATGGAAAAGGGCCTTCAAATCCGTGGTGGGCAGACCCACACGCAGAAATACACCCACGATCTCCTGCGCCGCATTCAGGAAGGCGAGATCGACACCACCTTCCTCATCAGCCACCGGCTGTCGCTCGAAGAAGCCCCCAAGGGCTACAAAAACTTCCACGACAAGCAGAACGAGTGGACCAAGGTCATTCTCAAACCTGGTGCCTAGAGCTTACCCTTCTCAAAGGGCTACTCCTCGCAGATAGCCCTTTGCTCTACAACCCCACCCCGCAAATGGGGGTTACTATGGCAGGCGGTTTAGCGAGTGGAGCAATTGAACTTCGATATGGCCCGGCCGCGCTCACGATTATCACTATCGCCAGCATAATGCCAAAACCGCCACATAGACCTTAGACGCCGCCTCCGAAATCCTGGCGGGCTCGGAGACCTGTTTTCTGGCAACGGAACGGGAGAAACCAGGTTCAGGCGAGACCGCTTGGCGACCATAGAAGCCCTGCAACAAACTAACGTCCGCAACAGGGTCGTCCGCGGCCATAGGGTGGGTAGATAGTTTCCTCAGTTTCGTCCGCGTTGCATGCCAGATTGTTGTTGAGACTGGACACTGTAATTGCCTGATGCGATGGTCAAATCCAGTCTACTGCTTGGGGAAATCAATTGAAGTTCGTCATATCCGTAGCGATTGCATGCGCAATCGTTCTGATAACACTATTTGTGGGACTGGATCGCCTAAGCGCAGATCCATCTACAGAGCAACTCAATGCTGATCTCGCCGCAGTACATTCCGAGATAGCGCGAGCCGAAGCTGATCGCACCGCAGTTTCAGGTGGCGCAATCGAGAACCTCTTCACGGTAAGAATTGAAATTCTTCGGACTACGGCCGCGATGCTGGAGCAGAAGCGGTCGAGCATGCTGCGCAGAATTGATCTTGCCTACACGGTAGACGGTGAAAGAGCAGCACCGAACTCAGAGGCTGTTGCAAGTATCGAGCGCGAGATCAAGGTGGCCAGTGCGGAGCGAGATCGGATGCAGGCTGAAGCAGCAAGATATTCGGGTGGCTTGATCCAGACTATGGCTTTGTTGAACGCAGCCACGACCGAGGTATCGATAGCTCAACTCAATCAGGCCAAGTTGGCTGAGCAATATGGATTTTACTTCCGCTTTTCAGTAGAGCCTGCCGAGCCCCTGCAGCCTATTGGTCAAAGCATAGTCGACAATGATGGAGACGCCCTATGATCGCCCGACTTTACACAGTGACCATTCTCATTTTTTTGGCTCTCTCCTCAAATGCGAATGCTCAAGAGGATGCGGCCCCATTCGGTTTGAGTTGGATGGCTAGCAGCGTGGAAATTGAGGCACTCGGAGTAGCGCTAACACCAATGGATATTGCGACGTTCGGGAAGTCGTTTGCGGCTACAAATTTACCCAAGGCGCTAACGGACTTAGAAGCGGTGGTGCTGTCCTTCGGCTATGATGATCGTTTGTGGAGGGTGGCTGCGATAGGCAATGAGTTTGACAACGACAAGTACGGCTCCCAGGCCAAATCACGCTATGACCAGTTGGCCGCATCTCTGGCAAAAAGCTACGCTTTGACGAGTAGGAGTCATCGACCTTCGTCGGATAACTTTTACGGAAAGGCCGACAATTTTGCCTACGCTTTGAGCAAGAACGAGGCCTACTGGTACAGTTTATATGGTTCGCCTTCAGCAGAGATTGAACTTTCTATCGGCGCGAACCACGAGGACACCTATTGGCGGTTAGTATACTCTCACATTGAGGGGAAGTCGTCCTTTACGGACAGAAAGGCCGATGCCGAGCTGGACGCTCTTTAACTACCGGCGGCTGAGACAACCGGTAGAGCGCACTGGTGGTCAACTCCGAGGACTCTGCATGCATGAGGCAGTCTTTCAGATGCCCGACAGCCTGATCGTCGAAGAAAATTTGCGCCCAATCCAACCTCCAAGTGATAGGCGACTGCGGGCACGTGGATAGGCAAATCATCGAATGCCGATGACAGATCCGTGCTGCGCAGGAGTTGATTTCTGCCAAGAAGGTGACGAAACCGGAGCGGGCGGGATAAGGGCTCGGCTGCCAATTCGTTGGCCGAGGCGGGAAACCGGAAAAACCATCCTCGTTCCCTATGCCGCCGTGTCCGGTTGACGCGCACCGGTCTCAGGGTTGTTAATGGCTGGGGAGCCTTGCGGTTCCTGAATTTCTTCATCTTGCTGATCACAGCGATTGATGCACAGGCGAGCGCCCCCAACAAGCTGCTGATCGATCCTTATGCGCGCTGTTGGGCGACATCCAGTAGTCCTTCCGCCTATTTGGGCTAACGTTCGGACGCCGGGGACAAGGACCTTTCCTTCAACCACGAAGACAGCACTTTGGTCACCGCAAAAAGTTCGCGTCGTTGATCCCGTCGCCTACGACTGAAGCAACGACGACAAGCCTTGCATCGCTTGGGCCAATACCATTTCTTACGAAACCCACATCAAAGGGTCAGCCAGCTTTACCCTGCGATACCGGAAAACCTTCGCGGCACCTTTAAGGTTTGGCTCAACGCGAAGCATCGACTACATCTAAACTACAGATGTTACCTCGGTCGAGCTGCTGCCCCGGCAGCCCCTGCGTAGTTTAGACTTGCCCTGATAGAACCAAGTGCCAAAGCCACGCACTTCCTCGATGGGAAGGATCTAGCCCGCGAGGCCAAAAACAGGGCTATCGTTGTATTTTCGGTCTTTGCGGGAGACATATGGGCCAATATGGCCAAATTCATCGAGATAGGCGATGTGAGTCACAGAAACCCTGCCCCAGATACACGAAAACCCACGCTGGTTAGGCGCGGGTCTCGGAATTGAGAGCTACCCACGGGTGCATCTCATCGGACAATAGGTTCGGGTCCTGCATTGGGAAGGCGAATTTTTGGCACTGCAAATGCTGTTTCCACTAGATGCCTCTGCAAAGTGTGGCGAACTGCTCTCCAAGCAAAACATGCCTGCTCGCGGAGGGGCCAGCTCGCTGCTTCGACCGTGCGACATCAAAAGCTTTGATCCGGACCGATTGAGGAGCGAATGCGCCGTCACTTGGTCTTCGGGCCCAAACTACCGCGGCAGCTGCACCATGCCGGATGGCTGCTTTCAGCATCGCCATCTCTGAAAGCTGCCGGTGTAACCGACAACACCACGATGACCGCTTGCTGTTGCCATGGAATCCTAAAAAAGCCTTTGGGAATATTTGGTCATCGAAATCAGGAACCGTTGACAGATGGTAACGTCCAACTGTTTTTTCCATCCACTTAGTAGCAGAAAAGCAACTACCCTAACATATGGCCGTTAGATGGCAGGTCGTTTCTTCGAATCTGTCAGGCAAGTTGTCACATGAAGCTGCGTTCTGTTCCAAGGACCATCTTTTAAAATGGCGGAGCATGCTCGGTTAGCCCACCTTTGCGTCGACGTTCAAAACATGTTCGCGGTCGATACCGATTGGCAGACCCCATGGCTTAACCGGGTCTTGCCTTGTATCGAAGCGATCGTCGAACGTGCTCCTGCCAAAACGGTCTTCACCCGATTTATCCCGCCGTCGCGCCCGGAGGAGGAGATTGGCACTTGGCATAACTACTATCTGCGTTGGCCCGCAATGGTCAGGTCACGCCTATCGCCCTACTTGTTACAGGTGGTTCCCACACTCGCCCGTCACATGCCGCCAGCCCGTCACTTCGACAAGAACAGATATTCCCCCTGGTTATTTGGCGGCCTAGACCGGGCCCTTAGGGCCGATGGCATAGACACCCTCATCATATCCGGCGGTGAGACCGACGTCTGTGTCATGGCAACGACGCTTGGCGCAGTTGACCTCGGATACCGCACAATCCTGGTAACAGATGCGGTGTTCGGCTCTGCCAATCAAACTCATGACGCAGCGCTAACGGTGCTTCAAAGCCGCTTCGGACAGCAACTGTCGGCGTGCACCACACAAGAACTACTCGACAACTGGAAAGACATCACATGACCTTGATAGGCTACCATGCGTCTCACGAGCAGTTCTCTCCAAGCGAATTACTGGGCTTGGTTCGCGAGGCCGAGCAAGCTGGGTTCGCATGCGCGAAGTCTTCAGACCATTTTCATCCGTGGAGCGATCGCCAAGGGCAATCAGGTTTCGCTTGGTCTTGGCTTGGCGCAGCCATGCAAGCGACGGAGTTTGGATAAGGGATGATATCAGCGCCCGGATACCGCTATCATCCCGCAATACTGGCGCAGACAGCGGCCACGATCGGAGAAATGTTTCCCGACCGGCTTTGGCTGTCGGTAGGCACGGGAGAAGCGATCAACGAAGCGATTGTCGAGGAGTATTGGCCCGAAAAATCCGAGCGCAATGCGCGGCTACGAGAGTGTGTCGAGACTTTCCGTGCTTTATTGGATGGCGAGACCGTGACGCATCGGGGCGGGTGACGGTGGTTGAAGCCAAGCTCTCTACCCGGCCCCAGCGCCCCATCCCCCTGTTCGGGGGCGCGGTCACGCCAGCGACGGCAGCTTTCTGCGGACGGTGGGCGGATGGCTTGCTCACGACTGGCTGCAACATCGATGATTTGCGGCAGGTCGTCGGCGCATTTCGGGATAACGGCGGCGAGGACAAGCCTGTCGACATTCAGCATGCGTTGTCGTGGGCCGCGGATGAAGAGATTGCGATCAGAGAAGCTCTCGATCAATGGCGGGCTCCCTCTGTTGGTGGCGATGCGGCTTGGGATCTGCGCCAGCCCCAGGATTTCGACGCTGTTGCGAGAACGATGACTCTCGATCATCTCCGGAAATGCATCGCAATATCATCAGATGTCGGCAAGCATCGCGCCCATATAGAGGCTATGGCGGAGCTGAAGCCGGCAGCTATTCATCTTCATTGCGTCGGACGGAATCAGCGGGCCTTTATTAACATGGCGGCTAAGCATCTCGTAACAACAGCATAGGATGCCGAGCATGGCAGGTTTTGACTGGCAACGCATGTTCATCGGTAACGAGCCCCCATTCTTCTTTTTAGAAATCATCATCCGAACGGCGATCATCTACGCTTATACGCTAATCTTGCTGCGCTGGCTTGGCAGCAGGGCCATTGGTCAGCTCTCGACCGTGGAATTCCTATTGGTTATCGCGCTTGGATCGGCCGTTGGCGATGCGATGTTCTACCCCGACGTTCCCTTACTCCACTGCCTGCTGGTCGTCACCGCAGTGGTCCTAGCGAACAAATTCATCGACCTCGGAATCACGCGAAGCAAAGTCATTGAACACTTGATCGACGGAAAGCCCGAGCAGGCCGTTCGCGACGGCGTCATCTGTAGCTCTTTCCTTAATAGCAGCAGCCTTGGTACGAGTGAGCTTTTCCAGCAGCTTCGCGAGAAGGGCATAAGGCAGTTGGGAGAGGTGGAGCACGCCATTGTCGAAGCGAATGGCGTTTTGACCGTGTTCAAGAGCGCAAGGGCTCGACCTGGACTGCCGATCCTACCGCCGTGGGAAATAGAGCGGCCCCAAGAAGTCGACCGGAGGTCCGTCGATGCCTTACTCAGCTGCATGCAGTGTGGTCATACCTCGACGGACCGGTGCGCACCAATCTGTGCTCATTGCGACAACGATCGATGGACGAATGCGATTGCTACGGGTGGCGAACACGGCGATTGACTGCTTGGCCATTCGCGGAAGGTCACACTTCTATCGTCCACATCGCCGGCCCTCGTCGGCATATCTTTGAAGAAGAATCTGTCGCCCTTTCAACGGCGGGACGCCTTCCTGCGTCTCGTCGGCCAAGTTGGCGTACAGCCGCAAGCTTGATCCGTCGCCCGTTTTCCATGTCACGAGCACAGATTTGACGCCGAGCAATTCATATTGTCCAGCAAAGCCACTCTGTTCAAAAAGACGAGGCACTATTTCAGCTTTTCGAAGATCAATCAGCGGCTGATAATGCGTGAACCACCGCTGATGGGGACGCTTGTTCAGGTTGGACCAGTCGAGTTTGGCGGACTCCAAAGTCTTGGCGCTGGAGGGATGTGCAGCTTCTTTAACACTCGGTTTAATGGGATCTGCATGCTCTGGGCTGTTCTTTAGTTCTTCCTCACGGCCCTTGCGCACTGTCTTCCGAAGTTCGGTCGGCACATCGGAACAGATTGGGTATGGGTGGGCACTAGCCCATTCCTCCCCGTGAAAGAGCATCGGGATCTGCGGCGACAGTAGGTATATCGCGGTCAGCGCCTTTACCGCATCGCTGGTCGCCAGTTTGGTAATCCGTCACCTTTTACCCGATTGCCGACCTGGTCGTGATCCTGCATGTAAACAACAAAAGATGTCGCCGGCAGGCCTCCGCTCGGCTCGTCTCGCTTCATGCCCGCATGCGGTTTCATCTCTCCTTGGTAAGCAAACTCCTCTGCCAAGGCGCGACCGAGCATGCTCGAACGCCCTTCAAAGTCATCGAAGTCAGCATAGTAGCGCGTGTTCTCTTCCGTTGCGGCTGCATGCAGAAGATGATGAACGTCATCATTCCATTGGGCGGTGTAGTGTACCGGCTCCGCACTGCTATTCGGTCGTAGCAAAACTTCCTGATTATCCGAATTCTCGACGATCAGATGGGTATGTCTGTGTGGTGGAGAAGCACGGATCCGAGCCGCCAACAATTCAAGGATGTGGGTGGGCGTATCATCAACGATCGTGTGCACGGCGTCGAACCGCAGGCCGTCGAAGTTGATCTCTTCGCCCCTCGGACTCTTGTGCTTCGTAGTGAAGATCGGTCGAATGTCCGGCAGGTTGTTTCCGAGCGGTCCGAAATGGTTGTAGACGACATCGAATAACACCATCGATGAACGCCGGTGCGCCTCGTCGATGAATGCCTTCAAGTCCTCGGGACGCCCATAGTTAGCTGTCGGCAGCGTCGTAACACCAGTTGAATTTGCCGTAGAACTCGGCGATCGGCATGATCTGCACCGCAGTCACGCCCACATGCCACCAAGCGATCTAGCTTTCTTGCTGCGGCGGCAAATGTCCCATTTCGGTGAATGTCCTCACGTGCGTTTCGTAGATGACCGCTTATTCCCAAAGTCGCCCCGTCCATTCCGCGTCGGTCCATTTGAATGCCTGAGGTCTATCACCTCGCTATATCCGTGGATACGTTGGGGTTGATGCCGGGATGTCGGATCGGGGATCGCCCGGCCATCGGGGAGGACGTACTTGTATAGGGTTTCTGCTCCTACGCCTTCCACATCGAGTCGGTGCCAACCTTCTCCTATGGCATCAAGCTCGATCAAAGCCCACTGACCCTTTAGCTTGAGCTTCATAGTCTTGCATTTGGGGGCCCAAATCTTGAAGCCGGTGCTGCCGCCTCTGACTTCGGCACTAAAGCGCATCTTGTGGCTACGACGAACACTATCTGGGCTAGGCCGTGCATGGACGAACTCAACTGGTAGCCGATCTTGGAATGGTGCCTTGACGAACTTCGACCTTAGCGTCCAGCGAATACGAAGCAAGATCCAAAGGACTTCCAACGCCATAGTCAAAAAATACCGACTGTTTCTGATTTCTAGTAGAATTTGAACCAGAATGCAAAGTCAGCTGAATGCGTCCGCCGTGCTTTGGCGACAGCGCAATACTCTCGATGCCCGAATAATGCTAACAGGCGAGTGAGCAGCAGTCTTCGCTGCCGACAAGTGCGTTCAGTCTCCAAAAAACCGTGTTGTGTTGATCCTTGTATGGAACCCAGCGGGTGCGTCCCCGTTGGGCATCTCCCCTTGTAATGGAGAGCACAATGGCGAGTGAAAAGACCTTAGACGACTTGTTCCTTGATACGCTCAAGGACATCTACTATGCCGAAAAGCAGATCGTCAAAGCGTTGCCAAAGATGGCGAAAGCAGCGGAGTCTCAGGAGTTGGCCGCAGGCTTCCTACAGCATCAGGAAGAAAGCGAAGGCCATATCGACCGTCTAGAGCAGGTATTTGAGCTCATCGGAAAACCGGCTCGTGGCAAGACTTGCGACGCTATCCTTGGCATCCTCGAGGAAGGTAAATCGATCATGGATGAGTTTAAAGGCACAATGGCCTTGGACGCTGGTCTGGTCGCCGCTGCACAGGCCGTCGAGCACTATGAAATCGCGCGTTACGGGACCTTGAAGAGCTGGGCGAAGCAGTTGGGCTACATTGAAGCTGTCAAACTCTTTGATGCCACTCTGATCGAGGAACTCGCGACTGATAAGAAGCTCACCGAACTCGGCGAAGCGCAGGCCAACGTGAAAGCCGCCTAATCATCAGCAATGATCGGGACTGGCGATGTCAGTCCCGAATTCACGAGGCAGTTGCTTGCTCATTCTCGACCTCCGCACACTTAAAATGGTCGAACCACGCAGCATGGCCGCTACAACCTCCAAATGACAACGTTACCAAGCGACATGTGATAACATTGTCACTGAGTTTGAATGCCTATCGTTTGAACAATGATATGTAGGAGAAGCGATGGGATCGTAAGCAGTTAATGCAAGATGCGTAGCAACCGATCAGGTACTGCCTGATATTTGATGATGAGTTAGAACCAATGCCGCGAGCCGGACGCGCCATACCCCACTGGCACGTTCAGACGAAACGGTGCTTAACCCGTTTGCGCATGACCGCCAAACCAATCACTTACTGACGCTGGCTGATGACTGCTCGTGACAGATATGCTGCAGAACCGCTTCCGCCCTCATTGTGGCCTTTCAGAAGACCTATTCCGATCTCCCAAAAGCAGACATGGATTTCGATCGATGACAACGTCTCTATGGGGCTGAGTAGCCGGCATCTAGCTTTTGGCACAAACCATACGTAAGCACTCGTTTTAGTGCGTGATGGCTCTACGGCGTGTCAAAGTAATAGCGACAGCCTAGACATTGTTGGCAGCGTCAGCAGTTTCGTGTTTTCATTCGATAGGTGGAATGGCGAAGGCCGATGAAATGACGATACCCTGCCAAAATCATCGTTTCTCCTTGGAGGATTGCGAATTCGTAATTGCGACGCGCAAATTCTATCCTTCAATCAGGAATGTTGTCGTCGTTTCAGCTGCAATTGGCATGCTGACCTTTCTGGGGGGATGGGAACTTAAGTTAGAGTTGTGGGTGAATGTCCTAGCTGCCGTCGCTGCTACCGCTTTCTCTCTGTTAGCAGCTCCGTTCCTATTCCAATTTAGGTCCGGACAGTTGGCTACGGAAAACTATCTGCTTGGCAACATGACCAGCGTCATGGGCCATGTGAACTGGCTGTCCGTCGTCAGATGGTTTGGCTCAGATTGGCGCTTTGATTAGTGGAGAGAACTGCTCGTCGTTCGGTTCATTTTATGCGGCAAGCCTATGGTGCATCAAGCGTCGATGTTGGATTGTTTTGCGTTTGATGTTTTCACGCTTTTTGATGATGGCAGGTGCTCTGCCGAAGTAGGCGTCTGCGGGTGTCACATTTTGGAGGCTCTCGTGATAGCGCCTATGATTGTAGTGCTCAACGAAGGCCTCGACTTGGCTTTCGAGATCACCGGGCAGGAAGTAGTTTTCGAGTAGAATGCGGTTCTTCAGAGTCTGATGCCATCGCTCGATCTTACCCTGGGTCTGGGGATGAAGTGGCGCGCCTCGAACATGGTCCATGCCGTTGGCGGCGATATAGTCGGCCAGATCCTGGGCGATGTAGCTGGGGCCATTATCGCTCAGCAGGCGAGGTCTATGTCGGACACTGGCCTGATCGCACCCTGAAACGGCCAACGCCATGTCCAGCGTCTCGGTGACGTCCTGAGCCCGCATGGTCGTGCACAGTTTCCATGCGATGATATAGCGGGAATAGTCATCCAGCACCGTGGAAAGATACATCCAACCCCAGCCGATGATCTTGAAATAGGTAAAGTCGGTCTGCCACATCTGGTTGGGACGGCTGGTCTTGGTGTGGAACTCATTGGCCGCCTTGATCACCACATAGGCGGGGCTGGTGATCAGGTCATGGGCCTTGAGAAGCCGGTAAACGCTGGCTTCTGAGATAAAATAGTCTCTCTCATCGGTGAAGCGAACCGCAAGCTCCCTAGGGCTCAGATCAGGCTGCTCTAACGCCAGATCGACGATGTGCTGCTGGATTTGCTCAGGGATACGGTTCCAGACCCGGCTTGGCGCTGAGGATCGATCTTTCAACGCCTCAGGGCCACCATCGCAGTAACGATCGTACCAACGATAAAAGGTCCGTCGTGGGATGCCCAGTCGATCCAGCGTCTGTTTGGTTGGGAGATGAGACTGTTCAACCAGCCGGATAATCTCGAGCTTTTCGGAGGCGGGATATCTCATTCGATATCTTCCCCATCCGCGATCATGCTTTTTTAAGCTAGCGGTTTTCTAGCGTTAGATCCGCAACGCATTCCTTGAGCGCGCTCGCCTCTCGGCGCAAATCCCGAACCTCATCACTGGTAGCGGCACGGGCTGTGTCACCAGCCAAACGCCGTTTGCCAGCTTCTAAGAACTCTTTCGACCAAGAGTAATAGACACTCTGGGCGATGCCTTCACGCCGGCACAGCTCAGTAATGCTGTCCTCGCCACGCAATCCGTCGAGCACAATCCGGATCTTGTCCTCGGCGGAAAAGTGTCGTCGCGTTGCGCGGCGAATGTCCTTCACCACCTGCTCTGCGGATTGCTTCGTCTTTGTTACTTTTGTTGTCATTCTGGGTCTTTCGTCACTCAGACGAGACCAGAACTCTCCTTAAATCGCAAACCCAATTCTGAGACACAGGTGCTGATGTCGAACAGGGACCTTTAACGCCACCCTTGCGATAGCCGCGCCACGAGCGCGACTATCTGGGCACTGGCCGGAGGGTGATAGATAAGGTGTGCGTCCCCCCGTCCAGTCGTAGCCGGACGACCTTGCCTTGAGGGGCGAATGCAACCCCATCGAGAACTGCGTTGGGTAAGCTATCTGCATCACCGCCGCGATTGTGCACGGTGATCTCATATCGTGTGCCAGCCACGGTCAGCTCGGCGGAAAAGCCAGGCCAATCGGCAGGAAGACACGGGTCGATGATAAGGGTGTTGCCTTCGCGGCTGATGCCGAGAATGCCTTCGATACCGGCACGGTACATCCATCCGGCAGAACCCGTGTACCACGTCCAACCGCCTCGCCCCGTGTGCGGCGCCACCGAATAAACATCGGCTGCCAAGACATATGGTTCAACCTTGTAAAGGGCGACTGCTTCTGGGGTTAGCGCATGGTTTATGGGGTTCACCAGCGCGAAGAGATCGAACGCCTTTTTCCCCTGGCCCAGTTTGGCGAAGGCCAGAATGGCCCACATTGCGGCGTGGCTATATTGGCCACCGTTTTCGCGAAGTCCGGGCGGATATCCCTTGATATAGCCGGGATCGCGCGGCGTCTGGTCGAAGGGTGGAGTGAAAAGCAGCGCTAAGCCCAGGTCCGGACGGATGAGGTGTCGATCGAGGGAGCTCATAGCGACGCTGGCGCGAATGGGATCGCCGCCTCCCGACAGCACAGCCCAAGACTGGGCAATGGAGTCGATCCTGCATTCGTCGCTGGATTGCGACCCTAGCCAAAAGCCGTCATCGAAGGTTGCACGCCGATACCATGCCCCATCCCATGCTTCACGCTCGAGAGCGGCCTTGAGTTTGGTGCTGTGCAGTCGCCAGCGTTTGGCCCTTTTGGGATCGCGGATGTCGGCATACGGCATCAGGAGATCCAGAGCGCGAATAAGAAGCCAGCCGAGCCAGACGCTTTCGCCTCTTCCGTCTTCTCCGACGCGGTTCATCCCGTCGTTCCAATCGCCGGTGCCCATGAGTGGTAGGCCATGCTGACCGGTCAATTTGATCGCTAAATCTAGGCCGAGCGCGCAGTGTTCGAACAAGGATGCCGAACGCTCCGAGATCATAGGTTGGAAAAAGTTGTCGTGTTCGCCCTCGGCCAGTTTTGGGCCTTCGATAAAGGGAACAAGCTCATCGAAAATATCCGCATCGCCGGTCGAGATAGCATAGGTAGCGGCGGAGAATGCAAGCCAGACGCAGTCATCGGAAATGCGGGTGCGCACGCCTTGGCCAGAATGCGGTAGCCACCAATGCTGGACATCGCCATCAATGAATTGGCGGCCAGCAGCGCGCAATATGTGATGACGACTATCTTGCGGACGGACAAGCGAGAGCGCCATTCCATCTTGCAACTGGTCACGGAAACCATAGGCACCACTGGCCTGGTAGAAGGCCGAACGCGCGGTGATGCGACAGGCCAGCGTCTGGTACAGCAGCCAGCCATTGAGCATGATGTCCATCGCCCGGTCGGGCGTTCTCACCTGAACAGCCCCGAGAATGGAGTGCCAGTGTGCGGCAACCTCGGCCAAGACGCCATCGAGATCAGCGCTGCGATAGCGCTCGATCAGCTGCCGCGCCTCCTCTTCTGTTCCAGCTTGGCCGAGTAGGCAGACAATCTCGATGCTCTCTCCAACCGCAAGTTCGATGCTGGTTTGTAGCGCCGCGCAGGGGTCGTGGCCCGCGCCAGCTGTCCCGCTAAGGCCTGTCTGGCTCGAGAGGGCAGCGGCCGACGCCGTGCTGCCATTGCGTCCAAGGAATTCGGTGCGGTCTGCAGTGGAGGCCGTCTGGCGACCGCCCAGATCGGTAAATGCGACACGGCCACCAAAGGCGGTCGCCCATTTGTTGGTGGCAAAGATAGCGCCAGTCTCCGCATCGATTTTGGTCAGGAGGAAAGGCGCGGTCGCGCCGCGCTGAGTGCCGAGCACAAATTCAGTGTAGCTGGTGATCGACAGGCGTCGGACGCGCTGGGATCTGTTGGTCAAAGTCATGCGGGAAATCCGCACTGGATCGACAAGCGGAACATATGCGACGAGCTCGCTTTCGATGCCATAAGCCTGATGGCTAAAGCGGGAATAGCCGTAGCCGTGGCGAGCGAGATAGCGTCCCTTGTTTCTAATCGGCCGCGCGGTCGGGCTCCAAAGAGCACCGGACACTTCGTCCTTTATGTAGATCGCTTCGCCAACGGGATCGCTAACGGGATCGTTTGACCAAGGCGTGATCTGATTTTCACGGCTATTACCAGCCCAAGTGTAAAAGCTGCCTTCACTGGAAACTTGGAAGCCGAAACCCTCATTGGCGACGACGTTAATCCAAGGTGCAGGCGTCGTAGCGCCATTGTCGAGCGCGGTCACATATTCCGTTCCATTGTTAGCGAACCCGCCAAGACCGTTGAAAAATTCGAGGTCGTCGAGCAGAGCGACCGTCTCTGCTGAGGAGGCCTGCGCGGGCATGAAAGGCTTCACATTAAGCGGTGGAGTTTTGCTCGCCTTGTTTGCAATTTGGTCTGCGATGGATCCCATCCGCGCGAGGAACACCACACGCGCGCTCGCCTGGAGCAAATTGCGCGTTTCAAGCCCCAAAAGATCGGCACGCAGTAAGTAGACGTTACCCTGCGCGGGGGTGTTGTTATAGCGAGGTCTGGACTGGCTGGACCGTAGGGCCGCTTCGATGGCGTTTTGCAAGTCCTGGACATAGGAAGAGCCGCGCTCGTTGATGATAACAAGATCAACGGCCAACCGTTTAATCCGCCAATACTCGTGCGCCCGCAACATCTGGCGCAACTGAGGCATGTCTTCCAAGGCGTCAATGCGCAGCAACACAATTGGCAAATCGCCCGAGATGCCGTGCGGCCAAAGTCCCGATTGGGGGCCTGCCCCTGCCATAATTGCATCTGAAGAGGGTCGGAAAACCGGATCGGCATAGAGGATGGGTGCTGCGAGACGTTGGAAGTCAGCTGCCTCCTCCAGAGATACGTCGAGATGGTGTAGTTGTACTTGTGCCTGGGTCCAGGCGAGGGTTCTGGCCCGTTCGTAGGCGCTCCGGTCGTGGTGCTTGTCGATCAGTTCAAGCAATTCAACACGCGAGGACGCGACAACAGTCCAGAAGGCGATTTTCGCGACTTTGCCCGGCGGAATGCGCAGCTGTCGACGCAGTGCGAACACGGGGTCGAGCACAGGCCCTAAGGTGCCGGATAGCCCTTGGTTGTCGTGGATCGCCGCCGCATCACCCAGAGAGCGGTTGCGCCCCAGGAAACGGGAGCGGTCAGTTTCATATTGTGGGTCGGACAGCACTTCACCCTCAACCACGGCGAAATGAGCCGCCCAGATTTCAGGTTCACTCGGCGACCGTCGCCGCCGCGTCGCGACGAGAGCACCAAACTCGGACAGATATTCCGTTTGAACAAACATCTTGGCGAAGGCCGGGTGCGCATCGTCTGTGACCGCTGCGGCTAAGACAAGCTCGGCATAGGAGGTCACTTCTATGTCACGAGGGCGACGCCCGCTATTGGTGAAACAAACCAGCCGCACCTCGCTGTCGTCTTCGCCAGACACAAGGACGTCCATTTCAGTTGTCATTGTTTGGTCGTGGCGGCGAAATTGAGCGTGGTCCTCGCCAAATTCGACTGATGCCTCAGCACTGTCGTTCATCGGCTGCTGCGTCGCTGAGAAGACCAAGCCTGTACGTAGGTCTTTGCAAAACACGAAGGCGCCACAGTCATCGCGGGTCACATCTTCGCGCCAACGAGTGATGGCGATGTCTCGCCAGCGGCTGTAACCGCTACCGGAGGCAGTCAGCATCACGGTATAGCGGCCGTTGGACAGTAAATGCGTAATTGGGGCCCCATGATATGGCAGTGCAAGTTTGCGCACCACTGGGCTCATGTTTACCGACAGTTCGGAGGCTGCCTTGATTTCTTCAGCGCGTGGCCGGGCAATGGCAACGTCCCGTGGCACGCGCTCGGAGAGCAGAAGCTCGCTCGCCTTGATCATGGGTTCACGATGAAAGCGTGCGCGCATGATGCCATCGCTCAGCACATTGGCAATGGCAGTAATCGTCATCCCTTGGTGATGCGCCATGTAGCTTCGAACTATCGCCAAATCATCATCGTCCGGCAGTCGGGAACGCGTAAAATCAAGCGCTTCGTAGAAGCCATGAGTGCCACGTGCGCCCATGCGTTCAATGCGCCGGAAATTCTCGATTGCGGCTCGTGGGTCAACCATTGCAGCCAGACCCGTCGCATAGGGGGCAATGACCATATTGCTCGACAGGCCACGCTTAAGGCCGAGCCCCGGCACTCCAAAATTGGAATACTGATAGGTGAACTCGTAGTCGCGGACATTGTATGCCGACTCGGAAATGCCCCAGGGCACGTTGCGGGCGCGGCCATAGGCCTCCTGACGCGCGACGACCAGTCGATTGGTGGCGTCGAGGAGACTTTCCGCTGGCGCACGCATGACCAGCGAGGGCATCAGGTATTCGAACATAGACCCCGACCAGGAGATCAATGCCGAGCCATTGCCCAACGGCGTTGCCGTGCGCCCGAGCCGGAACCAGTGTCGGGTAGAGACATCACCCTTAGCGATTGCGAACAGGCTGGCAAGGCGGGCTTCTGACGCCAGAAGATCATAGCAATTCAGGTCTAGCCTATTGTCAGCAAGCGAAAATCCGATGGAAAGCAGTTTCCTGTCTGGATCGAGGAGAAAAGCGAAATCCATATCGAGAGCGATGCTGCGAGCGATAGTCTCCAGTGCGATCAGCCGGGCGTGGAACGCTTTAGGATCAGTCTGCAAAGCGCGCCGGTCGCGCGTGGCTTCAACAATGCGCCGATTGAACGCTAATACCCAATAGGCGAGATCACTAGGCGCTCCAATGTCAGTGACCGAGGATCGCAACGACACCAGCTTGAGCCCTTTTTCTGATAGCCGGAGCAGGGTTGGGAGCAGTGTATCGAAGGACTGTTGCGTCTCCAGCTGCGCTTGGATTTCGTCCAGTACGGAAGAAATTGTTGGGTCTGACGGGCTCGGTGATGATGCCAGCGCCTTCCGGGCGAGCACCACATTGTCCATAAGTCCCTGTCTCGTGTCTAAAGGCGCACTTTCGGCCCATTCGGCGCAGGCATTGGCAAGCGCAATGAGATGCCCGGCGAGATTGCCGCTGTCGACCGAAGAGACATAGGCCGGGTCAAGGACACGCAGATCGCGCGTGTCATACCAGTTGAAAAAATGCCCGTTGAAACGCCGCATCTGGCCGAGCGTCGCGAAGGTTTTCTCCAGCCGGTCGATGGTTTCGAGAGTACCGGTCCAGCCAAAATCGCGCGCAGCCACGGCGGACAGCAGGTAGAGCCCAATATTAGTGGGAGATGTGCGATGCGCGACGCTGGGCACCGGTGTTTCTTGGAAATTGTCCGGTGGCAGCATATTCTCCAGCGGCGTGACGTAGGTCTCAAAATACCGCCAAGTTTGCCGCGCGATCAGCCGTAAATATCTGGCATCACTCGAACCCAAGTCTCGATCTGGGCGTGTTGCCGGGGACCGGCTGGTCCAAAATGCGATGGCCGGTGCGGCAAGCCACAGCAACACCAAAGGCAGCGCTATCGGCAAAGAGGTGGGCGTAATCGCCATCGCTCCCGCGAACAGCAATATGGCCAGAGCTGTTCCTTTCGCCATGTCGCGATAAAACCCGAGCAACGTCAATCGCGCGCGCTGGCCCGCACTTGCCGCCGTTGTCCATTCGAGCAGGTGTTTACGTGAGACGGTCAGCCGGAACAGCGTGCGCACGATTGCATCGCCGTTGCGCCACGCTTGATCAGGAAGAAAGGCCAGGCCCAGTCCAACCTGCAGCGCTGCCAACTTGAAATCTCGTGCGAGGCCGAACAGATGCGAGCGCAGTTGTAACCCAGGACTGTGCGGCAAGATCGAGAAGAGAATTGGCACAAAGGCTGGAATGATCAGGGCCAAAAGGATTGCGGCACTCGCAATTGCATTCGCTGGCTCCGTCATCAGGCAGGCAAGGAACAAGGCAAATAACGCCGTCGGCGCAACCAGTGATCGCCTCAGGTTGTCCAGCATTTTCCAGCGCCCGATAGTGGGGAGCTTGCCATCCCTAACCAGCCAAGGCAGCAGTTGCCAGTCGCCGCGGGTCCAACGATGCTGTCGCCGCACAGCGACATCATAACGGGTCGGGAAATCGTCGACGACTTCGACGTCGGAGCTCAGGCCCGCTCTGGCATAAATGCCCTCGAACAGATCATGGCTAAGCATGGTGTTTTCCGGAATGCGTCGAGCCAACGCTGCCTCGAACCCATCGACGTCATAAATGCCCTTACCGGTGTAGGACCCCTCGCCAAAGAGATCTTGATACACATCCGAGACCGCCGCCGCATAAGGATCGATCCCCCCAGGCGCCGAAAACACCCGCTGGTACAATGAACTGTCTTGACCAATCGGCAACGACGTGGCGACGCGCGGCTGGATAATCGCGTAACCATCCACAACCCGGTCTCCACGAGCATTCAAGCGCGGCCTATTGAGCGGGTGAGCCATTTTACCGACAAGCCGCACAGTCGCTTCGCGAGGCAATTTGGTATCCGCGTCGAGGGTGATCACATAGCGGACATCCGCCGGCACGTGGGGCGTGCCGAAACTGGTGTCGCCTGCGCCGCGCAAAAGCCAGTTGAGTTCTGTGAGCTTGCCGCGCTTGCGCTCCCAGCCCATCCAAAGGCCCTCGCCCACGTTAAATCGCCTAGCGCGGTGGAGGAGCAAAAAGCGATCGCCAGCGGGACCCGGACCGTGACGCGTGTTCAAGGCAGAGATAGCCTGTTGGCCGATATCCAACAGCGCTTCATCGCCTTCAACAGCTTCAGTTTCTGCATCGAGACCGTCTGTCAGGAGGGCAAAACTGATGTCTCCACCAGCGCCAGACAGATAGTGAACTTCAAGCTGCTCGATGTCTTGGAGCAACTGGGCTTGGTCGATCAACATTGTGGGCACGACAACAAGTGTCCGCAATTCGCTCGGAATGCCAGCGGCGAGTTCCAAACCTGGAAGCCTTGCCGCACTAACGCCGACACTAACCGTGCGATTGACAACCGCTGCTGCAACTTCGCTCGCTGGCACAATTGCCAGAACTAAGAATGCAAAGAGCAGCATTGAAGGCACTGCGGAGGCCGACATTATCCAGCCGAGTGAGGCAACAAGCGCGAGTGTTACTGCAGAAATGGCAAAGACATAGCCGCCTATGCCCATCGTCCCCATCGTCCGGCCAAAGTGGAGCTGAGCATTCGGACGAAATCCGATAGCGCGTTCAAGCGCCCGGCGACCGTGATCAATCAGATGATATCCCGGATCGCCCAGCCGATCCGCTTCTGTCGGAGAGCCTGCTTGTTCGGCTGCATCTTTCGCGAGCGCCAAAGCGGCCTGAGCGATCTCGAGTTCGGTGAATGTCGAGCCTCGCGCCAATAGTTCGATTGCGCTGCGATAGAGATCGCGTGACGCGAAATCCATCTGAGCGAAGTCGCTACCATCAGACAGGCATGCATCGACGAGACTGACGCTTTCGACAAGCTCCCCCCAGTCGATATCGGAAATCAGCCGCATGCTGGTGATGATATTCCGAATAGTGACATTGGAAGCGCCCTGGCGCTGCTGGGCATGCTGCACAACTGTTTCAATCGTACTGCCTTGGCGTGCCAATTGATCTTCGAGCCAGCCAAGACTAGGCGTGGTCCTAGGATCGCGGTCACGCAAACGTTTGGCCAACTGCGCTGCGAACAACTCCGACAGCTCAGCACTCGGCATGCGGACCGCAGATGATCCTTTGGTGTCCTCGGCGAGCAGCGAGTCAGCCAAGGCATCCGCTTCCAGTCGAGCACTGCGTCCCACCGTGATCTGATCCGCAAGGCGCCGCAGGTTCTCGACCAGGACGATGCGCAATGTGATCGCGACAGCCCAGAGTTCACCAATCGTGAGTGGCTGGACCTGTTGATATGCCGCAATAAAGCGCGTCAGGGACGCGGGATCGAAGTGACTGTCTGTATGCGCGACGAAGGCCCACGTCAGGCCAAAAATGCGGGGATAGCCAGCAAAGGGGCCATCGGCTAATTTGGGAAGCTGGCGGTAGTAATTCGGCGGGAGATCATCATGGATTTCGCGGATTTGCTCGTCGACGAGATGGTAATTGTCCAGCAGCCACTCTGCGGCCGGTACTACGGCGCGGTCACTTTCGATCTCATGTGCGCTGCTGCGATAGGCGGCCAATAATACGGACGCGTTCTGTTTCAGCCGTCTATGCAAAGAGAAAACGGACGGCGGACGCGAAGTAATGCTTTGAGCTGCCGCCAGACTGCGAGCGTGCTGTTCCAGTCGCTCGATGCCGAATAATTCCTCGCGCACCGGCGCAGCGTCGTCCCACGGATTAGCGAATTTGTGCCTAGTCATACGCACGTCACCTCGAAAAAACGACCGCGCCCGGCGGAAAATGCGCCGGGGGTGAGAAGCTAGGCGTCAAGCAATTCCGCGCTGAAATGGTTTGCGGTGTTCCTACCGATCAGCGCTTAATTCAGTGCAGGCGAAATCCCTGCGGCTCCGAGCGCAAAAGCGAGGAGGAGCAGCATCGTCCAAACCCGGATCGTCTGGAGGAATCTTTATTCCCATGTGGCGTTCGAATTGCAGCGAGACGTTCGCAGCATTACCGTCACACTCGCTGCCCGGACAGAATTGTCGGGTTTACAAGTGGTCCTGCACAGATTTCGGGACGGCACTAAAAGCCAAATTGCTCCCTTTCTGATCAAACGCTCAGATGCGGAACATGGTTGCGGTCCTGTGCGGCATGGCGGCAGCAGAATGGAGGGCGCTCAGTCGTGCCGATCAGCGCGCTTGTGCGATTTTTCTCAATGGTTCACTTGATGGCAGTGGCTTATCAGTCGCCGCATCTTTAGCGCTTGCCTCGCTGGCGCGATGCTCCTGCCCCCAGCGGGCAAGCAAAGTGACCACTTCCTCCAGCTTTTTGCCGGATGGGGTGAGCTCATACTTGCCTATACTTCCCTCCGCGCCGGAGCGGGCAATAGCGCCGTTCAGTTCCAACTCGCGCAATTCGCGCGAGAGCATGCGGGGGGAGATGGTGGCCAAGAGGCGCTCAATATCGGCGAAGCCCTTGGGACCGCTCAGTAAAGTGCAAACGATTGCTAGCTTCCACTGCCACTGACGACATTAAGTGCGTCGCGAATGGACAGAACAAAGGCCTTCTTGCACAGATCGTGCTCTTCAGGCTCAACCTCCATCTGATGCCTAACGCGGGACATTTCGGTTCTCTAGCGAAGGGCCAAGACGACTATACAACTTGATAGTTCTTCCTAACGGCGAAGGTCCTACCCTCGGATCAGGTTCTGAGGAGTGTGTCATGATCCTTGTCAGCGGTGCAACCGGCCAGCTCGGTCAGTCTGTCGTAAATCATTTGTAGATATGTCGGTACTCGCGGGACATCTCCAATAAGCTGACATTTGTTGAGCTAAGGAGGTATTCATGAACCAGGAACAACGTGAGATTGCGCGCAAGCTTCGTGTTCTGAGGCACGCAGAAGATACGGGTCAGGTCGCCAAGACCTGTCGATACTTCGGCGTCAGCCGCAGCAGTTTTTACCGGTGGCGTGTTGCCTATCTGAAGCTCGGTGAGGCCGGTCTGGTGAACCGGCCGCCAATCCCCAAATGGCATGCTAATCGCATACCAATCGAGATCGAGGAGAAAGTTCTCCACCTTCGCAGCAAGTATCACCTCGGCCCAATGCGGATCGTCTGGTATATGGCCCGATACCATGGGATTAAAATCTCAGACGCCACGGTCTCGCGGATGCTTAAACGCAATGGCGTCAATCGGCTGCCGCGCGGTACCCGTCTGCGCAAGGTGCACACCAAGCGATACAACAAGCAGGTTCCCGGCCACCATATTCAGATGGACGTCAAGTTCCTGACATTTAAGGGGGAAAGTGGCGAGAAGGTCCGGCGCTTTCAGTTCACTGCCATCGATGATGCGACCCGGGTGCGAGCGCTCAAAATCTACCAGAAGCACACCCAGGCAAGCGCGATCGATTTTGTTGACCACATCATCAATACTTTCCCGTTTCGAATTCGCGAGATCCGAACCGACAATGGCCATGAGTTCCAGGCCAAGTTCCATTGGCATGTCGAAGACCAAGGCATCCGCCATGCCTATATCAAGCGCAGTACGCCGCAATTGAACGGCAAGGTCGAACGATCGCACCGGTCAGATCAACAGGAGTTCTACCAGCTGCTCAGCTACAAGGGCGATGTTGATCTCGAGGCGAAACTGAACGAGTGGGAACGGTTCTATAACTTCGCCAGGCCGCACGGCGCGTTCAACGGAAAAACCCCTTACGAGGCCCTCCGAGAAAAGCTATAATCAGACAGAAAGATGTCCCGAAAGCACCTGCAGCTTACACTTCACAACCTGCTCTGCGGATGATTTCGTCTTCGTTGTTTTCGTCGTCATTCTGGGTCTTTCGTCACTCAGACGAGACCAGAACTCTCCTTAAATCGCAAACCCAATTCTGAGACACAGGTGCTGATGCCGAACACCGCCCCCAAAGTCCCCTCCGGTTTTACGGAGAGTCCTTGAGTTGATGTTTGGCCCTAAGCGGCCTGTTTTTCCGGTGCCAGATTGCTGGCAAATTTGCTAGCCGTGAGATTGCCCAGCGAGGAATGCGGTCTATGGTCGTTGTAGTCGTCCTTCCATTCGCTGGTCCGGGTCCTGGCCTCGGCCAGTGACGAGAACAGTATTTCGTTGAGGCACTCATCGCGGAAGCTGCCGTTGAAACTCTCGATGAAGCCGTTCTGCATGGGCTTGCCCGGTGCGATGTAGTGCCAATCGATTTGCCGATCCCGAGACCAGCGCAGGGTTGCCATGCTGGTGAACTCGGTGCAGTTGTCGCTGAACACCGTGTACGGCTTACCTTTTCGTGCAATGACGGCATCGAGCGCGCGGACCACCCGCCTGCGGGAGAGCGACGTGTCCACGATCAGGGCAAGACATTCCCTTGTGTGATCACCGACAAGTGTCAGCACCCGGAACCGCCGGCCATCGGTCACAGCATCGCTGACTAAGTCCCGGCTCCAGCGCTGATTGGGCTGGTCGGGCACGATGATCGGACGCCGTGTTCCCAATGCACGTTTGCGGCCGCCGCGCTTACGCACCTGCAGCTTCTTCCGGGCCCAGCCACTTTTCATAGAGATGTATAGGCTGAGACATAGCAAATGAGGTTAAGACGCACGCCCCTCGCTACCTATAATCCAAAGCGATATATCCCCTCTAATTCAGTAAGTTACTCGCGGGGAGTACTGCTCGTCGTTAGGCTGATGGGATGCGGCAGACCTTTGGTGCATCAAACATCGCTACGTTCTGCCTTTTCGTGCTTTTTGATCGCCGCAGCAGGTCTGCAGACCCGCACCTATTCCACTGCGGAATGGAGACGTTATACCAACAAAGTAAGCCGGCAAGACCGAGATAAAGCCAGTCCAAGCTCTGCAAATGAGCGATGCTGATTGTGCTCCCCCTGCAGAATACGCCGAAGCTAAATTTCGGCATCACACTGCGAATTATGTCGACACAAATTCATACCTTGACACTTTATGGCGTATTTGTTCTGATTTCAAAGTCAGTTCTGTCGACAGAATGAACAGATGGACAGTCTGCGCTAGGGAAGCCTGCAGAGACAGTCTGTTCGGGAGGAAAATATGCATTTTACAAAAACACTAGCGACATTAGCTGTGATTGCAACACTGGGGACTAACGCAGCTAGCGCTCAGGTTAACGTCATGCTGCCAGCAAATCCTGGCGGCGGCTGGGACGGCACCGGCCGTCAAGCGTTCCAAGCACTCAACGACGCTGGCATCTACACGGGTGGTGTGAATTTCACCAACACTGGCGGCGCTGGTGGCACAGTGGGTCTTGCCGAATTCCTCGGCACATCTTCTGGCCAGCCTGACGCGTTGGCGGTATTCGGGGCCATCACCGTTGGCGCAATCCAGCTCAATAACTCGCCGATCAACCTCGCAGACTTCCGCCCTGTTGCCCGGTTGACCGCTGAGTATCTGGTGATCGCCGTTGCTGCTGACTCGCCTTACAATACGCTTGCAGACCTCGTCGCAGGCATCAAGGCTGACCCTGGTGCGGCGGCGCTCGGTGGTGGCTCTGCTGGTGGTGTTGACCACATCTCGCTCGCACTGCTCGCCCAAGCTGGCGACATCCCAGTTGCCGATCTGAACTATATTCCGCAGACGTCAGGCGCTGAAACAGTGACCGCGATCGTCAATGGCACACTGGCTGCAGGTGTTTCGGGCACGTCTGAATTTGCTCAATTCGCCGAGCAAGGACGCATCAAAATCCTCGGCGTCACCTCAGCTGAACGCCGTAGCAATCTACCAGATGTCCCGACCTTCCACGAGGCAGGCTATGACGTTGAGATCGCAAACTGGCGCGGCATTCTGGCAGCTCCGGGCGCTCCAGACGATAACTACGCATCTTGGGTAGAGAACTTCACCAAGCTCTCGCAGAGCGATGCTTGGAAAGCTGTCCTCACAGCACAGGGCTGGGACGACTTCTTCCTGGCCGGTGACGAGTTCGGCGCCTTCATCACTGAGGAAACGGAGCGTCAAGGCCAGATCTTGAAGGACGCTGGTCTTGTCAACTGACGGTCAAAAGTCAACTCACGGGGGCAGCGCAGCGGCTGCCCCCGCCAAACCCTATTGGATTGGCATCGGCTTGATGGTGATCGGTCTGGTTTGGCTTTATGCCGGTTTCGGCCTACCGCAAGGTGCGCGCTACGCCGCTGTTGGACCGGGCCTTTTCGTAACAATAGCTGGTGCCGCCCTCCTTATTTTGGGTGTTATCCTGATGCTCCAAATCCGCAACGGCGAAAGCTTTGAAGCGCAGGACGCGGAAGACGCGGACGGCTCGAACAAGATGGATAAGCGCGCTTTTTTGACCGCACTTGTCGCCGTCGCCCTGCCGATTGGGACGATGGGTCCGCTGGGTATGCCGTTTACCGCTACGCTGTCGTTCGTACTCGTTGCTAACGCTTTTGGTTCGCGCCGCTGGATGCTCGACTTGGTCTGCGGCATCGCTCTGGCATGCGCCGCTTGGTTCTTGTTCAAGCAGTTGGGCCTGCAACTTGGCCGGTTCTTCCCGCCTTTGGGAGTGTAAGTCTTGGGAACTTTCGAGCTTCTTTTGAATGGTTTCGGCGTTGCGCTGCAGCCAACGAATCTCATGTGGGCTTTGATAGGCTCGCTTCTAGGCACCGCCATAGGCATTCTTCCCGGCATCGGTCCGGCGTTGACGATCGCCCTGCTCCTGCCTGTCACCACCGCACTCGCGCCAACCTCCGCCTTCATCATGTTCGCCGGCATACTATATGGCGCGATGTATGGCGGTTCGACGACCTCGATCCTGCTCAATACGCCTGGCGAGGCCGGGTCTATGATGACGGCCCTTGAGGGCAACAAAATGGCCCGTGCTGGTCGTGGCGCTGCCGCCTTGACAACTGCTGCTATCGGCTCTTTTGTCGCCGGTACCATCGCGACGCTTGCTTTGACATTTGCCGCTCCGGCCGTGGCGGAATTAGCGTTCTACTTCAAGCCAACGGACTATTTTGCCATTACGGCATTGGCGTTCTGTTCCGTTGCCGTGGTGATGGGCACATCCCGCACCCGTGGGTTCATTTCATTATTCCTCGGCATTGCGATCGGCGTCATCGGCATCGACTCCATGACCGGGCAACCGCGCCTCACCTTCGGCAACATGCAGCTTTTACGCGGCATTCAGCTGACGGTCGTCTTGGTATCCCTTTTCGCTGTGGGTGAGATCCTTTACGTCGCGAGCCGCTATCGGAGCACGCCCGGCGTCATGGCCCCCATCAAGGGTCAGCTCTGGATGACCAAGCAAGACTTTGCACGCTCTTGGAAGCCTTGGCTTCGCGGTACAGCGATCGGCTTCCCAATGGGTGCTTTGCCGGGCAGCGGCTCGGAAATTCCGACGATGCTGTCCTATACACTTGAGCGCAAGCTCACCAAATATCCCGAAGAATTTGGCAAAGGCGCTATCGAAGGCGTTGCCGGGCCGGAGGCAGCGAATAACGCGGCTGCGGCTGGCATTCTTGTGCCGCTGCTCACCCTTGGTCTGCCGACCTCCGCAACGGCGGCAGTGCTGTTGGCAGCCTTTCAGAACTATGGCTTACAGCCAGGCCCATTTCTCTTCACCTCTAATCCCGCCCTGATTTGGGGCCTAATCGCCTCGCTCTATGTGGGCAATGTGATGCTGTTAGTGCTGAACCTGCCTCTGGTTGGGATGTGGGTGCAGTTGCTGCGCATTCCGCGCCCACAGCTCTACGCCGGCATTCTCGTCTTCGCCATGATTGGTGTCTGGGGGCTGGCGGGATCATGGATGGATCTAACCATTATGCTGGTCGTTGGGCTGGGCGGGTATGTGATGCGGGTCTATGATTTCCCCATCGCGCCCGTACTGATCGGCCTGATCCTTGGCCCCATGGCCGAAACACAGCTGCGCACCGCGCTTGCGGCCGGACAGGGTAATCCGCTGGTCCTGATCTCGACCCCGCTCTCGGCCGTTCTCATCACTCTCGCCGTGCTGCTTCTGGCACTGCCCATTGTGCTTAAGCGCCTTCGCGCGAACGCCTAATTATCTGAATTGGAAAATTTTCCGAGCATGAATACCTATAGCGTAAAAGTTCACCCTTCCGCCGCAAATCTGCCACGCGAGCATCAACTGGCTTGGCATATCGCAGCGTTTGCCGCGCATTGCGGTCCGCTTGATGCCGACGTGGTCGACATGATCGCCTGCCGTATTGTCGACAACGCCAGTGTCGGCCTAGCGGCGATAAATCGTGCGCCTGTGGCTGCAGCACGCGCGATGGCTCTAGCCCATCCGCGCAAAGGTGGCGCAACGGTTTATGGACTTGGCAGTGATGTGCGGGTCGATGCGGAATGGGCCGCGTGGGCAAATGCCACTGCGGTTCGTGAGCTGGACTTCCATGATACCTTCTTGGCTGCCGACTATTCGCATCCCGGCGATGCGATCTCGCCTCTGATCGCTGTGGCCCAGCAGATGGGACTTGATGGAAGCGCTTTGGCGCGCGGCATCGCCGTATCCTACGAAGTGCATGTCGCTCTGGTGAAAGCAATTTCTCTGCACAAGTATAAAAAGGATCACGTCGCGCATTTGGCCCCAGCAACGACCGCTGGTATCGGCGCGATGCTTGGCCTGCCGACGGAAATCATCTTCCAAGCGGTCAACCAAGCGGTACATCTGAGTTTCTCCACACGCCAATCGCGCAAGGGGGAGATCAGCTCCTGGAAGGCCTATGTGCCGGGCTTCTCGGGCAAGCTCGCCACCGAGTGCGTGGACCGCGCCATGCGTGGCGAAGCCTCGCCGTCGCCAATTTACGAAGGCGAAGAGTCGGTTCTCGCCTGGATGCTTGGCGGTAAGAACGAAGCCTACGAAGTCTCGCTCCCAGCTGTCGGTGAGAGCCCACGCGGTATCATGGAGACTTATACCAAAGCCCATTCCGCTGAATATCAGGCACAAGCCCTCATCGATCTTGCTATTGATTTATCCGCGCAGATCGGAGACCTGACAAAGGTCAAAGATATTTTGCTCGAAACCAGCCATCATACCCATAACGTTATCGGCACTGGCGCCAACGATCCGCAGAAGATGGATCCAGAAGCGAGCCGTGAGACGCTTGACCACTCCATCATGTACATCCTTGCAGTCGCGCTAGAGGACCGGAACTGGCACCACGTCAACTCCTACACTCGCGAGCGGGCGAGGACGGCATCGACAGTCGCGCTCTGGCACAAGATCGCTACCGTGGAAGAGCCATCTTGGACTATCCGCTATCTCGATCCGAACCCAGCCAAGCGCGCCTTTGGCGGCAAGATCATTGTGACGCTCGACGATGGTCAGGTCATCACTGGTGAACGCGGCGTCGCCGATGCACATCCCAACGGCAATCACCCTTGGACATGGCAGGACTATGCCAACAAATTCGATACGTTGACGATGGACGACCTATCGGACAGCGAGCGCAAGACGTTTCTCGCGGCCGCAAAAGCCTTTGCGACACTGCCCGCAGGCGCACTCGACGCTTTGATCCCGGCCCTACAGCTTGGCCGCGTCTCGCCATCCAAGCCAACTGGCCAGGGTATTTTCGACCACGGTCTTGAGTAATATCTAATGCTGAACCACGAGATAAATCGGTCTTTCCGTGAACGGCTTTCCGAGGATCGCGTCCTGCTGCTCCCCGGCGCGGCCAATGCTTTGGCGGCACGGATAATCGCGGACATGGGGTTTGAGGCCATATACCTTTCTGGGGCTGGCCTTACCAATACCTATCTTGGCATGCCAGATCTTGGCTTTATTGGCTTGCCCGAGATTGCCCAGCATACTGCCACCATCCGCGATGCCACCGACCTGCCAATTATCGTCGATGCCGATACCGGCTTTGGCAATGCGCTCAATGTACGGCACACAATCCGAACGCTCGAACGTGCTGGGGCGAGTGCCATTCAGATCGAGGATCAAGTTAACCCCAAGCGCTGTGGGCACTTTGCCGGTAAAGACGTTGTCTCGCTCGATGAAGCGAGGAGCCGCATCAAGGCAGCCACCGATGCACGTCAGGATTCCAACCTGCTCATCGTTGCGCGCACCGATGCGCGATCGACGCTGGGTGCCAATGCCGCCATAGAGAGGGCACAGGCTTTCATCGAGGATGGTGCTGACATCACCTTCGTGGAAGCGCCCGAGAGCGTAGAGGAACTGCGGGCGATCCCAGCCCGCCTCCCCAAGACACCACAACTGGTCAACCTTGTGGTTGGTGGCCGCACACCCATTTTACCCCTAGCAGAGCTGGGCACGATGGGCTTTAAGCTGGTCCTCTACGCCAACGTAGCTTTGCAAGGCGCTGTCTACGGCATGCAGAATGCGCTTGGGCAGCTCAAGGCCGATGGCAGTCTTGACGAAAGGGGGCCGGTGGCGACCTTCAAGGAACGTCAGCGCCTCGTGAACAAACCTTTCTACGACACCCTCGAAAAGCGTTACGCGACGAGCGAGTAATATGGAGCAGATCTTGGGGCCAAGCGAAGGTACTGACGAACGGTTGCTGACCGACCAGTTGTTCGAGCAACTGAGCGAAGCCATTGTTTTAGGCACTTTCGCGCCGGGTGCGAAACTCAGTGAGCCTCGGCTTGCAGCTCAATACGGCGTGAGCCGTGGACCACTTCGCGAGGCTATTCGACGCCTTGAGGAACGCAAACTTGTGACACGCGCACCCCGCCAGGGTGTGCGCGTTGTCGTACCCACCCCAAGTGATGCGCTGGAGCTATTCACCATTCGCGAAGTGCTCGAAGGCTTGGCCGCTCGCCAGGCCGCCGAGCATGCGACCGATGCCGAGATCAATGAATTGCGGGCCATGCTGCAGCGCCATCGCGGCGCCTTATCTGAGCCTGACGCCTTGGTCTATTGGCAGGCAACGGCCAATTCCGACTTTCATTTTATGATCGCCCGAGTTGGTCGCAATCAGCACTTGTTTGATCTGCTGTGCGGCGAATACTACACCCTGTTCCGCCTCTATCGTATGCAGCACCGCATCGTACCGGGCCGTGCACAGCGCGCCTTGGCTGAGCACGAGCGCATCGTTGAAGCGGTTGCAGACCGTGACGTAGAGCTGGCCGAATTGCTTATGCGCCGCCACATCGCCTCAGCCCGGAAAGGGTTGATATCGAGCCAAGCTTAAACTTAGCTTTCAGGCATCTTTTCCATTTTTGCGTTGCGAAAAGAACGCGATCTGTCCCGCCTCAGCGTCCGTGCGCATAGCTGGCAGATCGATAGGGAATGTTCAGCTCTCGCCCCCATTCCAGACGTCTAAGTCAGGCGTTGAACATCCCGAAAGCAGCCGTGACGCGAGGCAAAGCTGCACTGCCAGAACGCGAAGATTACGGTCTAGCGGTATAAGCGACCTACAAAGCTAATGCGAACCACCCCGCCGTCAGGTTCGACCAGCTCGCCAGACTAGTGAGATTATTGTATCCGCTACCGTTTCCTTGATGACCTCCCCCGACAGCCTCGTGGGAATCCGACGAAGAGATTGCCGCCTTGTACGTTAGGCTAGGACCAGCCGCTGGCCCAATGCGCTGGACAATTCCAGAGCTTTTGCTGCCAGAACGTCAGTCATGCGAATAACAGCGTCTCGAGTGAAACGCTGCTGTGGCCCGCTGAGGGTAAGCGCACCCATGAGTTCACCGCCCTGCCCAAAAATTGGAGCAGAAACGGAAGCCATGTCTGGATGACGTTCGCCAAACGATGCGAGGACAAAATTTTCACGGCGTATATGGTCTGGCATGCCTTGCGCGTACTGAACCAAACATCGACCACTCGCGCCCTTCCCTAGAGGGTGAGTGTCGCCGACCGTGATATGATCACGAATGACCTGATTTGCATCTACACGGAACAAACAATGACGCTGGCCGGCCGTCGCAACATAGAACGATGCGCTTTCGTTGACTATTTGAACGAGTTCTTCGAGGACAGGCTCAACGAACTCCTTCAGGTTGAACGAGGACTGATAGATGATGCCGAGCTCTGACAACGCAGCGCCCAAACGATAAGATCCGTCAGCCACCCGACGCATAAACCCTTGATTTTCAAGAGATGCGATTAGGCGCAGAACTGTACTTTTATACATTCCGGTTTTGGCGGCGATATCCTTGAGGGACATCTTTCCATTGGTGCCGCGAAACGCATGTAGGATCGAAAGTGCCCGCTCGACGGCTGCTACGCCATTTGGTGAGTGTGTCTCGTTCAATCCCGTCTCGCCTGTTCGCTCATGAGTTCTGCGGCATACTGGAATGCACCGCCACAGCGCAGCCATTTAAGTTCGTTCGCCGTGTGTATCTCGCAACGTCCAACGAGGACTAGCTCTTTATCGCCACGGCGTAGGATAAGCTGAACCGCTCTATACTCTTCGCAAATTGCGTCAACACCAACAATATCTATGTCCATGCGCCAATCGATTTCCAGCGTGCGCACCGGTGTCTCCACGCTAATGGGCAAGATGCCCAAAGCAATTAGATTGCTGCGGTGAATACGTTCGAATGAATTCGCTACAACGGCTGTTACGCCAAGTAGTTGGGTTGCCTTCGCTGCCCAGTCGCGAGCAGACCCGGTGCCATATTCGCGGCCAGCAAAAACAACGCACTGGCGACCTTTCCGCGTCCAATATTGAGCGGCGTCGAACACTGAAATTTCTTCGTTCAAGCCAACATTGGTCCACGGACCAATCTTGGAGCTCAAGTTGTTTGCGAGACGCGGATGCGCAAAGCCGCCGCGCCACATCACTTCATAATTGCCACGACGATCGCCATAGCCGCAGAGATCCTGCGCAGTGACGCTCTGGCTAAGCAAATATTGGCCTGCGATTGATGACGGCGCGATGCGACTGATCGGGGATATGTGATCTGTAGTGACGCTGTCCCCGAGTACGAGGAGCGGTTTTGCTCCACGGATGTTGTCCGATGCAGTCGCCGGTGTGTCGAAGAAGGGCGCCTTTCGAATGAAGGTGGAGGCTGGATCCCAAGGGTATAGGACGCTTGGCTCTGTTGTACTTTCTGACCAAGCAACCTTGCCGGTTTTGGTCGCATCGAACGATTTCTGCCAAATGGCATATTGCGCTTCAATCTCGGCTTCCGAGGGCCAGAGGTCAGCTAGCATGATTTGTCGAGAGCCTACACACGCAATCGGATCCGTCTCAAGGTTAACTCGCAAATTGCCGGCAAGCGAGGCGGCAACCACCAGCGGAGGCGAGGCCAGATAGTTCGCCTGGACATCGGGGTGAATGCGGCTTTCAAAATTGCGATTACCCGAAAGCACAGCACAAAAGATGCTGTTTGGATTGGTTGCGAGATGGGTTTGCGCAGTTGCTGTAAGGCCACCAGAGTTGCCCACGCAGGTTGTGCAACCGTAGCCTACGATATCAAAGCCCAGCGAGGACAATGCTTGTTGTAATCCGAGCGTATCGAGCATCTCGCCAATGACCCGAGAGCCAGGAGCGAGCGAAGTTTTGACCCAAGCCGGCGTCTTGAGGCCCAGTGCCACCGCCTTCTGCGCGACCAAACCGGCTGCGATCATCAAGCGAGGGTTTGCCGTATTGGTGCAACTGGTGATGGCCGCAATGGCAATTGCACCATCACGAATTTGCTCGCTGACGACGCTCGTCTCGACTTGCGGAAAGCGCTTGCACAACGACGCAGGAACCTCTGCCAAATCGACAACGTCCTGCGGTCGAGATGGCCCCGCCATCACTGGAGAGATCGTGCTGAGGTCAAGGACGACGCTACGTGAATAGAGGCGATCTTCGGCATCATCGCGCCACAGACGACTGTCGTGCGCGTAACGACTGTAGTTTTCGATCTGCTCGGCACTTCGTCCCATCAACGACAGATAGTCCAGAGTTGCTCCGTCGACCGGGAACAGCGTAGCCGTAGCTCCAAACTCTGGCGTCATATTGGCGATAGCGGCTCGATCAGCGAGGTCTAGGCTCGACAAGCCTGGTCCGGTAACCTCGATAAAGTGTCCGACGACGTTGAGGCTACGGAGCAAACGCGTGCAGTGCAGTGCAATGTCTGTAGCGGTGATGCCAGCACGTCGAGTACCGGTCAGCCGCAGCTGGGTCACAGAAGGCAGAGTGACGCCGATCGGCTCGCCCATAGCGACCAGCTCCGCCTCGACGCCTCCTACACCCCAGCCAAGAATGCCCAGAGCATTGACCATAGTGGTGTGGCTGTCAGTTCCAATAACGGACTGACCGATCATACGGTTCGGGTCGTTTGGAGAGGCGCAGGCGATTTCACTGAGCTGTTCGAGATTAATCTGATGGCAAATGCCATTCCCTGGCGGAATTACCCTGAGGTTATCGAAACTCTCTTCTGCCCATTTGAAGAAACCGTACCGCTCTTTATTGCGCGCCTGCTCTAGCGCCATGTTCTGACCGAGCGCGCTCGATGAGCCGAAGTGGTCAACGTTGACCGAGTGATCGACGACAAGATCGATCCGAACCTTGGGGTTGATCCGCGTCGGGTCGCCTCCGCGTTCGGCCACGACGTCCCGCAATGACGCTAAGTCGACTAGGACTGCGATTCCTGCCGTGTCCTGCATAAGGATTCGGGTTGGATAAAAAGGCACATCTATCGGTCCGTTGCCCTCTGGTTTTCCAGCGACGGCCGCATCGTACCAAGTCTTGAAAACGCCGAGCCAATGATCTCGATCGTCTTCAAATTCGATAACATTTTCAATCAAGAAGGTGATTGTTCGAGGAAGACGCGTCACCCACGAATGACATTCCGTCAGCGATTTTAGCATTTCATTTCCTCCCCATTGACACGGCATTTTAGATATTGAATATTCTATCCAGCAGAATGTCGTTCTGTCTATCGGGATTTTAAAGCAGTGCCCGTAAGAAAAATGGCCAAAATGCTGGTCGTGAAATTCCGCGGTGGCGGCCGCAAATAAGACGGTTAATCCCGCCAACCGCACTTCTAGGAGGAGGAACAGGTTGAAGTTTCTTAACGTATTGATGGCGAGTGTATTTCTCGTCGCACCAGCGCTTGCACAAGATAAGCTGACCGAGGTGACGATCCTGTTCCCAGGCACCGGAACGGTCACGAACTTCCCACTCGACGTGGCAATGAATGAGGGCTACTTCGCCGAAGAGGGCTTGAGCGTAAAGGCCGAGGCGGTTGACGGCTCAGCAGCTGTCCTTCAGGCAATCATCTCCGGTCAGGCTGATATGGGCGCTGCCGGCATTGGTCCAGTGCTCAATGCCCGTGCCCGCGGTGAAGATGTTATCTTCTTCTATAATCACAACGTTCGCTCGACCATGGGTATCGCTGTCAAGGCAGATGCCGGCGTTGACAGTGTTGAAGGCTTGCGCGGTAAGGTTATCGGCGTCGGCACACCAGACGGTTCGGAAGTGGCATTTGCCCGTTCAGCGCTGCAGGAAGCTGGCCTGACAGAAAATGTCGACTACACCTTCCTGCCCGTTGGCCCTGGCGGCCTTGCTGCCGCTGCATTCCTGCGTGGCGATATTGATGCCTATGTTGGCACCCGTGTTGACGCGGCAACCCTGACCTCGAAGGGCGTTGTGCTGAAGGACGTCACACCAGAGAAGTACCTTAGCTTCTTCGGTAATGGTTATGTGACCACCGAGGCGTTCATTGCCGAGCATCCTGAAGTGATCGAAGGCTTTGGTCGTGCTTATGTACGCGCGTCCGAGTGGGGCATTCTGCCTGAAAACAAAGATGCAGTACTAGCGTACTCCGCACTCCGTAACCCACTCGAAGGTTCGGACAAGGTCTATGCCGGCAATCTCTACGAAGAGTCCAAGAGCCGCATCGTACCAATCGACCGCACCACTTGGGGCATGCATCACAAGGATGAATGGGACGCTTGGCGTGAAAGCCTGATCGCCTCGGGCTCGCTCAACGACCCATCGATCGACGTGCACCAAGCTTACACAAATCAGTTCATCGAAGCTTGGAATACGCCTAAATGACACTACAGGGTCAATCACAAGACACGTCTCGTGATGCAGTGTTCACGCTGCGAGATGTGAGCAAGGTCTATACTCAGCGCAAAATCTCTGCGCTGGCGCCCACCTCTATATCCCTGGCGCGAGGTAGCTTTACCTCGGTTATTGGGCCGAGCGGTTGTGGCAAGTCGACCCTTCTGAAAATCATGGCGGGGGTTCTACCCCCGTCTACCGGCTCGATCACTCTTAAAGACAAGCCACTCGATGGCGCCAGCAAAGACATCGGCATGATGTTCCAGCAGGCAACGCTGTTTCCGTGGCGGTCGGTGCTTGAAAACATCCTTCTGCCGATTGAGATCGTGCATGGAAAGTCTAAGTCGCGCGAATACCGCAACAAGGCTCTCGATCTGCTCAAGCTCGTTGGACTTGAAGGATTCGCAGACGCACAGCCGTCCGAACTTTCGGGTGGTATGGCGCAGCGAGCAGCGATCTGCCGTATGTTGATCAACGATCCGGAAGTGCTGCTGCTCGACGAGCCCTTCAGCGCTCTGGACGAAATCACCAAAGATTTCATGAATATTGAGCTGCAACGCATTTGCATGGAGCTCAAAGCAACGGCCTTGTTAGTGACCCACTCCATTGCCGACGCAGTTTTCCTTTCGGACACCATTTACGTGATGTCTGCCCGCCCTGGCCGGATTGTTGAGACCGTGACGGTCGACCTGCCACGCCCCCGTACGTTGGAAATGGCCAATGGCGAGCGCTTTGGCACACTTGTTTCACAAATCCGCGGCCACCTCGATCGCGAGGCCTTCAAATGACTGATGCGACCAATCCTAACCTCGAAGTCCGGGTAGAAAAACTCCCCTTCATCGAGCGCATCCCGCAATCCTTGGCCATTGCCATGGTGCTCTTCATCCTGGTCAGCGCTTGGCAGATTGCTTTTAGTCTCAAGCTCGTTTCGCCTATTATTCTTCCATCGCCGGGTGAAACCTTCAGCGCACTCGTGATCATGGTCCAGAACCTTGTCACCGGTGGCTACGTCTTCCAAGCATTGATGACAACGGGTTCATCGGTGTTGATCGCCTTTGTCTTGGCGATAATCGTAGGCGTCTGCTGCGGTATTATTGTGGGCGAAACCAGCATTGGTGAGCGCGCCATCATGCCAATCTTCGTGGCGCTCGACACTATGCCAAAGGTCGCTTTCACCCCGCTCTTTGTTGCGTGGCTCGGCTTCGGCATTCAGTCCAAGGTTGCACTCGCGATCTTTGTGACGGTCTTCCCGATTATCATCAGCACCGCGGCCGGCCTCAATTCCACCGATGCCAATGGGCGCATGCTTTTCAAGACCCTGGGCGCCAGCCGCTTGCAGACCCTGTTTAAGCTCAAGATCCCAACTGCGCTTCCCTACATTATGACCGGCGTCAAGATTGCGGCTGTGTCTGTAGTAGCTGGCGTGATCATGGGCGAGTTCATGGGTGGTGGCCGTGGTTTCGGTGATTTGATTCGCACCTCGTCTGTGCAGCTCAACACCGCACAGAGCTTTGCCCTCATCTTCCTGCTCAGCCTTGTCGGCATCACGCTGTTCTCGATCTGCGTCGCCGTCCAAAAGCGGTTCGTGTACTGGCAGAAGTCTTCGCGCATTCGCCAAGTGGATTGATCCATCTAACTTATATTTTGGGTACCTAAGTGCCCCACGCATAGGAATTTCCAAATGAAGATCGTGCGCTTCAATTCTGGCCGTATCGGCGTTGTCATTGACGATACTATCCGCGACGTGACCGAAGTCGCCGGTGTGGTTCCCGGCGAATTTCCACCTGTTGGTCCGGTCCGACTGATTGCTGAATTCGAAAGCCGCAAGGCCGCTATCGCCGAAGCAGCAGCGAAAGCAGAGCCCATCGCGTTCTCTGATGTGGTTCTAGAAACGCCCGTTCCTTGGCCAAATAAGTTGATCGCCTACCCCGTCAACTATCATGACCACGCGACCGAAATGGCGACGAAAAAAATCGCCGACGTGCAGGGTTACTTCCTTAAGTCGAACTCTTCGCTCAGCGGCGCCGGTCAAGCTATCGAACTGCCGAACCTGCCTGGTCGTGAAGTCCACCATGAGTGTGAACTCGCCATCATTATTGGCAAGGAAGGTCGTTGCATCGCCCCAGAAGACGCCTTGGACTACATCTTCGGCTACTCCTGCCTCCTCGACATCACTGTGCGTGGTCGTGAAGAGCGTGTGTTCCGCAAGTCCTATGACACCTTCACCCCAGTCGGACCTTGGATCACCACAGCGGACGAAGTTGGCGATCCAACTGACCTGACGATGAAGCTGTGGGTCAATGGCAACCTCCGCCAGTCTGCCACCACCAAGGATCTGATCATCAAGATCCGCGACATGATCGCTATCGCCTCTTCGGCGTCTACGCTCTATCCGGGCGACATTATTGCAACCGGGACGCCAGCTGGCGTCGACAAGATTGAACATGGGGACGTTGTCGCCATCGAGATCGAAAAGGTCGGTCGCATGGAAGTGCCAGTTGAGGCTGGCGATCGTGGCGCAAACATCGTGTTCGCAAAGCCATATATCTTCGAACGCGCTTCCTAAGCGCCGGGACTAGGACGAAATATCGCCATGGCAAGATTACTTGATGGCATCAAGGTTCTGGACCTAACCAATGTTCTAGCAGGCCCACTTTGTGGCTATCAGCTTGCTCAAGCTGGTGCGGAAGTGATCAAGGTGGAGGTTCCCGGAGACGGGGACCTCGCCCGCCAACTTGGAGCCAGTCCAGAGCTCAACAAAATCCGTCTAGGCGCATCGTTCCTCGCTCAAAACGCTGGGAAAAAGTCCGTAACGCTCGACTTTAAAAACGCTCCTGATAAGGCGCTCTTTCTTAAGCTGGTCGAAGAAGCCGACGTCTTGCTCGAGAATTTCCGTCCAGGCGTAATGGCACGTCTTGGCCTTGGCGCAAAGGAGCTCCAGCAGGTCAATCCGGGCCTAGTCTATTGCGCTATCAGTGGTTTCGGGCAAACCGGCCCCCTAGCCACCAACCCGGCCTATGATCAAATCATTCAAGGCCTATCTGGCGCAATGAGCGTTACGGGCGATGCCACGAGCGGCCCTTTGCGCGCAGGCTATCCTGCTTCCGATACGATCGGTGGCCTCACCGCAGCATTTGCGGTTTCGGCAGCGCTCGTGCGTAAAGCCCGCACAGGCGAGGGCGAGATCATCGATGTGTCCATGCTGGAAGCTACTATGGTGGCAATGGGTTGGAATGTCTCCAACTACCTAATTGCAGGTGTCGAACCCACACGTCGCGGCAATGACAATATGACCGCTGCTCCGTCTGGCACTTTCCAGACCAAGCAAGGCCTTTTGAACATCGCTGCAAACCAGCAAGCTCAATTCGCCAAGCTTTGTGAAATCGTTGGTCGTCCAGAATTGCTGGATGATCCCCGCTTCGCTGAGCGCGAGGCCCGGAAGCAATATCGCTCTGAACTGACGGCTGAATTGGAAGCGGCACTTGCCACCGAAAGCTCAGAATACTGGTCGAACCGATTGAATGCTGCGGGCGTGCCGGCAGGTCAGGTTCTGACACTACCCGAAGCTCTGAGTCAGCCTCAGATCTTGGAACGCAACTTCATTTCCGAGTTCGAGGTCGAAGGTATCTCCGCCCCCGTCAGGGTGATGCGTTCCGGCTATCGCTTGAGCAGCGGTGATCCAGCACCCGACAGTCCAGCTCCCCTGTTGGGTCAGCACAACGACGAAATTCTTGGACCACTCAAGCAAAGGCAGTGCGCATCATGACTGATAAAACTGTGAGTGCCGAACGCGGTAAAGCCCAAGACTGGTGGTCGACCGAAATCATCCGGATGGAACCCGGTCAGATAGAGTTGCGCGGCTATCCAATTGAGCAACTTATAGGCTCCATCTCCTATCCGCAGATGGTTTGGCTGATGCTGCGTGGAGATCTTCCGAGCCCAGATCAGGCAAAACTGCTTGAGGCTGCCATGGTCGCCGGTGTTGACCATGGTCCCCAAGCCCCATCCATCGCAATCGCCCGCATGGCCAGCAGCTGCGGCACGGGTCTGAATGGCGCTATGGCCTCTGCCATCAACGTCCTTGACGATGTACACGGCGGGGCTGGAGAACAAGCGGCGGAGATTTTTGAGGCGATCCGTCAAGCCATACTGGCCGGTCAATCGCTCGACGCTGCAACTGAAGAACATTTGCAGAAGCGCTTTGCTGCGGGGCAAAAGTTTGTTCCGGGCTATGGTCATCGTTTCCACCCCGTTGACCCGCGAGCCACAAAGCTTTTGGCCATTCTTCAAAGCGCTGCCGAAGCCGGTGTCGTCGATGCAGTTTACGCCAAGATTGCCGTTGCCGTTGAGGACTGCATTGCCAAGACGAAATCAAAGCGCATCCCGCTCAACATCGATGGCGTGACCGCTGCGATTTACGCAAGTCTGGGCTTCCCACCATCCCTCTGCCGCGGGCTCTTCATCCTATCGCGCTCCATCGGGATACTGGCCCACGCCTACGAAGAGTCACAGTCCACCTACCGCAACAAAGGGCCACTGCCAAAAGAATGGTTATGGACCTATTCCGGCACCCCGCGCAGAGACGCATAATTTACACGCTTTGTCCGCATCAGGGCCACTAAAATGTAACTTAGAGCACTTCGTCGGCACTGATGCTAGGCGGCGGCGAAGTGCCCCATTACGGCCGTCCCAATGCGCCTGACAATTTTTTAAAAGCAGACACAACGACCGCACAGCTAAATAGTGGGCATCGCGGCAGCGATGCTGTGCTCGCTTGCCCTAACGTCGTGAATGAACATGGCAGCTCTTGCCCAATAGCAGATGGTCCGCATACGGCCCCTACTCTGCCGCTGGTTGCGATGGACTCTGAATAGTCTGCTTTTCGACGCCTTTGGTCCAAAAACTGCCTGTCAGCTACCGGCCCCTAATCCGCCGTAAAATGAAATGTCGGACGCTGCGCCAGTACCAGGGCCACCTGAGGCAGTCGCTTGGCGAGTTCAGCTTAGCGCTCTTGGGCTTGGGGCAATACCAAAGTACGCGCGTCCTCCTCCTGATGGCGCCCCCGAGCATGCTGATAGTGATTGAGAGGAGTGCAGCCTTACTGGCATTTGCGATGAGTGTTTCGTGCTCGGGACTGATGGCCCGAGCACGCAGGCACAGCTTCTTCGTAGACCTCCGGTCATAGGCGACGATACGGATTGAGTCGGCGTCTGTGATCAAACTCTCCCGGAGGGCAGCGACGATTCCATGTCCGTATCGGCCTTCGAATACTCGACAGTTTCGAACGGCTCGTTGATCTCGGGTCGGAGGAGTTCAGCGAGCCGCTCGCCGGTTACCACACGTTCGACCAGCAGAGCTTCGACAAGCTTGCCGATATCGTCGCGGCGACGGTCGACGATTTCGCAGGCTAGCTCTAGTAGCCGGTCTGTTTCGGCACCGATGCGCGCCCAGAACGTGGTGCCTTGATAGTGTCGCAGGTCAGTGTTGCTCGGTGTGGTCAGTGAACCATAGAGCCCGAGCTCGAGCATCGCCGAACGCAGCAATCTGTTGACGGTCTCGAGGTCATTAGCCGCGCCTGCATGGGCACCACCACCCAGCACCATGTCGGCTGCGCGCCCGGCCAACATCAGCGTAGCGGTTCGCTCAACCATGTCGCGGGTCAGCAACGCATGATCTGGCTTGGCATGAACCCAGCCTCCCACGCCTTCGGAGCCGATGATAGAGATTTCCAGCACCGGCACGTCAAGCTCATGGGCGACAATGGCATGGCCTGCCTCGTGCAGCGCAACAGCGCGATCCATCTGCGGCGAACGCAGACTTGGCGGTGCAATTTGCGCGATAAGGTCGCTCAGTGCCAGAGCACGTTTCTGAGCTGCAGCCGTGGCGAAAGCACCCGCGCACCAACTCTCGATTTGAGCTGGGGTAGCTCCGGATGAGAGGCGCGCTAAGGTGCCGATGCCTTTAGCCGTAATGCGATCGCCCAAGACCTTGCGGAACACAGCCCGACGCTCATCCCCGTCAGGCAGCAGCACACTGACGCGACGCTCGAGGCGCCCGGGGCGGATGAGGGCAGTGTCTAGCTTCCCGAAATGATTGGTAGCGGCGATCAAAAGCACTGGTCGACCGGATTTGCGCACGCGGTCGATCTCGGTGAGGACGAAGTTGATCACCGGCGTCCACCAAGAGGCGTCATCTCGCCCCATGGTCGCCCTGTTCGGCAGTGCATCGATCTCGTCAATGAGCCCCACAACCGGCCCCGTGTTTAGAGCAAGCTCGTCAAAGAACTTTCTTGCGGCGCGGATGACATCACCGAGATGGCCACCGGATTCGGCAAACCACGCTCCGACAGAAGAGCTGTTCAATGTCCATCCGGCAGAAGCCGCGACGGCGGCAGCAACCGTGGTCTTACCGGTTCCCGGCGGGCCCTCGAGGCATGTATAACGCAAGGCGGCAGCGTCCAACTCGCCATTGGCCACTTTGCCCATCAGATTGACGGTGTCCTGCGCCCAGTCCGCAACAACCTTCGTCAGGGCGAGGTCTTTGAGCGACACGGCGATGTTAGCGTCCGGCGGCGTTCTCCGCGCAGCAACAGCGCGGCGCAGGTTCGCGAGGCATTCCTGCGGCGAGAGCTTGGGACGGATTGCCGTAGTGAAATCGGTAGTCCCCAAGCCTTCTATATCAGCTGGCGTGAGGCCACGGACCCGCTTGCCGGTGACCAAAAATATGGTTTTGCGGATGACGGCGACTGTAGGCGCACCAACCTCAATGACGGCATCCGCGCCGTTCAAAGCTTCCGGGACGAGGTATAGACCCGGATCCTGGGAGATTAGGATCACTGTGCGGCCAAATTCGAGGCCAGCAAGTTTTGTGCTGTCGCGCGGTTCGGACTTGCCGCCACTTTTGGCCAGTGCGTTGACCGCTTCCACCATCATGCCCTGCCGGAATCGGCGCAGATAGCGCGCGAGTAACTCTGCACCGGCACTATCCGCCGTTCTGATAAGGATCAGCCGTGGCGGGGATGCCATGAGACGACGCTGGGGCGGTGTGAGGACAGCGTCGAGCATGGTTTCAGCCAAGGCGTCTCTGGTGCGGAGAGGGAGTTTGGTCTCAGGGGAATTGTCGGTTGGGCAGTCATCGTCGTCATCAACCGAGGGCGCACGATTGGCGAGGGTATGAAGGGACATAAAAGGTCTCCCGGGCAGCGGCCAATGGCAGGCCGCGCCACATATAGAAGGGGATGACAGAAGGGTGAGAGGATCGCCGCGTTAGCGAAGGGGGAGCGTCGACTCCGCATCCGCATTGATCGGCCTCCAGCCAGCGCGCCCAAAACCCTTGGACCCGGAGACAAAGTGACTGACGGCGCTACCCGAAGAGAACATGAGGTCGCGCATCACCACGTAGCACGAATTATCAGCGGCCGGCACGAGCAGGCCTGCGTGCTGCCAAGCTGCACGCTGAAAGGCAGCGGTACTATTGGCTGAGGCGACAGTCTCAAGGCGCACGTCCGAGCCGCGTAGCAGCACCCATGAACCATCTTTGCGCTCAGCCGCCAGAGCGGTGAGCCCGCAGTAATTGAGCTCCATCACCCGACCATCGGGCAGGTCATGGTGGCGACGAGGTGCTCCGAGCCTCCCCGTTTCCGTCCGAGGGCCTGCAATTGCCGCGCGCGCTGAGCTTGCCTGAAACATGAAGCCTTCTTGACGCAAGGCCAGCGCCACTTGACCGACAAACAAAGACAACTGGTCGTAGCGCTCCGGTTTAACCACTGCGCCATCGGGCAGGCCGTTGACGACCACGAAGTCAGCATCCGCAGCCACGCGAGCCCACAGAATGCGCTCAAGGGCTTTGCCGTCATTTTCGCTCAGCCGATCGTCGGCGTCGGTAATGGTGATGATGCGCTCAGGCATACCTTCCGGCATCTGGCGGCCGGCGGCAATCCGGGCTCCGACATTGGAGCCGTAGCCGACGTAAGCGTCGTGGCCGCGTAGCAGGATGTAGACACCGGGGCGCTGCAAATCGGCAGCACGCCCAAAGTCAGCGCGTTGCGTCCCCGAACCGACGATGACCTGAGGCCGCAACTGGCCTGCCGTCACCGACGTCAAGCCGACTGGCAGGATGCTGGTCATCGTAGCCGACAGCGTGTCAATGGCGACGGTATCCCCTCCATTGCTCCCAAAGGGACCCGGTACGCCACCAACACCGCCATGCTCACCGCCCCTCTGGCAACGCATAACAATGCTGTGTGCATCAATGATGCCAGGCGTGATCACCTTGAGAACCTTGCTGGTAATCAGAGCGAAAATCGCTCCGACCGGATCGGCATGCACTGGTAGCGCGGCGATGAGGTCGCCGATGCTGGCCGAGCCAGTGGCATCCACCACCGATAGGATCTGCACCTGAACGCCGGGCGTTACCAGCGGATGAGCAACAAGTCCGGGATGCACGGGAACGGCATCCTTCGGCACAAGATTGTCGATGGCATAGGAATGGGGGTTGCGCGCAGCCGCACGGCCGCTAGAAGTGGCTTTAGCCATGATTTTACTGCCTCCAGCAGTATGTCTGTGGTCAGGTCGACGGCGGGTTTGCAGACCTTCCGTCGGCCGCTCTTTTGCAGAGAGCGGTTCCAACCAATCGTTGCCGGGAATCGGCACCGTTCTGTGAGACTACCGGATCATTATCACCGGCGTCTATACTGGATCGCAAACTTGGTTAGTTCCTGCTAACGCTCCGAGAAATTGCCGTCGGAGGCAACCTGGCGCTGTCGCCGAGTCCAGATTTCGGGATGAGCCGAAGCTCGAAAACCACACGCTGGATCCGGCCCCTGTTGCCATTTTTCACTGTTCGCACTGGCGCGATGATCATGGGCTGAGTTTCGCGCCATCTATGCCGAGGTATCTGAACGGATCAGAAGCGAGGACGGTAACCAGCTGCGATGACCTTACGGTCCCGGACACGCTGGACCATCTGGGGTGACGGCTTTGCAGTGTTATCAACTTTCCAAGCCTTGCCCTTGGGTGCGTAATGCTTTTGCGCTGTGTAGAGGCTGACGTGCCCAGCAAAGGCGGCGACCTGCTCATCCGAAGAGGTCGATTTTTTGTTGGCAATCGCTTGATGGCGCGTTGTGTAGAGCGAAAAGACAGGGACCTGAAGGCTCTTGCAAGCGCGGCGCAAGCGGCCCCCAAGCCGGTCAATGAGCGCGGCCACATCGCCCTTCGCCGCCACTTCAATTTCCGCGATGAGGGTTTTGAGGTTCTGCACTTGCTCGACTGGAAGCCCGGCCAATCCCAGTTCTCGCGTCTCACCGAGGGAACGGCCGTTGGTCGCCTTGGCACACGGCACGACGAGATAGAATTCCTCAACCTTCGCGCCGTGGTACTCACACGGACGCAGACCGAATGTGACGTTTTGCACGAGGAGGCGCACGAGCAGGCGATCGTCATTGCGGCCGCGACGGCGTAGCTTGCTACAAACCAATCGCAGAACCTGCGTCGGTACTGATTTCGCTTTTTTGGCAGACGTACGTTTTTCGGCATTTTTCGGACGAGGGATAGGGCGGTCCGCCAATCGCCTCCGACACGCCTGCGCTACCTCGACCGTGATACGGCCTTTGCCTTCGACGTAGGAAATCGCAAAACTCAGCGCCGCGGCATAATTGCGAATAGTGGCAGGAGCGAATTCTCCATCCGCCGAACAGAAGCAATCCACGATCTCAAAAAGCGTCGCTTCGCGACCAATCGCCTTTCTGGTACGTCGCTTTAGGGTCAACAGACGTTTGCCATAAAGCACCTCCGTCGACACCTCGCGTGTTACCTCAACCCCCAGACTGTCGACCCGATTTTCCATGTCCATTTGCCCGTTACTCGTCGGAATTTTCCGTCGAGCCGACACTGCGTCACGGTTTGGCAAGGAACAAATTGGCACCAAGAAAGAGGTGTCGGAAACGCGTTGTACGTGCCGGAGAACCCCTTCTAGTACGACGATCGGTGTGCGGGAAAAGTGTTACTTGATGCGGATTTGGTGTTACCAGCCGCGGGGCACTACTCCAACGCTTTCGCTAATCGAAGCGGATATTGTCGAACCAAGAGAGTTCTTCAGCGGTTCGGAGCGGAGAGCCATATCGGGCAGAAGCGTTCTTACCGCGAGCCTTACTAGGCGAATTCTCTATTCCCTGAGCAGACGCAATCCACGATCTCAAACAGCATCATTACTCGACCAATCGCCGTCCTGGCACGACGCGATAGAGTCATCACACGTTGCCACACACCGCCTCTGGCAATACCTCACGCGTCACCTCCCCCAAACCGTCGACCCGACTTTATATGCCGATTTGCCCGTTACTCGTCGGAATTTTCGGTCGAACCGGCACTGCGTCACGGTTGGCACGGACCAAATTTGCGACCAAGAATGAGGTGCCGATAACGCGTCGTGCGTGCCGGAGAACCCCTTCTAGAATGACGATAGGTTTGCGGGAAAAGTGTTACTTGATGCGGATTTGGTGTTACCAACCGCGCAGTGCCACTCCATTGTCTTGGCTAATCGAAGCGGATCTTGTCGAACCAGGCGAGCTCTTCGGCGGTTGGGAGCGGAGAGCCATATCGGGCCGAGACGTGTTTACCGCGAGCCTTACTCTGCGCATTGTCGTCACTGCCCTGCCCCTGTTCGTGACCCATAAACAGATTTCGGACAGCAAGTGGGATCCCGGCATCATCACAACGCTTCGCGAAAGTGTGGCGAGCGCTATAGGCGACAATGCGCCGATCCGGCGTTATGCCGCGCACCAATCGGTTCGCACGTTTTGAGAGTGCTGAGGAGCTGTTGCCGAATTGGTCAGCGCTCTCGTCAGGGAAAAGGCGTGCATTGGGTCCATCCTCCTTGCGGCGCCTGGCTATGAGGTCCAGCAGACCATCATTGAGAAGCTCCCGCGCCACCGGAAAGATACGGCGCGCTGAATTGGATTTTAGTTGCAGCTGAGCGCGCCGTAGGGCGTGGTGCTCGTCGCCATCGAAATCAAAATGCAGCAAGTCCACGCACAACCGACCGTGTAACTCACGAAAGTCCGATACGCAGAGCTGCGTGAATTCGTGCAATCGCAGGCCCTGCCGGCACGTGAAACGCGGCCACCAATAGTCTGCGGACATTTTCGGCTTCTTGCTGGTCAGCCGGTAGATCGCGTGTTCTATTTCCGGCGTGAAGGGTAGACGAACTTCGACGTCCAGAAGATCCTCTCCATCCGCCTCTTGTTCGGACTGGACATTGGCAACGGGATTACTCTCGAGGTACCCCTTCCGGATCAGGTAGTCGAATATGCCGCGTATCGTGCTCAGATATTTGGCATCGACAGTTGTGGAGCTGATCGGCGGCAGCGGACTTGCACGCTTGGCGTTCAGAGCAATGGCCTTCATCGGATCGTCGGTCTTGAGATGCTTTATAGCATCAACGGGCATTTGATCGATCAAATCCCGATACCGCAGCATGTCCTCCTTTTTGTACTGAAAGACCGGCTTGTCACCCATGGTGGCAATAAAGATTTGCAGCTTCGTGCGGATTTCAGCCAGATATTTCGGGGACCTCCGCTTTCTGAGCAGATCTGCAAAATGTCCTTCAATATGCGCTGTTAATGGCTTTTTCGCTTCAGGATGGAGTGTCCCCAGCCGCATCGCTTCCGCAACTGCCAGCGCCAGTGCCTCTGGCGTCTGGTTACTAATGGCCGGCACAGAAGATGCTGCTCGCGCAGGACCCGTTGAGAATGCGAAAGATGAGGGAGCCATATCGGCAGGCTTTTGACCGTCGATCATACACTGCGTGGGAGCAGTTGCTTCGGCCGCAGCGTCGATGCTGTTTTGCCCGACCTTGCCAACGGACGCCTCATCGTTGATGCCGGCATTCAGGCTGTCGAGAAGCATGCGATATTTGGCGCGCTCTGCCCAAGCCCGGCTGTCGCGGTCAAAGTCATCCATCACACGGCCCAGGACGACATTCAACGCATCGCGTGCGCCCGGCTTGAGCCCAGCGTCGCGGAGTATCGCGAAAGCCTCTTCAACCAGCAAAACCAGTGTCCACGCTCTTTGCCGGGCCACCCGCTTATTGCACGTACGCAATGACCTGCGGATGTCCGTGTTGCCAAGGCGATCGATCAGGTCAACCGGAACCGAGCGACGGAACCAGTAGACTGGACCTCGCCGGTGAACAAAGGATGAAATGGAACTTGGCAAGGAACAAACACTCCCGTCACTGTGACGGGATGCTGTGACAGAATCCGTATTTTGATTCGGATTCAACTCTAGCAATATCAATGGCTTAGAAGTGGCGGAGAGGGGGGGATTCGAACCCCCGATAGAGTTGCCCCTATGCCGCATTTCGAGTGCGGTGCATTCAACCGCTCTGCCACCTCTCCGCGAGGTCTTCAGCGATCTTTTCCAAGACCGCCGTGGTTGATGGGCGGCTTATGACATAGGCTTTTTACCCTTGCAACTCCCCCGCCCCAAGATTTCCTCGCTGATATTGCGACATGTTTTCCGCCTCACCCCGCAGACGTAGGCCAAACACAAGGGGAAGTCCCGCAAACCCACGCCTTCAGTAGGGCTAAGAGCGGTCGCTTTGCAATTTTGCTGGACAGAGAGGCGATTGTGGAAAACACCATGATCACAGTTCAGCAGAACCGACGAGCAAAGCCCGGTTTTTCAGGGGCTTTGCCTTGACTCTGGCGCCATTTCCCTCGATAAGCCTAGCAACTGGCGCGCTGGTGTCTAACCAGAGCGTTTGTTTCGTTTGAAAACGCTGTTCGAGGCTACGGGTCAAACTCGATTTGACCAATCGCGAAGACCGCTGATCCCAAAAGGGTTTGCGGCGCCGTAGAGCGCGACAACAAGGGACCGATTGAAACCCGATCGGACTATATATGACTTTTGCCGTTATCAAGACGGGCGGTAAGCAGTACAAGGTTGCTGCTAACGACGTCATCAAGATCGAAAAGCTGGACGCAGCTCCAGGCGACATCGTCACCTTCGACGAAGTCCTCATGGTTGGCGACACCGTCGGCGCTCCGCTGGTGGAAGGCGCTCTGGTCGCTGCTGAATTGGTTGAAACCAAGAAGCAGAAGACCGTCATCATCTTCAAGAAGCGTCGTCGCCACAATTCGCGTCGTCGTAACGGTCACCGCCAGCAGCTCACCACTGTTCGCATCACCGAAATCCTGACCGGCGGCGCAAAGCCGACCATTCAGGCTGCTGCTAAGGCTGAAGCCCCAGCTGCTGTTGCTGATGAAGCTGCAGCACCAAAGGCTGCTAAGAAGCCAGCTGCTAAGAAGGTTGCTGCAACCGACGACGCTGCTGCTGAAAAGCCAGCAAAGAAGGCCGCTGCCAAGAAGGCAGCTCCTAAGGCCGATCAGGAATAAGGAGCCCTAGAGATGGCACATAAAAAAGCAGGCGGTTCATCCCGCAACGGTCGTGATACCGCTGGCCGTCGTCTTGGCGTGAAGAAGTTCGGTGGCGAAGCTGTTATCGCTGGCAACATCATCATCCGTCAGCGCGGCACCAAGTGGGCAACCGGCACCGGCGTTGGTCTTGGTAAGGACCACACGATCTACGCACTCGTAGACGGCAACGTTGCGTTCCGCACCCGCGCGAATAACAAAGTACACGTGTCTGTCATCCCGGCAGCAGCAGCCGAATAATCCGGCAAGCTGACAATCTTGCCGGTGACCCTAGGTCTCCCGGCAAGTTTGGTGACACACCGAAGATGAAGGGGGACCGGGAAACCGGTTCCCCTTCTTTCATTTCGGAGTTTTCGCCATGACCAGCTTTAAAGACCTGCTGCCAACCACGATCACCACTGCGCGCCTGGTTCTGGCCACTCCGACCCTCAATGACGTCCAAGCCATCGCGCGCGCGTGCAATAATCGAAATGTGCATCGATTCATGTCGCGATTGCCCTTCCCATACGGCGAAGACGACGCCCGCTTTTTTATCGAAAACATTGTTCCCAGTGATGGCGAGCACGTGCTCGGCATTTATCTCGAGGGAGCCCTAATCGGTATCGTTGGCTTTCGTCTTGAAGGCGGACAGGAGCCAGAACTGGGCTACTGGCTGGCGGAAGAGCATTGGGGGAACGGCTATATGAGCGAAGCCGCCGAGGCCTTGGTGGCTGCGGCGCGCAAAACAGGCGTCGCATCGCTTAGGTCGCGCGCCTTGGCCGAGAACACCGCCTCGCGCGGGGTTTTGCGTAAAATTGGCTTTATCGAAGTGGGGGAAGGCCCTGACCTCGAAGGCAATCTGATCGGACAGCCCGTCGTTTATATGAGATTGGAACTCATAAGATGACCACGCTCAGAACAGAACGCCTAACCCTCAGGCCGCCAAGCCTTGATGATGCACCAGCCTTTGTTTTGACCATGGGCTCTTATGATGTTGCGCGCTGGATGACGCCTCTGCCGTGGCCGTTTACCCTGAGCATGGCGCGCGATTGGCTGGCCGATGTGATCGCACCGAGCTCAGTGCGCACCATGTTTGTCGTTGAACAGCACGGCATCATGGTGGGTGGAGTGACCATCACCCCTGAGCTCGGGTTTGGCATAACCCGCAGCCATTGGGGACGCGGCCTCGGCACCGATGCGGTGCGCGCCGTGCTCGATTGGTATTTTGCCTCATCCGAGCGGGACACCATCACCACGGCGGTGCAGGTCAACAATTTGGCATCGCTCCGCTTGCAGGAGAAACTGGGTTTTTTGCCCATTGATCGCGACCGACGCTTCTCTCATGCGTTGCAGCACAATGTGGAGCATGTGATCTCCCTGCTGACGCGCAGTGCTTGGGTGGGACGAGAGATGCTCGCCGAACCGCAAGCGCAAGAGGATAACAGACGCGTGCTGGAATGCTGAGCCCGATGATCAAAACCGCGCGCCTGACGCTGCGTCAGCCAATATTGGCCGACGCCGAGCTGATTACCCGCTATCTCAATAATTTTGAGGTATCGGGCAATCTGGCGCGCGTTCCCTACCCTTATGAGCGCAGCTATGCCGAAACTTGGCTGCGGTCTTTGCGCCCACCCAGTGTTGCAGACGAGGTCAATTTCTCAATTGATCTCGACGGACGGGGATATGTGGGCCATATCGGCTATCAATCTGGTCCATCCGGTCCCGTTTTGGGATATTGGTTGGGTCAACCCTTTTGGAACCAAGGGATCATGAGTGAGGCCGCGACGGCAGCTGTCGCGTGGTTTTTTGCTCAAACCCAGGCTCCAGCCCTTTACTCGGGCGTCTACCATTTCAACCATGCCTCGCTGGCCGTGCAAAAACGGCTCGGGTTTACCGAGATGGAACGTTCCACTTTGCACTGCCTTGCACGAGACGCTGAGGTAGAGCATATCGATACCATATTGACGCACAGCGTCTGGAAGGCACGACAGGCATGAAATTTCTCGACCAGGCCAAGGTCTACATCAAATCAGGTGCTGGTGGCGCTGGCGCTGTCAGCTTCCTGCGCGAAAAATTCGTTGAGTTCGGCGGCCCCGATGGCGGCAATGGCGGACGCGGCGGCAATATTATCGCTGAATGCTGCGAAGGGCTGAACACGCTCATCGACTTCCGCTATCAGCAGCACTTCCGCGCTGACACCGGCGTCCACGGCATGGGCAAGAACCGCACCGGCGCCGACGGCGAAGACATTGTTCTGCGCGTGCCCAAGGGCACCCAGATCTTTGAAGAAGATCAGGAAACGCTGATCGCCGACTTCACAGAAATCGGCCAGCGCGTCGTGCTGCTGCAGGGCGGCAATGGCGGCTTCGGCAATGCCTATTTCAAGACCTCGTCCAACCAGGCACCGCGCCGCGCGAACCCTGGCCAGGAAGGCATTGAAAAGGGCATTTGGTTGCGCCTGAAACTGATCGCGGACGCGGGTCTCGTCGGCCAGCCAAACGCAGGCAAGTCAACCTTCCTCGCGGCCGTTTCGGCGGCAAAGCCAAAGATCGCCGACTATCCCTTCACCACGCTGCACCCCAACCTTGGTGTTGTGCGCATTGGCGAGCGTGAATTCGTTCTGGCCGATATTCCGGGCCTGATCGAAGGCGCGAGCGAAGGCATTGGTATCGGTGACCGTTTCCTCGGCCACATTGAACGCTGTAAGGTTCTGATCCACCTCATCGATGGCACCAATGAAGACGTGGCACACGTCTATGAAGCGGTGCGCTATGAGCTTGGCGCTTATGCGGACGTTTTGGCTGAGAAGGAAGAGATTGTTGTTCTCAACAAGATCGACGCTTTGACCGAAGAAGAGATCGCCGAAAAGGTCGCCGCCATTCAGGAAGTGACCGACGCTGAAATCCGCCTCGTTTCCGGCGCGACCGGTAAGGGTGTTGATCAGGTTCTTTACGACGTGCTGAACCTGCTCGACGCAGAAAAGGCCGCTGAGGACGCTGGCAAGACTGCCCACGTTCCGTGGACACCATAATCTGACCCAATCTGGGGGTTCTCGCTGCGTTGAGAACCCCTTTTTTCCGACGACCCACGCGCCTCTTGAGAACCAGGCTCTGGCGCACCAAAGACCCACAATCGGATCTAAACAGATGACCGCCCTCGCCTCCTACCGCCGCATCACCATCAAGATCGGCTCGGCCCTTTTGGTGGACAAAGCTGGCAAATTGCGCGCCGAATGGCTGGCGCAGCTGGCCCAAGACGTGGCGAGCTTGAAAGGCGAAGGCAAGGAGATCGTCATCGTCTCCTCAGGCGCGATTGCGCTCGGTCGTGGGCTACTGGGACTATCGGCGCTGTCGCTGACGCTCGAACAATCGCAAGCGGCCGCCAGTGCCGGGCAAATTGCGCTGTCCCAGGCTTGGGCAGAGGCATTGGGCAAGCATGGTATTGTGACCGGGCAAATCCTGATCACGCCCAATATCACCGAAGAGCGCCGCTACTTCCTCAATGCGCGCACCACCATCCGCACCCTGCTCGGCTTAGGCGCAATTCCGATCATCAACGAGAATGACTCGGTGGCGACGGCTGAAATTCGCTATGGCGACAACGATCGCCTGTCGGCGCGCGTCGCCACGATGATCGAAGCAGATTTGCTTGTGCTGCTTTCCGATATTGATGGGCTCTATACCGCGCCTCCCGCCAAAGACCCCAACGCGACCCATATTCCGGTCGTGGAGCGCATAACGGCTGAAATCGAATCCATGGCCGGGGGCGCTGCAAGCCACCTCTCGCGGGGCGGCATGACCACTAAGGTCGAGGCAGGCAAAATCGCAACGCTTGCGGGGACCGCGATGATCATCGCCAAGGGCACCGAAGCGCACCCGCTGGCCCGCCTCAACACGGGCGGCTTACACACCCTATTCAAAGCGGCCACCAGCCGCGCCCAATCGCGCAAACGCTGGATTATGGGCACGCTTTCAGTAGCAGGCACGCTGCAGCTCGACGCTGGTGCCGTACGTGCGCTGCGTCAGGGCAAATCGCTGCTGCCCGTTGGCGTGACCAAGATCACCGGTGATTTTGAGCGCAGCGACACTATTGCTATTCTCGATGACGCCGGGCGCGAAATTGCGCGTGGTCTGTCGAGCTTTGACAGTGCAGACGCCCGTCTGGTGATGGGCAAGAATTCTGATCGCATGGGCGAACTTCTGGGCGTGGGCAACCGCTCGGAAATGGTGCATCGCGACAATCTGGTTATGATCGGTATCGACGAGGAGGCTTTGGTATGAGCGCAGCAGAAATGACCGCGGACGCCTCCCTGCCTCAGATCATGGCCGATCTGGGCCGCAACGCGCGCAAGGGCGCGAGTGCCCTCAAGATCGCGACCGCCGAACAAAAGCGCACGGCCCTGCTCACTGCCGCTGGCGCGATCAACGCGCATCGCAAAGCCATTTTGAAGGCCAATGCGCTCGACATGGCAGCCGCAACCGAAAAGGGCATATCCGGGGCTTTCCTCGATCGGCTTTTGCTCAATGATGCGCGGATCGACGGCATTATTGCAGCGGTCAAAACCATTGCTGAACTGCCTGACCCCGTTGGCACCGTCATTTCCGAATGGGATCGTCCCAACGGGCTTCATATCGAGCGCGTGCGCACCCCGCTCGGCGTGATCGGCGTGATTTTTGAATCGCGTCCGAATGTGACTGCTGACGCGGGCGCGCTCTGCATCAAGGCCGGCAACGCCGTTATTTTGCGCGGCGGCTCGGACAGTTTCCACTCGTCGCGCGCCCTAGTTGATTGCCTGCTCGATGGGCTGCATCTGGCCGGCCTGCCGGTTGAATGCGTGCAGCTGGTGCCGACAACGGATCGTGCAGCCGTGGGCGAAATGCTCAAGGGTCTCGACGGCAATATTGATGTGATCGTGCCACGAGGCGGCAAATCGCTGGTGGCGCGCGTACAGGCAGAAGCGCGGGTGCCAGTGTTTTCCCATCTTGAGGGACTGGTGCACGTCTACGTCGATAAAAGCGCTGACCTCGAAAAGGCCGTGGCGATTACCGCCAACGCCAAAATGCGCCGCACGGGCATTTGCGGCGCGGCTGAAACCCTGCTGGTTCACAAGGACGTAGTGGACACCCATCTCAAGCCGATCATCGCAGCGTTGATCGAAAAAGGCTGCGAAATCCGTGGCGATGCGCAGGTTATGAGCTTGATCCCCGACGCCATCGCGGCGACGGAGCAGGACTGGAAGACCGAATATGAAGACGCCATCATCTCGGTGAAAATCGTCGATAGTGTTGAGGCCGCCATCGCCCATATCGAGCATTATTCGAGCCATCACAGCGAGGCGATTATCGCTGAGGATGCTGAGGCGGTTGAAAAATTCTTCAACGAGATCGACAGCGCCGTGATCATGCACAATGCCTCGACCCAATTCTCCGACGGTGGTGAATTTGGGTTCGGCGGCGAGATCGGTATTGCGACGGGCAAGATGCATGCACGCGGGCCGGTTGGCGTCGAGCAGCTGACGAGCTTTAAATATCGTGTGCGCGGCAACGGGCAATTGCGGCCTTGATGCTGAAGCCCCCCTCACCCGCCGCTTCGCGTCGACCTCTCCCCCTAGGGGCGAGGTAAAGAGTGCTCCGGCCAAAACTCAAGATTGCGGGTATCACCGAAATCCCACCTTCGGGATCGGGGATGCGCATTGGGCTTTTTGGCGGGAGTTTTAATCCCCTGCATGACGGGCACCTCCTCGTGATGCAGGAAAGCCTACGGCGTTTGCAGCTTGATGCGCTCTGGGTTTTGGTGACACCGGGCAATCCGCTCAAGAACAACGCGGGCCTACCGAGCTTAAAAGAGCGGGTGTTGGCCGCGCGAGCACGCATCCGCGATCCGCGCATAAAAGTCACCGGGTTCGAGGCAGCCCTCGGGATAAAATACACTTGGCAGACGCTGAACCATCTTGTCACAGCCCTGCCCGACCGACGCTTTGTTTGGATCATGGGGGCCGACAGCCTCGCTGACATGCACAAGTGGGAGCGCTGGCGGCAAATTTTTGCAACCACGCCGATTGCCGTCTATGCGCGTCCCGGTGCTGCGCGCAAAGCCTTGGCCAGCCGAGCCTCTGCCACATTTGACTACGCAAAACGTGATGAAGACGCCCCGGCCCTGATTGTCGGGGCGCAAACGCCAGCCTGGGTTTATCTCCAAGGCAGGCAATCAAATCTGTCGTCTAGCGCCATTCGAGCGGCTCAAAATCCCGCTGTTTCTTGATTTTCAGCCTGACCTTGCGAAATCCTCGGTAAACGCGTATTTTTAGGGCCAATGGTGAATTCACCGGAACAGGAAATGACGGCTTGCCGTATTCACGTCGCCGCGACATTCCGAGCAACAATTTTAGGATCGATATCCCTCGCATGACCCATGCACGCGCATGGGCGGAAGGCCTTTGCTAATGGCCACGCCCGAAAACACCGCCCCTGCTTCCCGAGACGACGTAGTGGCACAGAAGAAAACTCTCATTGAGGTTATCCTCAACACGATCGATGACGCCAAGGCCGAAGACACTGTTTCTGTCGACCTCGAAGGCAAGTCCTCGATTGCTGATTACATGGTGGTGACCTCTGGTCGCTCGAACCGTCACGTCGCCGCTGTTGCTGACCAGCTGGTCATCGCCCTGCGCGACGCCGGTTTCGGTAAGCCACGCGTTGAAGGCCTGCAGCAGGCCGACTGGGTACTGATCGATGCGGACGACGTTATCGTTCACATCTTCCGCCCAGAAGTGCGCGAGTTCTACAGCATCGAAAAGATGTGGCAGGCCGATTTCTCGGCGGATCAGCACTAAGATCTCATGCGCATCGCAATCGCGGCCGTTGGCCGGATGAAGAACGGGCCAGAGCGCGAGCTTGTGGCCCGTTATCTTGAGCGCGCTCAGGGCAGCGGCAAACCATTGGCTCTGACCGGCTTTGACGTATCAGAACTCAATGAAAGCCGGGCCGGGTCGGCGCCTGCGCGCAAGAGCGAGGAAGCCAAAGGCCTCCGCGCCGCTCTGCCCGAGGGCGGGGTTTTGGTGGCGCTCGATGAGCGCGGCAAAGCCATCACCTCGGAAAGCTTTGCCAAGCAAATCGGTCGTTGGCGAGACGATGGCCGCTCGTCAGTGAGCTTTATGATCGGCGGCGCTGACGGACTTGATCCAGAACTGGTGAAACAATGCGATTTAGTGGTGAGCTTTTCACCCATGGTCTGGCCACATCAGCTGGTTAGGATCATGCTGGCTGAACAACTTTATCGCACAACCACAATCCTTTCGGGCCATCCCTATCATCGCGGCGACTAGGCTTTCGCCATAGTCTCGCCGCTGTGATGGTTAAGCAGAGTTAACGGGCGATTGTCCGAAGGCTTGCTAAATTGCCGCTGAATTGATTCGGGATCGTTTATCCCTCGAGGAGACGCCATGCCTCTGCGGCCGGCCCGCACCGTTAAGACCCTGCTTGCCGGCGCCGTTCTGGCAGGCCTTGGCGTATTCCCTATTCTCTCGCAAGACGCGGAACCTATTCCCAATCCAGCGGCGGAACTGCGCCCGGCGCTCGACGTCGCTCAACCTGCTGGTGAGACCGGTCTCGACCTAACAACTGAACAGCCTGTGGCCCCCCCGGTCGAAGTCCTGCCGCCCGAAGAGCCGCAGCTCGATGTCGGCAATCTGGAAGAGGTTGAAGCCTCGCTGACCATCTCGCGGGAGCGCATCGATGCGCTTAAAGCCGAGATTGAAGCGATGGAAGGGGATCGCACCCAGCAAAACGCGGCGCTCATTGGCGCGGCGCAGCGGGTCAAATTGGCGGAAATCGAAATCGCCGATGTGGAAGAGCGCCTCTCCGAGCTGATCGTCAAAGAGATGGACGTCCGCGGGCGTCTTGATGGCGCCGACGCTGAGGTCGCCAACGTGCTGGCAGCGCTTCAACGCATATCGCTCCATCCGCCTCCGGCACTCATCGTCGATCCGAGCGATGCTTTGGGTTCGGCGCGTGGGGCTATGCTGATCTCAGCGATCGTGCCGCAGTTGCGCGCCAAGGCGGATTCTGTGTCGGCAGACCTAAAAGAGCTGACCGATATTAAGATCGCGGCCATGGCCGAAGAGGAAACTCTACGCGCCAATCAGGACGTTCTCGAAGAAGAACAATTGCGCATTGCGACCCTGATTACGGCACGCAAGACCGGTATCAACCAACGCACCACGCAATTGCAGGCGGAAGAGGAAGCGGCTGTCGCCCTGGCTGAAAAGGCCGCGACGCTGCGTGAACTTATTAGCGCCCTCTCCGACCGCGCCAATGCCTCAACGCGTCCCGCTTCGCCTGACGAGGACCTGCCGCGCCTCTCGCCAGAGGCCGTACAATTGGCCTTTGCCAACACCAGCCGCACGCAACCTGCAGTGCCCTTCCCACTGGCACGCGGGTATTTGACCCAACCAGCCAATGGAACACTGGCGCTCGATTGGGGGGCCAATGACGGCAAAGGTGGGGTCTCTCAAGGCCAGTATCTGATCACCCGTCCGACGGCGCAGGTTCTCGCTCCATCAGATGGTTGGGTGCTTTATAAGGGCCCTTACCTCAATTACGGCGAAATCATCATTCTCAATACCGGGGATGGCTACACCACGCTCCTCGCCGGTTTGGAATCCATTACGACTGAGATTGGCCAGTTTGTCCAAATGGGCGAACCCCTCGGGACGATGGGATCGCGCACCATTGGACGAACAGTCACCACAGGTGCTGGTAACAACGAACCAACGCTTTATATTGAGCTGAGAAGAGACAACGAGCCTTTCGACCCGAACGGTTGGTGGGCCACTATCGAACAGACTGGATAAACACATTTATGCATCCTCCTAAGCACCGTGTCGCCGCAGTCTGTGCGGCCCTGCTCCTGTCCTCCACCAGCCTGGTTCTGGCGCAAGACGCAGCTCCAACCGATCCTGCACCCACTGAGCAACCCGCTGAGGAGGCGCCAAACCCGAGCGGGGAAGAGCCAGAGCCCAGCAAGCAGGAGAAGGCCGAGCCGCGGAGCGATGATGAGATCTATAGCGATCTCAATCTGTTCGGCGAAATCTTCGACCGCATTCGCGCTGAATATGTTGATCCGCCGGATGAGCAGGAGCTGATCCGCGCCGCCATTCAGGGCATGCTGACCTCGCTTGATCCGCATTCGGGCTATCTGCCGCCTGCCGATTACGACGATGTGCGTGAAGACACCTCGGGCCAGTTCGGTGGTCTGGGCGTCGAGATCCAGATGGAAGACGGCTATATTAAAGTGGTCTCGCCCATCGACGACACCCCGGCTGCCAAGGCTGGCATTCTCTCCAATGACCTTATCATCGAGATCGACGGCGACGACGTTCAGGGCATGACCCAGGACGAAGCCGTTGGCAAAATGCGCGGCCCCGTCGGCACCAAGGTAAAAATCACCATTGCCCGCGAAGGCGTGAACGAGCCTCTCGAGTTCGAACTGACCCGCGGCACCATTTCGATGCGCGCTGTGCGCTGGAGCATGGAAGGGGATGACGAAGTCGCGGTTCTGCGCCTGTCGCGCTTCTCCGAACAGGCTTTCGTCGGCATCGAAAAGGCCGTGGACGATATCTGGAAAGAACGTGAAGGCAAGGCGCCCAAGGGCATCATCCTTGACCTGCGCAACAATCCAGGCGGACTGGTCGATCAGTCGGTCTATGTTGCCGACGCCTTCCTTGAACGCGGCGCTGTTGTGCTGACCCGTGGCCGCACCGAACGCGAAAGCGCTCGCTATGACGCAGCGCCCGATCCACTCGATCGTCGCCTCAAAGACATTCCGATGATTGTTCTGGTCAACGGTGGCTCGGCTTCTGCTTCGGAAATCGTCGCCGGTGCTCTGCAAGACCACAAGCGCGCAACCGTTGTTGGCACGCGCTCATTCGGCAAGGGTTCGGTGCAGTCGATCATCGGGCTTGGTCCTGATGGCGCAATGCGGATCACAACCGCGCGCTATTACACGCCATCAAACCGGTCCATTCAGGCGCTCGGCATCACGCCCGACATTGAAGTGCTGCAGAAGGTTCCTGACGAGATCAAGGGTCGTGACGAGATCATCGGCGAAGCTGCACTCGAAGGCCATATCGAGATCGAAGGCCAGGAAGAAGCGACAGTCGGCTCGTCGGTTTACGTGCCGCAAGATGCAGCCGAGGACGTACAGCTCCAGTATGCGGTGAAGCTGATTACCGGTGAAGAAACCCACGAAGCCTTCCCGCCAAAAGCGGAATAAAGGTTTTCGCACTAAACTTGTGATGCGGCGTGATTCGCGCCGCATCCTGACAACTGAACTACCCCAGTGGGCACGAGCGCAACGATATGGCCAATGACCTTTCGACGCCTTTGAGAGGGCGCAAACATCGGGTCGATGGCGGCCGGCATCATTTCCCGCTGGCCCGCACATTGTTCGGGGTCAGTATCGTTATCTTGCTTGGCGCCCTTGGGCGGATCGTCTTGGTAGACGACCCGCTCGGCGGCCGCCCAATGGCTGAAGTGGCTATCACCTCGACGCGTGACGCCAATGCGGTCGCAAATGCTGTCGCCGTGCCGAACGCCTCGGCTGGCGCGACCTCACCCGTCACAATCACCGCAGACGATCAGCAATTTCCTGCAGGGCAAGTCCCCCTCGTTCCTTATGAGCCTGCCGAAACCACACCACGACCATCGCTGGAAGTGAGTTTGATCGGCACAGGCGTTCTGCCTGAATTGGCGGAAGAAACCGTCAATGGCATCATCCCGCGCATGTCGCCCACGGGCCTTGGCCCCTTCGACGCCTACCGGCGTCCGGTCGATGAAATTGCGCCAAATCTGGCCAAAATCGCCATTGTCGTGACCGGTCTCGGCATTAACGAGCAGGGCTCGATGAACGCCATTGATCAGCTCCCGGCTGACATCACTCTCGCTTTTGCGCCCTATGGCCGCTCGCTGGTGGGCACCGTCAATACCGCAAGGGCATCCGGCCATGAGGTGATGCTGGAAATCCCGCTTGAGCCCTTTGATTATCCGCAAAATGATCCCGGCCCGCACACGATGCTGACCGGCGAAACACCACGCGCAAATCTCGACAAGCTGTTTTGGCTGATGTCGCGCTTCGGCGGTTATTTCAGCGTGATGAACAATATGGGCGCGCGGTTTACCGCTTCGGCCGGAGACATGAGCCCAGTCATGGAAGAGCTGGGCCTGCGCGGCTTGGGCTATCTCGATGACGGCTCCTCGAACCGCTCGGTGGCTGGGCAGCTGGCAGAGGCCAATAATGTGCCTTTTACCCGCGCCACGACAATGCTCGACGCCAACCCATCTCGTCCTGCTATTCTCTCAGCGATTGCCAGCCTTGAAGCTCAGGCCATGGAAACTGGCTCGGCGATTGGTATTATTAGTGCGCTGCCCATCTCGGTGCAGACCGTGTCGGAATGGGCACAGGAGCTAGACGCCAAAGGGATCGTCCTGGTCCCCGCCAGCGCACTGATGAAATAGGCCTTATCAATGTCCGATCGTCCAGATCGTGAGAGCCTGCCCTATCGTGACTGCGTTGGGGTGGCTCTGTTTAATGCCCAAGGCAAGGTTTTTCTCGGCCATCGTCTCTCGGAAGGCGACCCAGAAAAGTCCAGTTCTTCGGGCTTTGCCTGGCAGATGCCGCAAGGCGGCATCGACAAGGGCGAAGACAGTCTCAAGGCCGCTCTGCGTGAGCTTTATGAAGAGACAGATGTCACCTCCGTGAGCCTCCTCGCTGAGGCCCCTGAGTGGATCTATTACGATTTTCCGCCCGAGATCATGGGTGTTGGGTTTAAAGGCAAATATCGCGGACAGCGCCAGCGTTGGTACGCCTTCGCCTTCACAGGCGATGAGAGCGAAATCAATGTTCTGGCCCCTGCAAAAGGCAAGCATAAGCCCGAGTTCAACGGGTGGCGTTGGGAGGACCTAACCTTGGCTCCCGAATTGATCATCCCGTTCAAACGCGATGCTTACGACAAAGTCGTCGACGCATTTGCTGACATTCCTCGGCGGTATTTCTCGTGAAAACAATTGGTCTGATTGGCGGCATGAGCTGGGAATCGACCGCTCACTACTACCGCATTCTCAACACCGAAACGGCGCGCCGTCTCGGGGGCCTCCATTCAGCGCCCGTGATCATTCACTCCGTCGATTTCGCGCCAATCGCCGCCATGCAAGCCGAAGGTCGTTGGCATGATGCAGGCGTTGTGCTCAATGGCGCCGCCAAAGCCCTTGAAGCGGCTGGAGCGCAAGTTCTGGGCTTGGCCACCAACACCATGCATCTTGTCGCTGAAGAGGTCACAGAGGGCGTTTCAGCGCGCTTTATCCATATCGCCGACCCAACGGCTGATGCCCTGCTGGCTGATGGCTATGATACGGTTGGGCTTTTGGGCACGCGGTTCACCATGGAGATGGGATTTTATAAGGATCGCCTCTCGGCCCGTGGCTTGACGCCTCTTACTCCAGACGTCGATCACACCAATCTCAACGGCATTATCTACGACGAGCTCTGCAAAGGCATCATCCGCGAAGAGTCGCGAAAAATCTATCTCAATGCGATTGAGCGCTTGGCCCATCGCGGCGCGCAGGCGGTCATTTTGGGCTGTACGGAGATCGGTATGCTGGTGGATGACAGTGTGAGCGCTTTGCCCTGCTATGCCACCACGGAACTGCATGCGCAGGCGCTTGTCGACGCGGCCCTAGCGTAACCCGAAACTATTCCAGCTCAAATGCAAGAAGGCCGCCTCTGGGAGGCGGCCTTCTTTTATATCAGTACTAATCGCAGGGATTAGTGGATGTGCGTGCCGTTCAATTGAGCAGCTTCCGCAGCCAGGTTCACGAGACCTGTGACGATTTCCTGCGCGAAGGTCATTTCTTCGACCTTGGCGTTCTTCAGGGTTTCCTGTGCAGCAGCGATCTGGGTCTTGAGACCTTCATGATCGAATTCGCTGAAAGGAACCGATTCTTCGGCGAGAATGGTCAAACCACTCGGCGAAACGTCAGCAAAGCCGCCGCGCACGAAATAGATCGATGCCTTGCCGTTGACAGGAGTCACGGTGATGAAACCGGAACGGAGGGTGGTCATGAACGGCGCATGGTCGGGCATGACGGTAAAGTAGCCTTCGGTGCCCGGAGCAGTGACAGACACTGCGGTCTCGGACAGCACAAGCCGCTCTGGCGACACGATCTCGATCTTGAGGCCTTCAGCCATTCTCTTGGTCCTTTGGCAATGAAGCCCGAAATGGATCCGGGCCCCTTGACGAAAAGGGTGGGCCGCCGGGGCGGCCCACACCGATTTTTAGCTTAGGCTGCCTGAGCGGCCAGCTTCTGTGCCTTGGCAACAGCGTCTTCGATGGTGCCAACCATGTAGAAGGCTGGTTCTGGAAGGTGATCGTAATCACCGTTCACGAGACCCTTGAAGCCCTTGATGGTGTCTTCGAGCTTTACGAACACGCCTGGCGAACCGGTGAACACTTCTGCCACGTCGAACGGCTGGGACATGAAGCGTTCGATCTTACGAGCGCGCGCCACGGTCAGCTTGTCTTCTTCCGACAATTCGTCCATCCCGAGGATGGCGATGATGTCCTGGAGAGCCTTGTACTTCTGCAGGATCGACTGAACCTGACGAGCGGTATCGTAGTGCTCCTGGCCAACAACGTTCGCGTCAAGGATACGCGAGTTCGAAGCCAGTGGATCCACTGCAGGGTAGATACCCTTTTCGGAGATCGCACGGTTCAGAACGGTCGTCGCGTCCAAGTGAGCGAAGGTGGTTGCTGGTGCCGGATCGGTCAAATCGTCCGCTGGAACGTACACGGCCTGCACCGAGGTAATCGAACCCTTGGTGGTGGTGGTGATGCGTTCCTGCATCGCGCCCATGTCGGTCGACAGGGTTGGCTGATAGCCCACTGCCGATGGAATACGGCCGAGCAGAGCCGACATTTCAGCACCTGCCTGAGTGAAGCGGAAGATGTTGTCGACGAAGAACAGAACGTCCTGGCCCTTGTCACGGAAGTTTTCCGCGATGGTGAGACCCGTCAGAGCAACGCGAGCACGCGCGCCTGGTGGTTCGTTCATCTGGCCGAACACGAGAGCGCACTTGGAACCAGCGGCAGAGCCGTTGTTCTCATGTGGGTCCTTGTTCACGCCCGATTCGATCATTTCGTAGTACAGGTCGTTGCCTTCGCGGGTACGTTCACCCACGCCAGCGAACACCGAGTAACCACCGTGTGCCTTAGCAACGTTGTTGATCAGTTCCTGGATCAGAACGGTCTTGCCCACGCCGGCGCCACCGAACAGACCGATCTTACCACCGCGAGCGTATGGAGCGATCAGGTCAACAACCTTGATCCCGGTGACGAGCACTTCGGAAGCAGGGTTCTGTTCAGCAAATGCTGGAGCGTCCTGGTGAATCTCACGCAGGCCTTCTGATTCGATCGCACCAGCTTCGTCGATCGGCTCGCCGATAACGTTCATGATGCGGCCGAGGGTGCCTTCACCAACTGGAACGCGGATCGCGGTGCCCAGATCGGTTACTTCGGTGCCACGGACGAGACCTTCGGTCGTGTCCATAGCAATGGTGCGTACTGCGTTTTCGCCCAAGTGCTGAGCTACTTCGAGTACCAGGCGCTGACCATTGTTAGTGGTTTCAAGCGCGTTCAGGATTGCGGGCAGGTGATCGTCGAACACCACGTCAACGACGGCGCCAATGACCTGCGATACGCGACCGGCCTTTTTATCTGCCATTTGTTCGTCCTCGCTGAGGGGTTAGAGCGCTTCCGCGCCGGAAATGATTTCGATAAGTTCTTTGGTGATCTGAGCCTGACGCTGGCGGTTATAGCTCAGCTGCAGCTTGCCGATCATGTCGCCCGCATTACGGGTAGCATTGTCCATTGCGGACATCTGCGCACCGTAGAACGAAGCACTGTTTTCGAGGAACGCGCGAAGGATCTGCACGCTGATATTGCGTGGCAGAAGGTCTTCGACGATCGCTTCTTCGCTGGGCTCATATTCGTAAAGTACGGTCGAGTTATCGACCTTACCCGCACCCTCAACAGCTTCGATCTTGGCCGGGATGAGCTGGACTGCCTGTGGCACCTGGCTGATCACGGAGTTGAACTTAGCAAAGAACAGGGTGGCGATATCGAATTCACCAGCTGCGAACATGGTCTGCAGACGCTGAGAAATCTCAGACGCCTGAGCAAAACCAACGGTCTTCACTTCGCGATAGCTGACCGTATCAACGATCAGATCGGCGAACTGACGACGCAGAATATCGTGGCCCTTGCGACCGACGGTAAGAATTTTGACGGTCTTACCTTCAGCCTGAAGCTTCAAGACGTGATCGCGCGCAAGACGTGCGATCGACGAGTTGAAAGCACCAGCCAAGCCGCGCTCACCAGTGGCAACCACCAGCAGATGAACCTGGTCGCGGCCGTTACCAGCGAGCAACACCGGAGCATCTGCCTGGCCGTCATAAACGGCGGCCAGGGAGGAGAGCACCGCGCCCATACGCTCAGCGTATGGACGGGCAGCGACAGCCGCTTCTTGTGCGCGGCGCAATTTTGCGGCCGCGACCATCTGCATGGCTTTGGTGATCTTCTGGGTCGATTTGACCGAGTCGATCCGGTTTTTTAGGTCCTTTAGCGACGGCATAGCCTGTCGTCTCCTTCGGGCTTAGGCCGCGTAGGTCTTCTTGATATCATCAAGAGCCGACTTGAGCTTTGCACGGGTGTCGTCGCTCAGAGCCTTGTCCTTCGCGATGGTGGCGAGAATGTCAGCATACTTGCCGCGCAGAGCGGACAGGGTGTGCTGTTCAAAATCCATCACCTGCGAAACTGGGATCGAGTCGAGGTAGCCGTTCGCACCAGCGAAGATCACCGCAACCTGCTCTTCAGTCTTGAGCGGGCTGAACTGTGGCTGCTTGAGCAGCTCCGTCAGACGCGCACCACGGTTCAGAAGGCGCTGGGTTGCAGCGTCAAGGTCGGAACCGAACTGAGCAAATGCAGCCATTTCGCGGTACTGGGAGAGTTCACCCTTAAGCGAACCAGCAACCTGCTTCATCGCCTTGATCTGAGCCGAACCACCAACGCGGGAAACCGACAGACCGACGTTAACGGCTGGGCGGATACCCTGGAAGAAGAGGTTGGTTTCGAGGAAGATCTGGCCGTCGGTGATCGAGATCACGTTGGTCGGGATGTAAGCCGAAACGTCGTTTGCCTGGGTTTCGATAACTGGCAGAGCAGTCAGCGAGCCAAGACCATTGGCTTCGTTCATCTTCGCAGCGCGTTCGAGAAGACGGCTGTGGAGGTAGAAAACGTCGCCTGGGTAAGCTTCACGGCCTGGTGGACGACGCAGAAGAAGCGACATCTGGCGGTAAGCAACAGCCTGCTTGGTCAAATCGTCATACGCGATAACGGCATGCTTGCCATTGTCACGGAACCATTCGCCAATCGCGCAACCGGTGAACGGTGCGATGTACTGGAGCGGTGCTGGGTCCGAAGCGGTCGCAGCGATAACGATCGAGTACGGCAGGGCGCCGGATTCTTCGAGCTGACGCACGAACTGAGCAACGGTCGAACGCTTCTGGCCGATTGCAACGTAGATGCAATAGAGCTTGTCAGTGTCCGAAGCGCCTGCGTCGTGAGCTGGCTTCTGGTTGAGGAAGGTGTCGAGAATGATCGCGGACTTACCGGTCTGACGGTCGCCAATGATCAATTCACGCTGGCCACGGCCGATTGGGATCAGCGCGTCGATAGCCTTGAGGCCGGTCGACATTGGTTCGTGAACCGACTTACGTGGCAGAATGCCAGGAGCCTTAACGTCAACGCGACGACGTTCGGTGTGGTCGATTGGACCCTTGCCGTCGATCGGGTTACCTAGACCGTCGACAACGCGACCCAAGAGGCCTGGACCAACTGGGGTGTCCACGATGGCGCCGGTACGCTTAACGACGTCGCCTTCCTTGATCTGACGGTCGGAACCGAAGATCACGACACCGACGTTGTCGGTTTCGAGGTTAAGAGCCATGCCCTTAACGCCACCTGGGAATTCAACGAGCTCACCAGCCTGAACGTTGTCGAGGCCGTATACGCGGGCAATACCGTCACCGACGGAGAGCACCTGACCAACTTCGGAAACCTGGGCTTCCTGGCCGAAATTCTTGATCTGGTCCTTGAGGATCGCAGAAATTTCCGCGGCTTTGATGTCCATTTATCCGACCTCTTTCATGGCGACTTTCATCGCGGCGAGTTTTGTCTTGAGCGAAGAGTCGATCATCTGGCTACCGACTTTGACCTGAAGGCCACCGATGAGCGAGGGATCGACGAATTGATTGAGCGTGACTGTCTTGCCAAGCTTGGCCTTGAGCGTTTCCGCCAAAGCTGCTGCTTGTTCCGCGGTCAGCGGAGCGGCAGAGGTCACGTCTGCCGTGGTCTCGCCACGTGCTTCTGCGGCCAGTTCACGGAAAGCCGTGATGATCTGATCGAGAGCAAAGAGGCGACCATTCTGGGCCACCACGCGAAGGAAGTTAGCAACGGTCTGGTTGACCTTCGCGCGCTCAAGAATAGCGTTGAGCGCGGATGCTTTCACATCGCTGGAGAGAACTGGAGAACGGAGATAGCGAGAAAAATCTTCGCTTTCACCGATAAGCCGGGAGACGTCAGACAGGCCAGTTTCAACCTGAGCCATCTGGTTCTCGCTCCGGGCGAGGTCAAAAAGCGCCGACGCATATGGCCGCGCGATCTGGGTAAGCACTGAGTTCTGCGCTGCCAATGCTGCTTCACCCTCTAATTGGCCGTCTCCGGATGGGTACCCGGGGCGGAATATGAACGCTTGGACGTGCTCGGAAACGGGCCACGAGCCGGACCCCTAAATTCGCGCCCGCTCTAACACAGGAAAAGCAGGCACTGCAAGGCTTGCGCATGGGATTCAGTCGTTGCGAAAGTGTCGCAGGCCCGATTGCGCTTTTTATTGGGATAAATTTCCAAGCACGACTTGCTTTTCGCGCCAAGAACGGTCGGGTTTTTCACAGGGAAAATCTGCTCCGACAGAAATTTACATGAAGCTGACGGGGTCTATGTCAATTTGGACGCGCAAATCACCCTTGGCTTTTTCTGCACTCGCCAGCCAAAACCGCACATAACCGGACAAATCGAAGTCTCGGCCAGACTGCGCGAGAAGACGCACGCGGTGACGCCCCCTTATCATAGAGACAGGCGCGTCCGCTGGCCCAAAGAGCCGGACCCCATCGGCCATGGGCGCGGAGGTGAGGAGCATACGGGCATGAGCCATGGCCAGCGCCTGCTCGCCTGAGGAAACGATTAGCGCCGCAAGACGCCCGAAAGGCGGCATGCCACCGGCTTCTCGGGCATGAAGCTCGGAGGCATAGAAGGCCTCTCGATCCCCGCTTACCATGGCTTTCATCACCGGATGATCGGGGTGGTAGGTCTGCAAGAACGCCTTGCCGTGCTGCGAGGCGCGGCCAGCGCGGCCTGCAACCTGCGTGAGAATCTGGAAGGTTTTCTCCGAGGCGCGGGGGTCGCCATGAGCGAGCCCGAGATCGGCATCCAGCACGCCAACAACAGAGAGCTTCTCGAAATGGTGACCTTTGGACACCAGCTGCGTGCCGATGATGAGATCAAATTCGCCACGTGCCACTTCAGAGAATCGGTCGCGCAACTGTGTATGCGAACCCATGTCCGTGGAGAGCAACACCCGACGCGCGTCGGGGAATCGCACCGCAGCCTCCTCAGCCACGCGCTCAATGCCCGGCCCAACGGCTGTTAGGCTTTCTGTATCCCCACATTCGCCGCAGACTTTGGGCGTTTTCATCTCATGGCCGCAGTGGTGGCACATGATGACACCACGGAATCGGTGTTCCACCATCCACGCCGAGCAGTCGGGGCATTTATATTGATGCCCGCAGGAGCGGCAGAGGGTGAGCGGCGCGTAGCCGCGACGATTAAGAAAGAGAAGCGCCTGTTCGCCCCGATCCAAGGCAGCAAAAATCTCGCGGGCCAGCGTGGGCGCGATCCACTCCCCTTTTTCCGGCCCATCGGTGCGCATGTCGAGCGCAGTGATATTGGGCATGGCCGCTTCGGCAAAGCGCGAAGTGAGCCGAACATGGGCATAGCGCCCCTGATTGGCATTGTTGCGCGATTCGACCGAAGGGGTGGCCGAGGAGAGGATGACGCGTGCCTTAGCAAATTGAGCCCGCACGATCGCCATATCGCGGGCGTGGTAGGTAAAGCCTTCTGATTGCTTATATGCGCCGTCGTGCTCTTCATCGAGCACCAGCAGCCCCAGCTCGCGGAAGGGCAAAAACAGGGCCGAACGCGCGCCAACGACAGCCCGGACCGTGCCATCCAAGACGCCACGCCAGATCTTGGCGCGTTGCGCAGGCGTCAAATCCGAGTGCCATTCTGCCGGGCGCGTCCCAAAACGGCGGGTGAAGCGATCGATGAATGTATTGGTGAGGGCGATTTCAGGCAGAAGAATCACCGCCTGACGCCCGGCACGCAGCGTATCGGCCACCGCTTCAAAGAAGACTTCGGTTTTGCCGCCCCCAGTGACGCCATCGAGCAGAGCAACGCCAAAATTGTGGGCGCCCGTCTCTAATATCTGATCGAGCGCACTGTGCTGTTCAGGGCTAAGCGTGGATGGCGCCGCATCAGGATCGGGAATTTGGACGATGGGAGCGGCGGGCAATTCGATTCGCTCAACCACACCCGCCTTTTCCAACCCCTCCACCACAGAGGCTGACACCCCGGCCGCGCCAATGAGCGCAGGCTTGGGCCAAGCCATGTCATCGACCAAAATCTCAAGCACGCGCTCACGCGCGCTGGTCATTTTATCAGGCACAACGCCGGTGCGACGGAACGCAGTTGTCGGCTTGGGCGCATCCAACGCTTCGGGGGAGCGCAGAACGCCGCGCAAAACCTGACCGGGCGGGGTAATCGTATAGCGGGCAACCCAATCGACCAGACGCATCAGCTCGTCAGAGAGCGGGGGAACATCATAGGTCTGGGCGATATCGCGCAGACGATTATGCGCAAAACTGTCTTTGGGCACACCCCAGACAACACCCAAAACCAAACGCGGCCCCAAGGGCACAGACACGATGGAGCCACGCTCAACGCTCATGCCGTGAGGCACGCGATAGCTATAGGGCCCCTCTACGGCGACCCCGACCATGACGGCGACAATGTCTGGGCGATCTAACATGAGCCCTTTTGTGCATGAGAGCGCAGGCGTGACAAGAGCCGAGGGCCAAGCTGTCAGCGCCAAATTTGTTCGCTCAATGTTCTAGAAGGTTAAGGCCTCGTCTACAATCCACAGCCGTTGTCGCAGGGCAGCTAGAACCAAAGTCGGGGCTCCGCCGCCCCTAGTGAATACCTTAAGAACGCGAACTTATCCGGTCCCGTCGGACCGTCTGGCCCAATGGCCCTATCCTCACTCACGTCTGCTGCCTATGGACACCCCGCCAACGAGCGACCGCCCGCGCCGTCGCGACGCCGCTAAACATATTTTGCACCCGCACACCCTTCGCGACGGCATGAGGATAGCCCCTCAGCCGCATGTTCGCGCCTCAGCGATGGCCGGGGTACAAGCGGCGCTGACCGGCGCGATTGCCATGCCGCTGATCTATATCTCGCCCTTCGCCCATCTCCTCAGCTTTGCCGCGCTTGGCTCTATTGTCGCCCTTTACGGGCGCTTTGCGCCCGCGCAACGAAGGAACTGGTTGCTGCTCTATTGCATGCTGTCGCAGACCGCTGTGGTTCTGGTCACATCGACCGCGGCTTGGCTGGGCGCCCCAAACCTTGTCATGCTGATCGTGCTGGCGCTGTGCTGCGGCGGACTGATGTTCGTTCAACAGACGGTCAAGATGGGCGCGCCGGGAGCGCTTTTGATGGTGTTTGCAGCAGGGGCATCCTTCGACACGCCCGTGCGCTTTGTCGAAATCATCGAACGTGGCCTGACGGTGATGCTCGTTGGTTTGCTCGCCTGGGCAATCTGTTTTCTCACGGAGAAATTCCGCAACGACCCATCGGCCTTTGTGCCCGGTGAGCCCGCCCTGCCCCGCAAGCGGCGCATTGAAGTAGCGCTCTCTATTACGCTCGCGACGTTTCTAGCAGCGGCGGCCTCCCAGCTGATCGGCGCTTCTCACCCGTCGTGGGCGGCCATGGGGGCGATGGCAGCAATGACCGGGCCACACCTCTACCATGCGCTCCATCGTGGGGTTCAGCGCCTTTTGGGCGTCGTGATTGGGGCCGCCATTGCTGGCGTGATTCTGATATTCGAACCCAATGTCTGGCAGATGATGGGGCTCATCGTCGGGCTCCAGATCATCACCGAAATCATCATCGGCTCGAACTATGCGCTTGGGCAAATGCTGGTAACGCCCATGGCGCTGCTGATGACAGTGATCGGCATGCCGGGCGTATCGGGCTTTCACATGGCGAGCGAGCGTATCTGGGACACGCTGATCGGAGCGGCGATTGGATTGGTGCTCGCCATATTGCTCTCATCACAACCAGACCGCCTAGAGTTGGCCGCCTATAAAGCTGCCAAGGGCAACAAGAGCTAATCGGCTAGAGTTTATTCATGCAAAGGCGCTAGGGTCTCTCTATGACCGATAGCGCCTTTGCCACCGATCCTTTTGTCCGCGATAGCGTTGAGAACTGGCTCAGAGAGCTGGGCTCGATCAAGCGTCTCGCCCCCAAAACGCTGGAAGCCTATGGGCGCGACATTGGCCAGTTCATGAGCTTTTTGTCTGGCCATATGGGCGGAGCGGTGACGCTCGCCTTTCTAAAAGACCTGCGCGGCGCTGATATTCGCGCCTTTATGGCGGAACGGCGCAATGACAGCTTGGGCTCCCGCTCGCTGGCGCGGGTCCTGTCGTCGCTGCGCAGCTATTTTCAATTCCTAGAGCGCGAGGGGATCCTTACCTCCGAAGCCCTCAATGTCATCCGCAGCCCCAAAATCCCCAGAACACTGCCAAAGGCCCTGACTGTTATTGAGGCCAAGCAAGCGGTGAGCATGGCGGGCGAACTTGAGGACAGGCCGTGGGTCGCGGCAAGAGATATGGCGGTGATTGCCCTCTGCTATGGGGCGGGCTTGCGTATTTCGGAAGCCTTGGCCCTGCGGAAAGCCGATTTGGAAAGCACGACACTGCGCGTCACCGGCAAGGGCGGCAAGGTTCGCATGGTGCCCCTCATCGCCTCCGTGCGCGCTTTTATCGACAGCTATCTTGGCCTTTTGCCTTTTGCAGTGAACACAGACGAACCCATGTTCCGCGCTATTCGCGGCGGTGTTCTGGGCCCCAGACCAATCCAAGCGCGCATGGAATTGTTACGCTCGGCCCTTGGCCTGCCACAAACTGCAACACCGCACGCGCTGCGGCACTCTTTTGCAACCCATTTGCTCGGCAAGGGGGGCGATCTGCGTGCCATCCAAGAGCTATTGGGCCATGCCAGCCTATCGACAACGCAGATCTATACGGCTGTCGACACCGAGCGGCTTTTGGAAAGCTACGCCCTGGCGCACCCGCGCGGCTAATTGGACGAATTTGCAGGCTTTGGGCTTTCGCGCTGTCCAAATCAGCGTCTAAGCTTCTTGCATGACCACACAAATTTCCCCGGCGCCGCGCAGTGACCTTTTGGGCTATGGCCTTGCCTTTGCGGGGGCGGCGCTGTTCTCGACCAAGGGCGTTTTCATCAAGCTCGCCTTTGCTGCTGGGGTAACAACCGAGGGCACGCTGGCGCTGCGCATGCTGGTCGCCCTGCCCGTCTACCTCGTGATTTTGGCGATACTGCTCTCACGCCGACCGGAACTGAAGGCGCTGCTGACGCCCAAAACGCTCGCGGCCTCAATGGCGGTCGGAGCCCTAGGTTATTATCTCTCAAGCTATCTCGATTTCGCAGGGCTGGCTTTTGTTTCAGCCCAATATGAGCGGCTGGTGCTGTTCACCTATCCGTTCTTTGTGCTGCTCTTTGGCGTTTGGTTTTTCGGTGACCGGATGATCTGGCAATTGGTGCCGCCCATGTTGGTGAGCTATGCCGGACTGCTGGTGATCTTTGTCTGGAACCTCACCGTGTCGCCCGATGGGCTTTGGCAGGGTACGCTTTTGGTCTTGGGATCTGCACTGACGTTCGCGCTCTATCAGCACTTGGCCAAGCGCCAAATGCTGATTCTGGGCTCAGGGCTGTTCACCTGCATCGGCATGGCGACAGCGGCTGTGCTGGCCATCGGCCAATCTGCCGTGCTCGACGGGGTCGCTGCCTATGCCCAGTATGACAGCTACATCTGGTCTCTTGCGTTCATGCTCGGGATTTTTGGCACGGTGCTGCCGTCGTTCTTGCTGAACACGGCAATCTCGCGGATTGGCGCCCGCGCCACCTCGTCGACGGCCAGTTTTGGACCCATCGTGACGATTTTGCTCGCCGTTGTCATTTTAGGTGAAGCCTTCACCCCTTATCACGCGTTAGGCACTGCACTGGTTCTTTCAGGTTCATGGCTCTTTGCCAAAAAGGAGCGCCAGTACAAAATCAAAAGCGCATGACGCTTGGTTCCCATACGAAACGGCCTTAGGCTTGGAACCAATTCAAGTGCATCTGGGGTAAGACGACTATGAGAACATCAAGCAAGGGCCTGAGCTCTTCCCTCCTGATCGCAGCACTGATGGCCGGCCTGACATTGCCAGCATCAGCGCAAGACACGTCGGTAAATTTTGGCGACGACACTTCCGAATGGGCCAATGACGGGGAATGCGATGATCCTCGCTTCGCGGGCGAAAACATGGCCGAGGAACTGGAAGCCGCCGACACTCTAAAAGACGCGACCGACTGCCAGACACTGTTCGATGCGGGCAAGATCACCCTCGCGGAAACAGCAGACGAAGCTGATGCTGCTGGGGCCGTGGCACGCGCAGAGGCTATTGCCGATGCTGAAATTGATTTTGGCGATGACAGCTCCGAATGGGCCAATGACGGGGAATGCGATGACCCGCGCTTCACCGGCGCGAAAATGGCGACGGAGCTTCTTCCCGAAGATGCTCTAAAAGACGCGACGGATTGTAAGGCGCTGTTTGACGCCGGAGACATCACCCTCGCAGATGGCGGCGGCGACGCTAGCCTCGAACGCACAAGCATCGACGACATCGACTTTGGCGATGATTCTTCGCAGTGGGCCAATGACCTCGAATGCGATGACCCACGGTTTGCCGGCCCGGGCATGAACAGCGCCCTGCTGCCGGAAGACGAGAAGGCTGACGCCTCTGACTGCCGCGAAGCCTATGAAGACGGGACCATCCACCTTGTCGGCGAAGGCGAGGACGAAGCGGCAACGCCGGTTCGATCCGCTGCGGCGACTGCATCTCTTGAGGCCATCGCGCGACGCATCGATTTTGGGGACGATAGCGGCGAGTGGGCCAACGACGGCGAATGTGATGACCCAGACTTTTTCGGGCCTGGCGCGTCGAATTTGACGGATGGCGGGACACGGTCGGCGGATGCGAGCGACTGCCGCGCAGCGTTTCTGACAGGCGATGTTTCGTTCAAGACAGTCGACCAGCTCAACGTCGCATTTGACTTTGGCGACGATAGCTCGCGTTGGGCCAATGACGGGGAATGCGATGATCCACGTTTTGCCGGGACAGGGCTCAATAAGAAGATGCTGTTCGAGGACATTATGAGCGACGCCAGCGACTGTGAGGCGCAGTTTAACGCAGGCAGTGTCACCATCAAGCCGGTCTACACGCCCGAATATGCCCTCGGCGCGCCCTATGATAGCAGCGAGATCGACTTTGGTGACGACACCTCAAGCTATGCCAATGATGGCCAGTGCGATGATCCGCGCTTTGAAGGGCCAGGGGTCGCAGGCACCGTGTTCGAAAGCGATACACGCGCCGACGCAACTGACTGCAAATCGGCTTATGAGACCGGCAAGGCAATGCTGATCGACGCCGAGTAATCTCTCTGGTGGTCAACAAAAAACGGCGGGGTCAACCCCCGCCGTTTTTCATTTCACTATAGCGATAGCGCTATTAAGCGACCTGACGCTCGACCATCATCTTCTTGATCTGCGCAATGGCCTTGGCGGGGTTGAGACCCTTGGGGCAAACCTTGGTGCAGTTCATAATGGTGTGGCAGCGATACAGCTTGAACGGGTCTTCAAGATTATCGAGACGGTCATTGGTGGTTTCATCGCGGCTGTCGATGAGCCAGCGATAGGCCTGCAGCAGCGCCGCCGGACCAAGATACTTCTCACCGTTCCACCAATAGCTTGGGCAGGAGGTCGAGCAGCAGGCGCACAGAATGCACTCGTAAAGACCATCGAGCTTGGAGCGGTCTTCAACCGACTGCTTCCATTCTTTTTCCGGCGTCGGCGAGGTGGTCTTGAGCCAAGGCTCAATGGCACGGTGCTGCGCATAGAAATTGGTCAGATCGGGAACCAGATCCTTGACCACTGGCATGTGCGGCAGCGGGTAGATTTTCACCGGACCGGTGGAATCGTCCATGCCCTTGGTACAGGCCAGCGTATTGAGCCCGTTGATATTCATCGAGCACGAGCCACAGATGCCTTCACGGCAAGAGCGGCGCAGCGTCAGCGTGGGATCGGTGTTGTTCTTGATATAGAGCAGCGCATCGAGAACCATTGGGCCGCAATTGTCGAGATCGACGAAATAGGTGTCGATCCGCGGGTTCTCGTTTTTGTCCGGGTCATAGCGATAAACATGATATTCGCGCAGACGCGTCGCGCCTTCAGGCTTGGGCCAGGTTTTGCCCTTCTGCGGCTGGTCTGCCTTGCGCAGGGTCAGTTCGGCCATTTCTCAACTTCCTTTCGACACGCCGCTCAACTCGGCGCGAAAACCGTAAAAGCCCGATTAGTAGTTCGGCTTGCACACTTGGTTCGATTTGGCGACGTAGGCATTGTAGGCGACGTAGTCTTCAGACTTGGGCGATCCGCCCTTCATCGAAGAAATCACGACAGCCATAAAGCGCTCATCAATCAACGACATGGCCGCATCGGCCTTGCACGCACACAGCTCTTGGTTCTGCGAGATATTCAAGCACACCTCGAAGAACTCCTGCTTTTGTGCGGCCGTCGGAGTGGCTGCATAAGCGGGAACCGCCAAAGCGAGGCTCATGCACACGGCACCTGCAATAGTGAGCTTATTCATGCGCTTACCTACGTGTAATTTTTACAGGACGGGGACCGAACATGGAGTCGATCGTGCCCGCATAGCTGTCGTTACCATCGCTGGCGAACTGGCCAATAATTCGTCCCGACGCATTGGTCAGCGCAAAGCCCGTCCCTGCACTCATCCAGCCGCGCGCATCGCTAAAGTCGCTCGAACAGAAACCGGTCTGATCGAGCACCTTGGCGCCAGCACTGCCGCTTAAGGAGCCATTGCCGAACGACACCTGGCAGCTGCGGGCAAATTCGTCGCGAATGTACCAAGTGCCCATCGGCGCGAACAAGGACGAGGGCGAGCCATTGCTGGAGACGTGGAACGAGCCGCCCGTGACCACACGCTGTCCGGTCTGCGGATCAATCTGGCTCGTCGTCGTGATAAAATTATTGCCCTCTGACGAGGTCACCGACTGCTGGCCGAAGGTGCCCGACCCAGAGCTATAAGTGCTTGGGCCGGTGTCGGTGGTTTCACAGCCAGCCAAAAGAAGCGCCACGCCGAGGGTGAGGCAGCCTGCGGCTATGCGTTGCGGTTTAGTCATAACCATTGCTTCCACCAAACCTTAGTAAACGCGTGCTTTTGGCGCAATTTTCTTGAGATCGATGCCGCCCTGATCCTGCGGGGTCAGCGGGTCAAGAATGACCGGGCGATAGCTCAGTTCGACCGCGCCAGTGTCTACATTAACCCGGCTCAGCGTGTGCTTGCGCCAATTGCCGTCGTCGCGATTCGGGAAATCCTCGTGCGCATGCGCGCCGCGGCTTTCCTGACGCGCTTCCGCCGAGACAACTGTGGCAATAGCGCAGGTCATCAGGTTTTCCAGCTCCAGCGTTTCCACCAGATCCGAATTCCAGATCAGCGAGCGGTCAGTAACCTTCACGTCTGGCAGACGCTTGTAGATTTCGCTCATCTTGACGACGCCCTGCTTGAGCGAGTCATCGGTGCGGAACACAGCGGCATCGGACTGCATCGTGCGCTGCATTTCATCGCGCAGCTTGGCGGTCGGCTGGCTGCCGTTGGCATTGCGCAGACGATCAAAGCGCGACAGGATTTTAGCGTCTTCAGCCGCATTGATGCCCGGCACCGGTGCTTCACGGTCAATAACCTGACCGGCACGGATTGCGGCCGCACGGCCAAAGACCACAAGGTCGGTCAGTGAGTTCGAGCCAAGACGGTTGGCGCCATGCACCGATGCACAGGCCGCTTCGCCAACGGCCATCAGGCCCGGCACGATGCGGTTTGGTTCGTCTTCGGTCGGGTTGAGCACTTCGCCGTGGTAGTTCGCCGGAATGCCACCCATATTGTAGTGAACGGTCGGTAGAACCGGGATCGGTTCACGGGTGAGATCGACACCAGCGAAGATCTTGGCGCTTTCGGTAATGCCCGGCAGGCGCTCATGCAGCACCTTTGGATCAAGGTGATCAAGGTGCAGATAGATATGGTCCTTGTTTGGACCGACGCCGCGACCTTCGCGAATTTCAAGCGTCATGCAGCGCGAAACCACGTCGCGCGAGGCAAGGTCCTTAGCGTTGGGCGCATAGCGCTCCATAAAACGCTCGCCCTCGGAATTGGTCAGATACCCGCCTTCGCCACGCGCGCCTTCTGTGATCAGAACGCCAGCGCCGTAAATGCCAGTCGGGTGGAACTGCACAAACTCCATGTCCTGCAGTGGCAGGCCAGCACGGGCGACCATGCCATTGCCGTCACCCGTGCAGGTGTGAGCGGAGGTGGCCGAGAAGTAGGAGCGACCGTAACCGCCGGTGGCCAGAACCACCATCTTGGCGCGGAAGCGATGCAGCGTGCCATCGTCGAGCTTCCAGGCAATAACGCCCTGACACTCGCCGTTTTCGCCCATGATCAGGTCGAGCGCGAAATATTCGATAAAGAACTGCGCTTCGTTCTTGATCGATTGGCCATAGAGGGTGTGGAGGATCGCGTGGCCGGTACGGTCAGCGGCAGCGCAAGTGCGCTGGACCGGAGGACCATCACCAAACTCGGTCATGTGACCGCCGAACGGGCGCTGGTAAATCTTGCCGTCCTGCGTACGGCTAAATGGCACGCCATAGTGCTCGAGCTCATAAATCGCCGCAGGCGCTTCACGCGCGAGATATTCCATGGCGTCATTATCGCCGAGCCAGTCCGAACCCTTGACGGTATCGTACATGTGCCACTGCCAGCTATCCGGGCCCATGTTCTGGAGCGAAGCGGCAATACCACCCTGCGCCGCCACAGTGTGCGAGCGGGTTGGGAAAACCTTGGTGATGCAGGCGGTGTTAAAACCCTGCTCGGCCATGCCGAGGGTCGCGCGCAAACCCGCACCACCCGCGCCAACAACCACCACGTCAAATTCGTGGTCGATCAATTCGTAGTTGGCCATGAGTTCAACCCCAGAAGACAAGCTTGAGCACGGCAATGATGCCGAGCGCGCCAAGCAGCAGACAGAAAAGCGTATTGAGAAGCATGGCCAGATCGTAGGTCTTGCCGTGCATATAGTCCTCAAGCGTATCGCGCATGCCATTGCGCATGTGGATCGCGGCCACCGCGATCAACACAGCCAATGGCAGGCCGATGTACCAAGCACCAATCAGCTCAACCACGTCGGAGCGATCTTCGCCCGCCAGTTGAACCATGATGAACAGGGTCAGTGCGAGAAGGACAATATTGACCGCGCCGCTTACGCGCTGGGTAATGAAGTGGCGTGTCGAAGCGCGCGCATTACCATAATGCGATTTCGGATTGGCGATCTGCTCATAAGAGATTTTTTTGTCGCTCATGGCTTAGCCCACCCACACAAAAACAGTCCAGATCACGAGCGTGATCACAACCGATGCAATAATCGTTGCCCAAGCCATTTTCTCGCGCTGGCCCGGCTCCATCATTGCAGCGCTGTCCCAGACGAAGTGGCGAATGCCACCGCACATGTGATGAACAAGGCTCCAGGAAAACAGGAACATCACGATCTGGCCAAACCAGCTGCCATAGACGCCGTTGACCACATCCAGCGCATCAGCGCTGAAGGCAGCCGCCAGCAGCCAAATGACGAAAAGCGAAACACCAAAGTAGTTCGCAATGCCTGTGGCGCGGTGAAAGATGGACATCGTCATGGTGACGGTCCAACGGTAAATCTGCAAATGCGGCGAAGTGGGGCGGGCTCTGACCGTCATGGGGACTCTGTTCCGGGACCGGCTGGCGCGACGAGGTGTCGCGGACAGTTTGGAATTGGTCTAGGTTTTAGACTCACGGCGTCCGGAAATCAAAGCCCTCTGACAGCCGGAAGCTCATACTTTCTGCGCAAGCCGCACTTTGTTCGCAGAGCGCACAAGACGTTCGCACCCCGCCTCGGACTTAATACTGCGGATATTTTACTAGATTGGCAGCGATTTAGGCGATCGGCGTAATAAAGTTTTGACATAAAACTATCGGTAAACATCTGTCACCAAGCAGAATTCAGAACTACACTACAATCAACGCGCCGCAGCGCAAAGTATTGTAATCAATAAGTAATATCTGAGCGGGAAGCTTTCAAGCATCAACAGGAGGTTGGTGCTATGCGTATGTTCCGAAGTGTTCGGTCCAGAATTTACGGCGCGTTTGGCGCCTTAACAGTACTAATCATCGCTACTGGCGCAGCGGCAATTATGCTGATGTCAAATGCCGAACATTTATTTCATGAATACCGTGCGACAGCCCGAGAATCCCTGACCGTCGACGAGCATGCTGCAGACGTTTCACTGCTGCGAATTGATTTCTTGAACTATTTGCTCAACCCAACGCCCGAATGGGCTGATGAGGTTCGCAAAGTCGCCACACGCATTGCAACGGCAAATGAGGAGACTGACCAGCTCTTCGAGCATGACCCACATGCGCTTGAGGTCACCAACCAGGTGCGCGTTCTCGCGGCGCAGTATCTGAACAATTTCGAAACGGTCGCCCGTGCCCAAGCCACCGGAGCAGACCCACGCAATCACGCGCTCACCTCCACGCTGACCGCTCTGGGCCCACGGATCTACGAGCTCTATCAGGGCCTGTCGTCGGAAACCCACACTCGGCAGAACGAACTTGGCCCGCGCATCTCTGAACAAGAAGCGCTGCAGCTGACCATCATCATGATTATTTCAGCTGTAGGTCTGGTCATTGGTCTAGCGCTGGCTATCATCACCGGCCGCTGGCTGAACGGTACATTCGCCAAGCTCACGGGCACCATGGGCAAGCTGACGGACGGCAATTACGATATTGCCATTGAAGGCACCCAAACCCAGAACGAATTGGGCGAAATGGCGCGTGCACTCGAAACCTTCCGCGTCAACGGCATCAATGTGCAGTTGGCCGAGGAAGAAAAACAGGTGCGCGCCGCTGAGATTGCAGCCCGTGCTGACATGATGGCGAACTTCCAGAGCGCCTTTGACGGCGTCATCGAAAAAGCCATCGCGGGTGATTTCAGCGCCCGCCTCGCCACCCGCTTTGGTGACCCTGAAATCGATCGGATCGCCGGCAATCTTGATGGCATGCTCGATAGTATCGAAGAAGCGCTCGACGAGGCAGATCGCGTACTCAGCTCGATGGCGCGAGCCGATCTCCGGGACCGCATGAGCGGGGACTATCGCGGTGCCTTCTCGCGCCTCAAGCAGAGTACAAACTCGGTTGCCGACAAGATCGAGTCCATAACCTTGCAGCTGCGCGATACCTCCCGCTCGCTCAAGCGCGCCACTCGCGAAATTCTTGAAGGTGCAAACGATCTGTCTGAGCGCACGACCCGCCAAGCCGCGACCATTGAGGAGACCTCCGCCGCAATGGATCAGCTGGCCAATACCGTGACGCTGAATGCAACACGAGCCCGCGAAGCCAGTGACAGCGCCGAACGCATGAGTTCAATTGCAGAAGCCAGCAATGAAGTTATGGGCCAGGCCACCAATGCAATGGAGCGCATTTCCACCTCAGCTGCCAAAATCTCCAACATCATTGGCCTGATTGACGACATCGCCTTCCAGACCAACCTTCTGGCGCTCAACGCCTCAGTGGAAGCGGCGCGCGCTGGCGAGTCCGGCAAGGGCTTTGCGGTTGTGGCCGTGGAAGTGCGGCGTCTGGCACAAAGTGCGGCGCAAGCATCGTCCGATGTTAAGGCCTTGATCGAACAGTCTGGCGATGAAGTGCGGAACGGCACCAAGCTCGTCAGTGATGTGGCCGGTCGTTTGACGGAAATTGTCGAAGGGGTCAGCTCTTCAGCGGCTCTGATGGGCAATATTGCGAGCGACAGCCAAGCTCAGGCTTTTGGAATTGGTGAAGTGAATATCGCTGTGCGTCAGATGGATGAAATGACCCAACACAACGCGGCGCTCGTTGAAGAAATGAACGCTTCCATCGAGCAGACCGAGGGTCAAGCCAGCCGCGTGGATTCGATCGTTGAAACCTTCACGCTGCGCGATTCTGCTGCGATGGACTCGGCCAACGAAACCTCTTCCTCTGGTGCGATCGAAAAAGTATCCGGCGCACGTGGGCTTATTAAGAGCGTGCAGAAAGCGGCTAAAACCTACTTCGGCGGGCAAGCTGCGACCGCCGAAGCGTGGAACGAGTTCTAGTCTTCGCAAAGAAACCAGTGAGGGCGCTAAAACAGCGTCCTCGCCAATCGGCTCCTCCCGAGTGTTTCTCCCGTTTCAGTACCAGCTCGCTGGTAATGGGCGGGAGAAATGCTTTTAGTAATCGGTGAGTTTACGGCTTGGGTCGTAGACCTGTTCATCAACAATACGCGTGACAGCTTGGCCACACCGCATTTTTTTCGTCACCTGATCATAAGCGTAAGTTGGACTACCATGTAATTGCCACCCCTCGGTCAAGGCCTTTGTGACCTTGTGACAGAAAGAAGAGTCGTCCTCGCCCGTCAGAAAACGATAGATCTGCATAATTGCCCCCCCATATACGGCTAAAGCCGGTGTTGATCTTGAAGGCTCTTACAGCTAATCGAGTGGTTATGCATAGCTTTCCTCAGCATCTTCTCGATGGCCACGCGAACTTCATGTCCGGGCGTTATACCCGGGAAAAGGAACGCATTCGCGGTCTAGCCGACCTTGGCCAAAACCCAACCACAATGATTATTGCCTGCTGCGACAGTCGCGCGGCGCCAGAAATGATTTTCGACTCTGGCCCGGGTGAAATGTTCGTGCTGCGCAACGTCGGCAATCTTGTGCCCACGTACCAACCAGACGGTGGGCAGCACGGCACCTCAGCCGGCATCGAATATGCCGTTAAGGCGCTCGGCGTCGCCAATATCGTCATCATGGGCCATGGGCGCTGCGGCGGCATGCAGGCGGCGCTCAACCCAGCGACGACCCCTCTGGATAGCGGCGACTTTATCGGCAAGTGGCTCGGCATGCTCGGCGATCTGCCAAGCCAGCTGGCTGGCGCGGATCTGTTGACCCAGTCTGAACGCCAGACGGCAATGGAGCGCATTTCGATACGCAACTCCATTCAGAACCTGCGCAGTTTCCCTTATGTGAGCCAGCTGGAAGCCGAAGGCAAACTGGCCGTACATGGCGCATGGTTTGATATTTCGACCGGGGAATTGTGGGTTATGAACCAGAACGGCGACTTCATCCGCCCCTTCCCATAATAAAACGCCCCCAACCCATCTTTATAAAAAGCAGGCAGGTCTTCCCGCCTGCTTTTTGCCTTTTATGGGCATTTGATCTGCCACGATCGTGATCAATTGATCGACAGAGACACTTCACTCTAGTTCAGATCTGTCACTTCAGACGATTATTTTCATTTAACGGCGGGGGATTATCCCGGCCTCAAAATGGTCCCGACATGGGTCCAGCCTCGCCCCATGAGGGCGCACAACTGGCCATATTACCCCGTCAGATTGTTTCTCGCGGGGCCATTCAGCGCCGGTGCCCCAAAAAGGCATTGCATGAAAGCTATCAGCATGGAGAAACCCATGAAGAAGACATTGCTTACATCTGTTATCGCCCTTGGCCTGACTAGCGCTGCTTTTGCGCAGGTTGCAACGCCCACGGACTTCGCTTCTGTTGACACCGACGCGGACAGCGCAATTTCTATCGCTGAAGCACAAGTGGCTTGGCCAGACCTAACGCCTGAGGCATTCGCTGCGGCTGACACCGATGGCAATGGCGCACTCTCTGCCGAAGAATATGACGCCTTGCTGGCAGCAAGCGCACAATAATCGACCTGCCGTCGGCCGCCCTAACTGATTAGGGCGGCCGCAGCCATTCCTATTCAGATGGAGGACCCTCCATGCGCATTATCCTTAAGGCTCTTGCAGCGTTGACCCTTTCATCGAGCCTAAGCTTTGCCCAATCCCCACTGACCTTTCAGGCCGTCGATACCGATGGCAATGGGCGACTAAGCTTTGAAGAATTGCGCGTAGTCTGGCCCGATCTGAGCCAAGACGAATATGCGCGAGCGGACGCGGATGGATGGGGCGGGCTCACGCCAGAACAACTCAATGGCCTGCAACCCACGGCTTTACCGTCGCCAGCCATGATGCTTGACCCAGCGCCATCCGAGCCCATTGAGCCCGTTTTGGACTAAGCCACAGGGCGCCTTTTGGCCAAGGTCACCGCGAGGCCTGCAATGACAAACATCGCGCCCAAAATTTCAACACCCGTGATTGTTTCACCCAAGACCAGATAGGCCGAGACCAAGCCGGTGACAGGAACGAGCAGGGTGAATGGTGCCACCACTGAAGCGGGGTGACGCATCAGCAGCCACGCCCAGATAACGCCGCCCAGCATGGATGATGGATAGGCCAAAAATGCAATCAGGCCTGCGTCGCTCAAACTAAAGCTCGATATCGCCGTGGCGATCGCGGCTCCCCCTTCGGTGAGGAGCGACAAAGCCAGAAGGGGCAAGGGCGCAGCAAGCGAACCCCAAACGGTGAGCGATAGTGGATTGACCCGCCCAGCCATGCGCGTCAGCACATTGGCAACTCCCCAAGCCAAAGCCGCAAGAACAGTAAAGCTGAGCGGCAAAAGTTCAGTGCCGCTCAAACGCTCAGTGGCAATGACGGCAATGCCAAAAAACGCCACACCCGCCCCCATGATCTGAAACCGATTGGGTCGCTCTCCTAAAATCAGGAAGGCGATGATCATGGTAAAAAAGGCCTGCACCTGCAGCACCAGCGAAGACAGGCCCGCAGGCATGCCCCAGGCCATGGACAGGTTGAGGAAGGCATAGAGTGCAAAGCCAAATGCCAAGCCATAGGCAATGACCAACCACGCCGGGGCTTTAGGGGGCTTGATGAAAAAGACCGCCGGAATGGCGACGGCGAGAAAACGCAGCGCCGCCGCGAACAGTGGCGGCATCGCCTCAACGCTCAGTTTGATGACGACGAAGTTAAAGCCCCAGATCGCGACAACCACAAGAGCGAGCAAAACATGACGGATAGGCATTAGTTGGATCGCACGCGGTTAAGAAAACGAGGCCCAAACACATTGAGCAGAAGGCCCAAAAAGATCAGCAGACTGCCCCCAATCTCAAACCAGCTCATCTGCTCACCTAAAATGAAATAGGCCGCAACAAAGCCAACTATGGGCACCAGCAGGGTAAATGGCGCGACCATGCTGGCGGGATATTTACCCAGCAAAAACGCCCAACAGCCATAACCCAAAAGCGTCGAGCCATAGGCGATAAACAGCACCGAGCCGATAGCTTGCGGCGAAACGGCGAGAAGACCAGTTATGGCGCTCGGACCATCAAAGATCAGCGCCAAGACGACCATCGGCAAGGGCGGGATCAGCGCGCCCCAAACAACGAAGGCCAACATATCGATTTTGCCCGCCTGTTTGGTGACGATGTTGGAAACAGCCCACCAGAAGGCCGCGACAATGGTCAGCAGCAGCGGCCCCCAAATGGCGCCGCCCACATGTTCGGCCCCGATGACGCTCAAACCGATAAGCGCAAGTCCCGCGCCGGCCCACTGCACCCACGCCGGGCGATCGCGCAGAACCAGCACCGCCAGCGCTAGGGTGAAAAACACCTGCATTTGCATGACGAGACTGGCGAGCCCGGCGGGCATGCCTTCGCGCATGGCCAAGAATAGGAAACTGAACTGCAGCACCCCAACGCTAAAGCCATAAGCGGTGAGCAGGCCAAGGCTGACTTGGGGCCTTCGGATAAAAAAGACTGCCGGGAGCGCACACCCGATATAGCGCAGCGCAGTCAGCATATAGGGCGAGATTTCTTCGACGCCCCATTTGATGGCGATAAAATTGATGCCCCAAACCAGCACCACAATGAGCGCCAGAACCAGATCGCGCGGCTGCATTACACTGGTCCTTCACAGCAAAAAGGCGAGCATCACTGCCCGCCTTCTAGTCTTGTTCCGCGATTTTGCGAAGCGCCAATAGTGAGCGCTTGCATCACGAGATTACGCGCGGGGCTTGAGACCCTTGGCGATCAGCGTTTCCGCGATCTGAATGGTATTGAGCGCTGCGCCCTTACGCAGATTGTCTGAAACAACCCACATAGCCAAACCATTTTCGACGGTGACGTCTTCACGGATACGGCTGACATAGGTGTCGTAATCACCAACGGTTTCAACCGGGGTCGCGTAGCCGCCTGGTTCGCGCTTATCGAGCACGGTGATGCCATCAGCTTCACGCAGGATTTCGCGGGCTTCGTCAGCGGTAATCGGGTTTTCAAACTCGATATTGACCGATTCCGAGTGACCAACAAAAACCGGAACGCGCACGGCGGTGCAGGTGACCTTGATCTTGGGATCGAGGATCTTCTTGGTCTCTGCCAGAACCTTCCACTCTTCCTTGGTGTAGCCGTCTTCCATGAACACATCGATGTGCGGGATGACGTTGAAGGCGATCTGCTTGGGGAACTTGGCTGGGGTTGGGCTATCGTTGACGAAAATGCCCTTGGTCTGGTTCCACAGCTCGTCGACGCCTTCCTTGCCAGCGCCGGAAACGGACTGGTAGGTCGAGACAACAACGCGCTTGATCTTGGCGGCATCGTGGAGCGGCTTGAGGGCCACAACCAGCTGGGCGGTCGAGCAATTTGGGTTGGCGATGATGTTTTGACGCTTGTCGTCAGCCAGCCAACGCTCAAGGATCGCGCCGTTCACTTCAGGAACCACCAGCGGCACTTCGGCGTGGTAACGCCAATAGCTCGAGTTATCGATGACGATGGCGCCTGCCGCTGCGATCTTTGGACCCCAATCCTTGGAGATAGAGCCGCCAGCCGACATGATCGCAAAATCGACGGTCGAGAAATCGAAGTGCTGCAGATCGCGCACCTTCAAAATCTTGTCGCCATAGGACAATTCTTTGCCAATCGACTTTGACGATGCGAGAGCGAAAACTTCATCCGCCGGGAACTTGCGTTCGGCCAGAATGTTCAAAACTTCGCGGCCCACATTGCCCGTGGACCCGACGACTGCGACGCGATAACCCATTTTGGAACTCCGGTCCCTTACCATTCACCGCCCCCGCGCATCGTTTGATGCGGCCAGTGGTTTTCTGAGCCTCTCCCCGACGGGAGACGACCCGGGGAAAAGCTCTAAGCGGTTTTGGTGGTTTTAGTCATGGCAGTATCGCACTCGGCTTTTGGCCAAGTTTTTATTGCGATAGTGGCGATGGAGCCGAAGCTGCGCATGACGAACTCTAACTTCCTATTGAAGTGCAGGACTTGTCATACTCCACTGTAGGACAGAGTCAATGCGCTTGCTGAAACTCTCGGCCCCAGATACGCCTCGGATAGACGAAAGGACCACACATGGCCGACTACGATGTATTGATTATTGGCGCGGGCGCTGCAGGCATGATGGCTGGCATTGAAGCCGGCAAGCGTGGGCGCAAGGTGCTGGTGGTCGACCATGCCCGCGACCCCGGCGAGAAGATCCGCATTTCCGGTGGCGGACGTTGCAATTTCACCAATGTGAACGCCACTCACGTTCTGGGCCGCGAGCGCTTCCTGAGCCAAAATCCGCGCTTCGCGCTGTCGGCGCTGTCGCGTTACACTCCTGAAATGTTTATCGCGCGCGTGAAAAAGCAGGGCATCGCCTATCACGAAAAGACCCTCGGCCAGTTGTTCTGCGATGGCCCCGCCACGCAGATCATCACCATGCTGACCAATGATCTGCGCGCCGCTGGCGCAACGATCTGGACTGGCCGTTCCGTTGGTACCATTGAGAAAACCGACGAAGGCTTTGACGTTATGGTTGGCGATGGCCGCGTGACCGCGACAAGCCTAATCATTGCAACGGGTGGCAAATCCATTCCGAAAATGGGCGCGACCGGCTTTGCCTATGAGATTGCGCGCCAGTTCGGCCTTAAGGTCACCAACACCCGCCCGGCCCTCGTGCCGCTCACTTTTGAGCCCGGCGCGCTGGAAATGCTGAAGCCTTTGGCTGGCGTTTCGACCAATGCCATTGTCTCGCACGGCAAGACCAAGTTTGAAGAAGCGCTGCTGATCACCCACCGCGGCCTTTCCGGCCCAGCAATTCTGCAGATCTCGTCCTATTGGCGCGAAGGTGATGCGATCTCGGTTGATCTTCTGGCGGGCGAAGACGCACTTGAATTCCTCAAGTCAGCCCGCAAGGCTACGCCGAAACTGCATATCCAGACCGCGCTGGGTGACCGCCTGCCAAAGCGCTTGGCGCAGCTGATCGGTGAAGTCATCAACCAGCCCGGCATGATCGGCGATTTCTCGGACAAGAAACTCGCGACCGCTGCCGAAGTGATCAACAAGTGGACCCTAAAACCAGTTGGCTCAGAAGGTTATCGCACAGCGGAAGTCACTTTGGGTGGCATCGACACCACTGACCTCGACGCGAAAACGCTGATGGCGCGCGATGTGCCCGGCTTGTTCTTTGTCGGCGAGGCGGTAGACGTCACCGGCTGGTTGGGCGGCTATAACTTCCAGTGGGCTTGGGCCTCTGGCTATTCCGCGGGCCAAGCGGCCTAAATGATAAAGCCCGGGGCGACCCGGGCTTTTTTTATATCTGCTGTGTCGCGCTGGGCTTAGAATTTATAGCCGAAGCGAACACCCATATTGGTCAGACCGCGATTGCCATCGCAAAGGTTCGCATTGGACGCGTGTTCGACCGTCGCCATGATCGACGCGTTCGTGTTGAGCATCACGCCCAAGCTGGCCGACTCGCGGAACACAAATGAACAGCCAAGGTCGCGCGCAGGGGCAACAGCCTGTCCATTGGTTGAGCCATTGTGGACCGCACCACCAAAACTGAGCTCGGCGAAGATGGGTGTGTCAAATAGCGGCACAGTCCAGCTGACGCCAGCATAGGCCATAGATTCGAGCCCGGCGTAATTGATGGTGGCGCCAAGATGAGGGCGCAGCTCACCAAGAGTGACCCACTCTGTCAGACCGGGGGTGTCGAACAAAAGCTCGACATTGAGGTCCTGCATGCGGGAGACGTTGAAGACGCCGAACAGCGCGCCTGGCTCGTCAGCACTGTGAGCAAACACGCCGCCGCGCACTTCAGACAGTCCAAAATCCTGCGCCAACACTGGTGTTGAAACCACGCCAGCCACAACGGCAGCGGCGGCAAGAATACGCTTCATGGAATCCATCCTCATACAGAGATGGGAATTACTGCGTGAATGAAGGCTTAGCCGCAAGCTCATTTCAGCCACACTGGACAAGGAAGCGACTCCCCTGACTCTATTTTTCACCTGAAGGGTTGATTTTTCCCAGCTTCATCGTGATCTAACGATGAAACGAAATTGTACTAAGGTTGAGCCATGTCTGCGCCCTTCGCTCTGTCGCTTCAGGATCTGGCCCCCATCGCTCAGGGCTCAACCACGCCACAAGCGATGGCTGAAACCATCAAACTAGCGCAGGCGGCCGATGGGCTAGGATACACACGCCTCTGGTATGCCGAGCACCACGGCATGCCGTCCATTGCATCCTCTGTTCCCGAAATTCTGATCGGCAGCGCTGCTGCGGCGACCAAGAATATTCGCGTTGGCTCCGGAGGCGTCATGCTTCTCAACCACGCGCCGCTCCGTATCGCCGAAGCTTATCGCACCCTTGAAGCTCTGCATCCGGGCCGCATTGACCTTGGTATTGGCCGCGCGCCAGGGGGCGACGGATATGCCATGCGCGCGCTACGCAGTGGTGGCGGTGAAGAGTTTTCAAATTATCTCGCCGAGCTGATGGCGTTTGACGACGACAGTTTTCCAGCTGACCACCCCTTCTCACGTGTTCCGGTCTCCCCAGGCGGCATCAAACTGCCACCGAAGTGGCTGCTCGGCTCATCGGGCGCATCGGCGCAAGCGGCGGGACAGGTCGGCTTTGGTTATGCATTTGCTGCGCACTTCAGCCACACCCCGGCTGCGCCCGCTTTTGCCGCCTATCGCAATGCCTTTGTGCCTAGCGAAGAGTTTCCAGAGCCCAAAACCCTGCTGTGTCTATCGGTCATCTGCGCGCCGACCGACGAAGAAGCAAAATACCTCTCCACCTCGCAGGCGGTAAATTGGGCGCGTTTCCTCACGGGGGAACAGCGTCAACTGACCTCTCCAGAAGAGGCCTCGGCCTACAAGCTGACCGCGCAACAACACTCGATCATTGAGCATCAATCCGCTCTTTGGATGGTCGGCAGCCCCGAGCGCATGGCAGAAGAAATTTCCGCCAAAGCGAAGGCGGCGGGCGCTGATGAAGTGATGGTGACCACAACCATCCACTCCTATGATCTGCGCCGCCGCTCCTACAAACTGCTGGCCGAAGCGCTGGGCATTCAGGCCCGCGCTTAGTGCACGGTATTTCGGGGCACTAGAGCGTAATCGCCAGACGGCTCGACCCTCAATGCCAATTGCTGGCGGTCGAGTTCGGCAAGCCACGCCTTCCACGAGCACGGTGTGGTTTGCCCATCGAGCGCTTCCTCATCGCCGTAGCGCACGAATTTAAGGCGGAGCTGAGCCTTTTCAGCCCCGTCTCGATCGCGTGTCAAAGCGATCGCCGGACACCCGTGCTGCTCAAGCACCCAGGCTCGGATGTCGTGGTGCGCAGTTAAGAAATGACTGTTGAACATATTTTCGCTCCTCCCGGTGTTCTGCGTGTCGAACGAGTGGTCTGTGCAAGAGTTCCTAGAAGCGCAATCACACTGGCTTGAGCCGGACGCAGCCCTTAAGATGCCGCTATAGCAATGGCAGGGGCGCAGGCATGACCGACACAGTTCTTGTCACGGGCGTTTCTGGCTTTCTCGGCGGGCATGTCGCCAAGGCCCTGCTCGACGCGGGCTTTACCGTGCGCGGCAGTGTGCGCGATCTGAAAAAGGCCGATGCCGTTCGAACCACTCTGGCCAAAGCCAAGTGTGATGTCTCCCGACTAAGCTTTGTGTGTTTGGATCTGACCAACGACGATGGCTGGGACGCAGCGATGGACGGCGTGCGCTATCTGCAGCACACAGCGTCGCCCTTCGTGCTTAATATGCCCAAAGACAAGAGCGAGCTTGTTGGCCCGGCGGTTGCTGGTACCGAGCGTGCAATTACGGCAGCGCTCAAGGCGGGTGTCGAACGCATCGTGCTCACCTCTTCTATGGCCGCGATGGCCTATGGCCACGACAAATCCCGCACCAAGCCCTTTGGACCAGAAGATTGGACCAATCTCGATGGCCGACCGCAAAACGCCTATATCGAGAGCAAGACCCGCGCCGAGCGCCGCGCTTGGGAGCTGGTGAAGGCTGCAGGCCAGATGGAACGGCTCGCCGTGATCAATCCCAGCGTTATTCTCGGCCCTCTTCTTGACGATGATGTCGGCACCTCGGGCCTGCTGATCAAACGCCTGATGGATGGCTCCGTGCCGGCCGCTCCGCGTATTCCCATTACCTGCATCGATGCGCGCGATGTGGCCGAGGCCCATGTCAAAGCGATGACCACGCCAAGCGCTGGCGGGCAGCGTTTTCCTATGGGGGACGGCACGCTGCTCTTTCTTGACACGGCAAAGATTCTCAAGGCCGCCTACCCCAGCTATCGCATTCCGCGCTTTGAAATCCCGGACTGGCTGGTACGGTTCTATGCGCGTTTCGATCAGCAAGTGCGGGATAATGTTGGGGAGTTGGGGTACCCTAAGCCGCTCGATTCAAAGGCCGCGATTGCTCTGCTTGGCCATGATTTCATTCCCGCCAAGCAAGCTGTGCTGGCCACAGCGAAAAGCCTTGTTGAACGGAAACTCGTGTAAGCATCCGCAGAGCGCGGGATAGCGTCCACGCCAGTTATTCGATCGGAGCCCCTCAGTTACATCCGATCATTCTTGGAGGATGCGACCGAACCGTCGTTGGGACGCTCAGGCTGGCCGTTGTCGAAAGCGCGTTAGCGAAGTCTTAGAAAATTCCGCGCCACGGTGACAGGTATTGATTGTGGATAGAGCGCTTTACAACGCCCGCATAAAAAGAACTAAGTTACACTGATATACCACAATATTGGCAAAGGGATAATGGTGGACAGTCGTATTTGCTTGGCCGCGATCGTGGCCTCAACACTGGCATTTTCCAGTCCCTCCATCGCAGCAGAATTTGCCAGCGAAACGGCGTATCTGAACCAGCGGGCACAGGCGACAGAAACCATGTCAGGCGCTCAGGCGCTTGGTCTTATGCGCGCGGTAGAATTGGTTGTCAGCGATCAGGTCAACGGTTCGTGCTGGACCAATCAGAGTGAGGTTTTTCACGCGCTGCGTTCGGAATTGGTCATGGCAGGGGTCACTGTCTACACCGAACCCCTCGCCAGCTATGATGCGCTGAGCCCCATTTTGCGGCTCTCGACCATCGGTTATCAGGCTGCGGGCGGCGCGTGCATCGGTCATATGACCTTGGAAACCATCATCCGCTCGAACAGCGAATTGGGCAGCCTCACCCACACTCAAAAAGTCTTCAATATTGCTGCCGAGGCGCGACTTTGGAGCGTCTCGACAATCTTCTCGGGCAAAAATCTCAACGCCACTATTGTCGAAACGGCTCGCCGCTGGGCCGATCGCCTTGCCAATGACATTCGCATTGCCCGCAATGACCCGTCTGTGCAGCGCTTCAACGCAGTTTGGCCCAAGGCCGCACCGCGCACCCGCGCAGAAACCGGGAAGTAAGCGCCAAAGCCATTGGCAGTTTGGCCGGTTTATGCTCGAAGGAACGGGCCATTCAGTCGCCTAAAATGCTGCCGAATGGACGTGTTCGGCAGTGGGGTTTTGAGCGATGTCAGAGGCAGGTGCGGTGTGGTTTGAGCGTCGGGAAGCAACGGACGCCCAAACGGACGATATTCGCCTGCCAGAAGAGATCGACTACGCCCGCGTCGTGCATTCCGCTTCCTTCCGGCGATTGCAGGGCAAGACCCAGGTCCTCGGGCTCGGTGATGGCGATTTTTATCGCACCCGCCTGACCCACAGCCTGGAAGTGGCGCAGATCGCGGGCGGCATTACACGGCAACTGGCGCACACCTATGCGAACGGCCCGCGCAGCCAACACCTGCCAAGCCTGATTGCCATTCAAGCCATTAGCGCCTTGCATGATCTGGGGCACCCGCCTTTTGGCCACGGCGGCGAAGTCGCACTCAACTATTGCATGCGCGATCACGGCGGCTTTGAGGGCAATGGCCAGACCCTGCGCATCATCGGGCGCCTAGAAGAGTTTTCTCATGGCGCAGGTTCAAACCTCACGCGGCGCACCGTGTTGGGTATTTTAAAATACCCCGTCGCCTATTCGACCGCCGCCAATCCCGAATTAAAGCCCGCGCTTAACCAAGGCCTATCCACGCTACAACTGATCGATCGTCAGCGCTCGAAGCCCCCCAAGGCCTATCTCGATAGCGAGGTCGATATAGTCGGTTGGTTGATCGATCCGCTCTCTCCAGCGGAACGCGATGCCTTCACCAGTGCCCGCGCCAAGCCTGGCAAACATGCCGAAGCCCTGCACAAATCCTTCGATTGTTCGATCATGGACGTGGCCGACGATATTTCCTTTGGCGTCCATGATTTCGAAGACGCACTCAAACTGCGCCTCATCAGCGAAGAGGCTTTTTTGGCGAGTGTCACCGAAGACAAATGTGCCAGCATTTTGGAAGCACTGACCGCTCGCTACCCGGAAGAGTTCGGCACCAATCCATACGCGACCTTCGTGGCGGGCCTCTTTGGTCGCTCAACTTTGAGTCTCAAACGCTGGATCGGACGTATCATCCACCATCTCATGGCGCGGATCGAAATCGTCGAACACGCTGAGTTTGACGACCCTATCGTCAAATACCGCGCGGAATTGCCTGCTCCAGACCGCGCCTTTGTCCGTGCTTTGAAGGATGTTGTCTATCACAACGTCATCCGCTCTCCCTCAGTGCAGCAGATGGAGTTTAAGGGACAGCAGATGGTGGTGTCGGTGTTTGAAGCGGTCTCATCCGAGCCGCAGGCCTTTTTGCCGCCAGACGTGCTGAAGCGCTGGCAGGACGCGGACGAAAACCCACGGATCATTTGCGACTATATCGCCAGCATGACCGACGGCACGCTGATGAAAACCTATGAACGCCTTTTCACCCCAAGAATGGGCTCAGTGTTCGATCTGGTTTAGGCCTCTTCCATCCGTCCAGCAGCGCGTTCAAAACCCTGAGCGATCGCCTCGCGCATAGCGGCGCGGGCGAGAACCGGATCACGATCCCGAATGGCTTCAGCGATACGGCGATGGACCCCCACCGTAATCGCGAGCGCATCGGGCTCGTTGACCGGCGAGGAAATGGTAAAGGCCGCTGTCAGCGCCATTTCAACCAGTGCCGAGATCGACGCCATAAAGGGATTGCCCGAGGCGGCGGCAACGGCTTTGTGGAATTCGAGATCGCAGCGGGCAAACTCGACCGGCTCGGTGGCGGCAGCCATTTTATCGACCCAAGCGATTAGCTCAGCGGCCGCTTCCGGATCGGCGTGTTCCGCCGCCAAGGCTGCGGCCTCAATTTCGATACCGATTCGCACTTCAGCGAGACTTCTGAGGAAGCCCACCTCTGGCCCCAGTTCAAAGAACCAGGCCAGGACATCGCCATCAAAAAGGTTCCAACGGTTGCGCGGCAGGACGCGGGTGCCGATACGGGCACGTGCTTCGATCATACCCTTGGCGGCAAGAGTTTTGAGCGCCTCACGCAGAACAGTACGGGACACAGAGAAGCGTTCGAGCAATTCCGCGTCGGAAGGCAGGATCGTTCCTTCGGCATATTCGCCCGACACGATGCCCAAGCCGAGGCTCCAGAGCACATCCGAGTGCAGATTTCGCGCCAGATTTCGCCCGGATAGCGTTGCAATCAGATCCCCTGAATGCCGCGTCTTCCCGCCTGACCGATCCATGCACATGCTCCTCAAATCTTCGCGCGCACCATAGGCGCAGTAAGATAACAAGAATAGACCCACAGAGGCTGGACATGATGAAGCGCCCCGCGCCATGGTGTCCAAACGCGTTGCCCATACACCAAGGACCTCAGTTCATGACCAGCAAAGAAACGATCGACAAAGTTCTCAGTGAAGTCGATCACGGGCTCCAAAACAGCTTGGACCGGCTCTTTGACCTTCTGCGGATCAAGTCGATCTCGACCGATCCGGCATATGCCGCAGAATGCCAAAAAGCTGCCGACTGGATCACCAATGAGCTGACCGACCTCGGCTTTGATGCCGCCGCCCGCCCAACGCCGGGCCATCCGGTGGTTGTTGCCCACGGCCCAGAACAGCCTGGTACGCACGTGCTGTTCTACGCGCACTATGACGTTCAGCCCGTCGACCCGATCTCGCTCTGGGACACCGATCCGTTCAATCCGCAGATCAAGGAAAAAGACGGCCGCAAGATCATCGTCGCCCGTGGTGCGTCCGACGATAAGGGCCAGATGCTGACCTTTATCGAGGCCTGCCGCGCTTGGAAGGCGGCAACGGGCGCGCTGCCTGTTCGCGTCTCGCTAATGCTGGAAGGCGAAGAAGAAAGCGGCGGCAAGAACCTGCCTCCGTTCATGAAAGCCAATGCCGAAGAGCTGAAGGCCGACATCGCGCTCGTCTGTGACACCGATATGTGGGACCGCACGACCCCGTCGATCACCACCATGTTGCGTGGTCTGGTGGGCGAAGAAATCATCGTCACCGCCGCCGACAAGGACCTGCACTCGGGCATGTTCGGCAATGCTGCCGCCAACCCCAATCAGGTGGTTGCCAATATTGTCGCGGGCCTTCGCGCCGCCGATGGCTCCTGCACCCTGCCCGGCTTTTACGACGATGTTGCCGAGCTTTCCGATGAACTTAAGGCGCAATGGGCAGGCCTCGGCTTTGACGAAAAGGCCTTCCTCGGCGCCGTCGACCTGCACACCCCTGCGGGCGAAAAGAACCGCTCCGTTCTTGAACAGCTCTGGGCCCGCCCAACCTGCGAAATCAACGGCATGATCGGTGGCTATACCGGCGATGGCTTTAAGACCGTCATCCCAGCCAAGGCTAGCGCCAAGATTTCCTTCCGCCTCGTCTCCGGCATGGACCCGAAGAAAATCCGCGCCGCTTTCCGCGCCTATGTTCAGTCGATGCTGCCACCAGATTGCTCGGTCGAATTTATCGAGCACGGCGGTTCGCCAGCTATGACCGTTCCGGCTGATGGTGCACTGCTCCGTCAGGCACTCGCCGGCCTTACCGACGAATGGAACAAGCAGGCTGTCATTACTGGTTCGGGCGGTTCAATCCCGGTCGTGGGCGAATTTAAGAAGATCCTCGGCCTCGACACCCTCCTCATTGGCTTTGCCCATATCGACGATCAGATTCACTCGCCTAACGAGAAGTACGATCTCGAAAGCTACCATCGCGGCATCCGCTCATGGGTGCGCGTGCTTGGTGCACTGGCGCAGTAAGAAAAGAAAAGGTCCCGATTTCGGGGCCTTTTTTATTGCGCTTATTTTAGGAGATCCGGGCGCCGCGCCTTGGTCAGCTCGAGCGATTGCTCGGCCCGCCACTTGGCAATTTTCTTATGATCCCCCGAGGTCAAAACCGCCGGGATTTCTCGATCCTCAAACACCTGTGGACGGGTGTAGTGGGGATATTCGAGCATGCCGTTCTCAAAGCTTTCCTCGTCGCGACTATCCAGCGCTCCGAGCACACCGGGGATCAAGCGCACCACAGCTTCGAGCAGCACCATGGCCGCCACTTCACCACCGGCGAGGACATAATCTCCGATGGAAATTTCTTCGAGCTGACGCGCATCGATAACGCGCTGATCCACGCCCTCAAAACGTCCGCAGACAATCACCACGCCCGGCCCCACCGCAAGCTCATGCGCGCGTTGCTGGGTGAGCGGCCTGCCGCGTGGGGACATCAGAATACGCGGACGCGGATCGCTTGCCGGCGCTACGGCATCAATTGCTGTCGCTAAAATATCGGGTTTGAGCACCATGCCGGCGCCACCGCCAGACGGCGTATCGTCAACAGTGCGATGGCGGTCCGTGGCAAAATCTCGCAAATTCGTAGCGTTCAGCTGCCAATGGCCATCGGCCATGCCACGCCCCAGAACTGAAGCGCCCAAGGTGCCGGGGAACAGATCGGGGAATAGGGTGATAATATCTGCCGAAAAACTCACGCTGGCTCTTCCTCGCCCGGATCAGCGTCCAATGGCGGCGAAATCACCAAATAGCCGCCCTTGATATCGATCTGGGGCACCACCGCCTTGGTGAAGGGATAAAGGAATGTGTCGCCAGAGCGCGGGTCGCGCACTTCAATCAAATCCCCAGCGCCGAAATTGGGCAGAGCCGAGACTTCACCGATCGACACGCCGTTTTCCAAGCGCGCATCGAGGCCAATGAGATCGGTATGATAGAAATCATCCTCGTCATCGGTCTCTGGCAAGCGCTCGCGATCAACGAACAGCGAAACGCCATTGAGCAGTTCGGCCGCATTACGATCAGCCACGCCCTTCAAGCGCGCCACCAGTACGGTCTTGCTGAGACGCGCCTTTTCAATGGTGATCACGAGCCCCGGACGATCTGTATCGAGCGGACCGTAGCTGCCAATTGCCTCTGGGTCTTCCGTGTGCGAAATAATCCGCACTTCGCCTTTAATGCCGTGGGCAGCACCAATCTTACCCAAGAGGATGCGGTTGGAGTTCTGAGCCATCTCGCGCCTTTGTATTCTATCCGTTGCCGCTCATATCAGGCTTCACGCACTGGGCAAAAGAGCTGGTTCAGTCTTTCGGGACCAATTCGATCACATCAAAGGTAGATTCGTAGAGTGGCAGCGGTAATTCCATCCGATACCGCGGCGAAGTGGCCGAAATCTGGAACACACAGCCCACCTGATTGCGCTCAGCATCGTCGCCGAAGAAGATCGGCTCAGGCTCGTTCTGATAGTTAAGCGCACCTTTGTAGAATACGGAGCCGCTGTCATTGCTGTGCAGTGTCCCGAGAAAACGCTGAGAGCCGGTAAACTTTTCAATCGCGGTGCTCATCTCCGAAACAACACACTCGAAATAGGGGTAGATGCTGACGGGCGTGATCCCACCCAATTTGATGACGCGGCATTGGTAGGCACCCATAGGAATTTCATTGAAGGGCAATGTTTTAGCCCACACTACATCCGTGAGAATTTTGCTCTCAGCCTTGGTGGCGCCAGCCATGGCTTCTTTTAATCCGCGCGTTCGGGCGGTCTCGAAACTGTCAATCCGCTGTACATCTGCGGCCCGTAGCTCAACATCTGCAGGAACAGTGCAGCTGTCAGCGCTCGCTGACCCAATCAGGGCCAGAAATGAGAGACACGCCCCCGATAGCTCTAAACCCAAACGTGGCATCGACTGGACTCCTCAACAGGCGGCGGAACTTTGCATGGTAAAAATGTATTCTCAACTCATCCAGTAAGGAGAGCATGATGAGCAAAATTCTCACCGACCGTGAAGACATCCGCGAGTGGACAATTGCGCGGGCCGGAAATCCGGTGCTGATGGAAGTGCCTGATGGCCTGGACAGCCGCACCATTTTACAGCTCGCCTTTGGCCAAGAGGCCATGAACGCCAATGGTGACCAGGGGCCTGACCGCGTTGGCGGCTTTCAACTGGTGAGTTGGGAAGAGTGGTTCACCGCACTCGACGAGAACAATCTCGCACTGCGCGTGTCGGATGATCCGTCGGGCGGCAATGAAGCTGAATTTGAGTTCGTCAACAAAGACGAGATTTGAGCTTAGAGCTCTTCGGCGTCGGCCTGCGCTTCAAGCGCTTCCATGTCCTCATCGGAGAAGCCGAAGTGATGGCCCAGTTCATGGATCAACACATGGGTAACGATCTCACCCAAGGTGTTGTCATCATGCTCGGCCCAATAATCGAGAATGGCGCGACGATAGAGAAAAACGGAATTGGGTGCTTGCCCAGTTTGCGGCACTGCCCCGTCTTCGGTGAGACCAATGCCTTGGAATAGGCCCATCAATTCAAACGGGCTGTCCATGCCAAAGCCTTCAAGCACGTCGTCTTCGGCAAATTCGGCCACCTGACAGGTGACATCCGCCGCAAGGCTCTTGAAGGGTTCGGGAAGAGTGGCGAGCGCTTGGCTCGCCAATGCTTCAATGTCATCCAATGTCGGGGCGAACCGCCCCGACCAATCGGCGGCACTCAAATTAGTGCAGGTCGCGAATGTCGACGAAATGGCCAGCGATTGCAGCAGCTGCTGCCATGGCTGGGGACACCAAGTGGGTGCGGCCCTTAAAGCCCTGACGGCCTTCGAAGTTACGGTTCGAGGTCGAAGCGCAACGCTCTTCTGGCTTGAGCTTATCTGGGTTCATCGCCAGACACATGGAGCAGCCTGGCTCGCGCCATTCAAAGCCAGCATCCTTGAAGATCACATCAAGACCTTCAGCTTCAGCCTGTTCCTTGACCAGACCGGAGCCTGGGACGATCATCGCGGACACGGTCGAAGCAACCTTTTTGCCCTTCACAACCGACGCGACTGCACGCAGATCTTCGATACGGCCGTTGGTGCAAGAACCAACGAAAACGCGGTCGATCTTGATGTCGGTGATCGGCGTACCGGGCTTGAGACCCATGTAGTCAAGCGCGCGCCACTTCGATGCACGCTTGGTTTCGTCAGCGATATCATCTGGGTTGGGAACAACGCCCTGAACCGAGATAACGTCTTCTGGCGAGGAACCCCAGGACACAATTGGCGGCAGCTTGGCTGCGTCGAGAACGACGACCTTGTCGTAATGTGCACCTTCGTCGGTGTAGAGGGTCTTCCAATAATCGACGGCCATGTCGAAGGCTTCGCCCTTCGGCGCGCGTGGACGATCCTTTACGTAAGCAAAGGTGGTTTCGTCTGGAGCGATCAGGCCAGCGCGTGCGCCGCCTTCAATGGTCATGTTGCAGACCGTCATACGGCCTTCCATGGACAGCGAGCGAATGGCTTCGCCAGCAAACTCGATCACGTGGCCATTGCCGCCGGCCGTGCCGATTTCACCGATGATAGCGAGAATGATGTCCTTGGCCGTGACGCCTGCTGGCAACTGACCGTCAACACGCACCAGCATGTTCTTGGCCTTCTGCTGAATCAGCGTCTGGGTCGCCAGAACGTGTTCCACTTCGGAGGTACCGATACCGTGGGCCAAAGCGCCAAAAGCGCCGTGGGTGGAGGTATGGGAATCGCCGCACACAATGGTCATGCCCGGCAGCGTAAAGCCCTGTTCCGGCCCAACGATATGGACAACACCCTGACGCTTGTCGAAGGGGTCGTAATATTCAATGCCGAAGTCGCGGGTGTTCTCAGCCAGAGTCTCGATCTGGATCGCACTATCTGGATCCGGATTGGGCAGCGAACGATCGGTGGTCGGGACGTTGTGGTCAACGACAGCAAGCGTACGCTCTGGATGACGGACCTTGCGACCGTTCATACGCAGACCTTCAAACGCCTGTGGGCTGGTCACTTCGTGAACGAGGTGGCGGTCGATGTAGAGCAGGCTCGTACCATCTTCGTTATTCTGAACGAGGTGGTCGTCCCAGATCTTATCGTAGAGCGTGCGGGCCTTGGTCATGTCCGTATCCGAGCGGAGAAATGATAGATTGGATTGGTTCTAAGCCTAAGCACGGACCTGCGTCAACTAGAACCGTACCGATGAGTACGGCTGATTTTGGAGAGAGTGCCACCTGAAACAAACTGGCGCGTGATTTAACCGAAATGACACGCATGCGGAGGCAGTGTCGCTCTCCACGCTGGGGGGAAATAGGCAGTGGCCCGATGACGCGTATCTTAATGGCAATTGCTGGCGTTATGGGGGCCCGACTTGCCGGAGCAGGCTTCGGCTTCTTAAGCCAGCTCATGCTCGCACGCATGTTTCTGCCGCATGATGTGGGCATGGCGTTTCTCGCAATGTCGGTGACCGCCTTCGTCAGTCTTATGGCGACAGGCGGGTATCACACGATCGCCCTGACCTATCTCGCCCGATTTAGAGCTTTTGGCCGTCTAAATCTTGAGCGTGCGTTTTTAAGCGCGGCAAGACGGGATATCTTCGTTCTTATCGCGCTTTTTCTGGTGGTGACGCCGTTCGCCTTCGTCCTCCCACTTGAAGACGGCTTTGCAAAAGCGGCGCTCTTCGGAGTGCTCGCGGCAATTCCCCTTGCCGTCATCCGCATGAACAATAGCGTCGCGAACGCGCATAAGCGTTTCAGCCTCTCCTACGTGCCCGACTTCGTCATTCGCCCCGGACTTTTGCTGCTTTTCCTCGCTGCGCTCGCTCTATTAAGGCTGAACGCGCCAATTGATTATGTGCTGATCGCGATGGTGGTCATTGCGCTGACCGTGGCCATTGGACAGGCACTGCTGCTGGGCAAAGACCACGCCTTTGCCCGGGTGGAGAGCGCACACTTGCGCGGTCTTCGCCCCTATTACCGTAGCCGAGCGGCGGCCATGTTGATGGTCACAATCGTATCGGGTGCTACAGCAGACCTCGTTATCCTAATCGGCGGCCTCTTCTTGCCACCCAGCCAAGTTGCCGTGCTGGGCGTTGCAGTGCGGCTCGCGGCTCTTGTCGGCTTCTTCAGCGCCGCATCTCAGCAATTTGTGCTCCGAGATTTGGTGGCCACAATGTCGAGTGCCAACCGTTCGGAATCAGATGCCTTGCTGCTGCGCACCAATATCGTCAGCATTGGAAATATGATCGCGGCAACAGTCGTCGCCATCATAATAGGACCATTCGTCCTCGCACTATTTGGTCCTGCCTATGGTGCGGGCTACTGGCCGCTTGTTATCTTCCTCATCAGCCAATCGATCCGCGTGATGGGCGGGATGAACGGGCATCTGCTCGCCTTGGGTGGGCACCAAATCCGCAGCGCAGCACTATGCGCACTGGCTGTGATAGTCCTGCTGCTCCTCTCAGCGCTACTTACCCCTCTATGGGGCCTTACTGGCATCGCGACTGCACTCTTAGTGGCTGAACTTGTGTGGGCAGTGGGGCTTGGATGGCTCACCCAGAAACTTCAGGGGAGGCGCGGTGACATCTTCGAAACTATTCGCACTCACAAATTATTTACGGCCGGACGGTAAGTAGAGAGGGTTTACTTGGGGCAGATTAATCGGCCCCTGATTGGCAGTCTGCTTGTTATGACCATCGACGCTCGAAAGACTCTACTGCCAACGAAACTACCCGGCGTCATTCTTCTCGGTGGATCTTACGGCAGCCTCGCGGCGGCACGCAGTTTTGGTCGACATGGCATCCCTGTTGCCTTCTTCTCAACCCAACACACGGCCGCGCAATATTCGCGATACATTCAGCACCATGTGGCCTGGCAGGGCCCTGACCAATCCAATGCGCTAGAGTTTTTCCTCGAGCAAAGCCTGAAGCTGGGGTTTGCGAACTGGCTGCTCTTGCCAAGTAGCGATCACGAAGTGCAATTCGTGACTCAGAACTATGACGCCCTTGCCGCCCATTTTGCCCTTGTCACCATGCCTTGGGCCGCCCTTGAGCCACTGAATGACAAGGCGCAACTTTGCAGCTTGGCCGAGCGGCTCGGTATTGATTTCCCGAAAGTCTACTGGGATGGAGACGCCCACACGACCAGCGCTGAGGACATTCGCTATCCAGTCGTTCTCAAACCCTCTTCAACCGAGAAGATCAATCCGCTGACGAAAGCCAAAGCTTGGCGTGCCGATAGCATCGCTGAGTTCGAGCCTAAGTTCACTGCCGCAACGCAATATATGGGCGAACACGGGTTTGTTGTGCAGGAGCTGATCCCGGGCGACGGCAGCGCCCAATTTTCATACGCGGGCCTGTGGGATCACGGAATTGAACTCTGCAGCCTGACCGCTCGGCGCTCGCGTCAGTTTCCGGCAGAGTTTGGCACAAGCCCCTTTGTAGAAACTGTAGAGCTGCCAGAGGTTGGAGCCCAAGCGCGGCGGCTCCTCGAGGCAGTCCACTATCACGGGCTTGTCGAGGTTGAGTTCAAACTCGATCAGCGTGACAATAGCCTAAAGCTCCTCGACGTGAACACCCGCATCTGGGCCTGGATCGGCCTTGGTGAGGCCGCAGGGTTTGATTTTCCGACACTTGCGGCTCTATTGGCTAAGAGCGAAATGCCAGAGACGCACACGGCAAAATATGGCCCAAGCTGGCGCCATCCGGTGCCCAACACGCTTTCGCTTCTGCAGTCTCTGGTGCGCTCAGGGCGGCTGGGTTACGCGGGACGCCGATCCATCTTCGCGCGCTCCGTATCGTCAATTTTCGCGGCTGACGATCTCAAGCCGGCGCTCGCAGAAGTCCCCGTGCATCTTCTGCGCAAGATTAAAAGGCTGCTCCCGCGGTAGGCGAAAGCAGCCCAGTTTTATTTTAGTGACGGAAGTGACGCATGCCCGTCATGACCATTGCGATACCGGCCGCATCGGCGGCGGCGATCACTTCGTCGTCACGCATCGATCCACCCGGCTGGATAACAGCTGTTGCGCCAGCGGCAACAAGCGCTTCAAGCCCATCGGCAAATGGGAAGAACGCATCGGACGCAACGACAGAACCTTGGGTCAGAGCGCCTTCAATACCAGCAGCCTCAGCCGCATCAATTGACTTGCGGTGCGCCACACGAGCGGAGTCTACGCGGCTCATCTGGCCAGCGCCAATGCCTGCAGTCGCGCCATCCTTCACGTAGATAATCGCGTTGGATTTGACGTGCTTGGCGACCTTTGCCGCAAGCTTGAGATCGGCCAACTCGGCTTCAGTCGGCTGGCGTTTGGTGACAATTTTGAGCTCGCAATCATCGACATTACGATTGTCACGCCCCTGCACCAAGAGCCCGCCCGAAACCGACTTCACCACGAGGCCATCGGCTTTGGGGTCCGCCAAACCACCTGTCAGCAAGAGACGCAGATTCTTCTTGGCCGCAATGATCGCTTCCGCTTCTGGCGTCGCAGAAGGGGCAACGATCACCTCGGTAAAAACCTTGACGATTTCGGTCGCGGTTTCAGCGTCGATCTCACGGTTGAGCGCAACGATGCCACCAAAGGCCGAGACCGGGTCGGTGCGCAGGGCGTTGAGATAAGCGGTCTTCAGGTCTTCGGCGACAGCGACACCACATGGGTTGGCGTGCTTGATGATCGCGACGGCTGCCGTCTGGTTCGGGTCGAACTCCGAGACCAGTTCAAAGGCAGCGTCAGTATCATTGATGTTGTTATAGGAGAGGGTTTTGCCCTGCACTTGGTTGGCCGTTGCAACGCCGGGGCGCTGCTCGCCATTGGCGTAGAAGGCCGCCCATTGGTGCGGGTTTTCGCCATAACGCATCACTTCGCGCAAAGTACCGGCGAAGGAGCGATAGGTGACATCCTGGAACTCGATTTCCTTGGCAAACCACGCCGAGATCGCCGCATCATAAGCAGCGGTACGGGCATAGGCCTTCGCAGCAAGGCGTTGGCGCAGTTCATAAGGAATGCCACCGTTCTTGATGGCTTCCAAAATCGCAGGGTAGTCGGCCGGATCAACAACCACTGTCACATAGGCATGGTTTTTTGCGGCTGAGCGCACCATCGCCGGGCCACCAATGTCGATGTTCTCGATGATGTCGTCATAAGACGCGCCCGAGGCGACAGTCTTTTCAAACGGATAAAGATTGACTGCGACGAGATCGATCGGGCCGATCTCATGCTCATCCATTGATGTTTTGTGTTCAGGATTGTCGCGGACCGCTAAAAGGCCGCCATGCACCTTAGGGTGCAAGGTCTTTACGCGGCCATCCATCATTTCAGGAAAGCCCGTGAGCTCGGAAATTTCACGAACTGGAAGGCCTGCATTGGCGATCAGCTTATGCGTACCGCCAGTCGATACCAGTTCGACTCCAGCCTCAGAGAGGCCGCGTGCGAACTCCTCCATGCCAGATTTGTCGAATACCGAAAGCAGAGCACGCCCGACCGTTACTGTCTTGCCCATGGAAGCTTCTCGCCAAAGTTGAAGGAGTTGTGCGGCTCGCTACCACGAGACGGCTCAAAGGCCAATCCCTTTCGGGCCTTCTATGGCTGCTCGAGAGTAAAGATCCAGGCAACTTCTGTGGTGTCGGTAACAGCGGCCTCGAGCACCAACTGGCGCGTGCGCTGGAAGCCGCGCGTCGCCGAATGGCGAACGCTGTCTTCTTCCATCAAATGCGCCCCTTCCCAAAGGAAGCTCCACACGCGGCCGCTAGGTAAAACCAATCGAACCATTCCATCACCATTGGTGTAGCGAAGATCAACACCAGGCCCGAGATGGAAGCGCAGCCCCAAGCGACCTTTTGGCTCGCCATGGGCCAAAATGCGATCTTGGCCCACAAGGGTCGTACCCTCGGACAACAGCGTCATCCGGCGCTCGACTTCAACACCGAACCGGCCTGCGTAGCCAGTGGTGGTGCACATCATCATGTGCTCTGCCGTATCGAGCGTGATGAAATGGGTGGCTGACGAACGAGGATCAATAGCGTCTTCCCCGTCAATCGTGGCGGTCGAATGCGCCAGTGCCTGACGGAATAGGTCGCGGCTCTCGAAGAGGTCGGACGGCGCAGGACCACAATTGCCCACCACCAGCTCGCTGCCATAGGAAAACTCGAAAGCTAACGCACTGGCGTGTGCTTCGCCGTCAAAGCCGGTGGGCGGTTGAATACCGGAGTCGCAGACGACGACCGTATTGCCGTCCCGCATAATGCCGTAACCACCAAGCAGACGAGATTTTCGCGGTTGGGTCGGCGTGATCGATTGGAGGGCGACCAAAATATCGTGAGGCAGCTGACCGGTGCCATTAAAATACACCGGCTCGCCGCTCGACAATGTCAACGCGTCCAGTGCCTCGTGCATGTGATCAATCTTGTTCGCCAGATCGGCCATCGAGGCGCTGCCATGGCGACCTGCAGCGCGCTTAAGGGTCGCAAGCTCAACTAGCAGTGCCAGTTGTACCTTTGGGCTACGGGATAGGTGGAGCCCATCTGTGTCTATCTGCTTGCCAAGAAGCGCATCCACACGCGCCACTGCCGGGCCCAAATCGGGCTCATCGGCAACGCTCGACAGCTCAGCCCCCAAAACGCCCATCGCCGCATAGAGTGCTTCCACAGGGTCGGCCGCCAAGCCACCGCGAACCCGCAAGCTCTGGACCTGCATGGCTATCGACCGGTGAATGGTCTTTGCTTGATCCGACGTTGCGCCATCAAGAATGAGCGTCAGATAGCGCAGCCAGTTTAGCATGCGCTGCCCCGTTAGGGTGAGCGTCCAGCTATCGCTTTCAAACCCACCTTCTTTGAGGATCCAATCGAGCACCAAAGTGCGCGCGAAAAGCTTCTCACCCGGATCTCGTACGTCACGGAAATGCCGGAGCCACGAGAAACTATGGAGGTTATTCCACCAGTCTAGGTGATCAGGCTCAACAGTGAACGGGGAGGCGCCACCGGTTTCAACCAGCTTAGAGGCCAGAAGATAACGACCTGACATCATCTCGCGCACAGCGTCACGATCCGCGGGGCGGTAATCGGGCAGATCACCTGCGAAGGCGTGGTCGATCTGTCCGCGCCAAGTCCACCGCATCAATGGCGTTGTAATAAGCGAATCGGCGACGCCCAGCACAAAGTTGCGACCGGCTTTGGTCAGCCGCCCGCTCACAATGCAAACCCTTCACCAGAAGAGTAATTCGCCGCCAACTCGGGATACTTAACTATCACTACCTATTCCCGGACCGCCTTCACCGCGCCCCATATTTAGGAAAGGTTTACCCTGTTCGACGGAAGCGCGCCACGAAGAAGCCATCCATGCCCCCAGCAAGTTGATTGGGCGACATGCCAGGATGAGTACGCAGCAGTCCAGCAGCACTAACGGCAGCTTCGAGACCTGGCACCTCTTCGGCGAGGATCGGATCGAGCGTCACTGTTTTCAGATTGGCTTTGATCCAGTCTACCTGCTCTTCGCCCTCTTCGGGCTCCAGCGAGCAGACGCAATAGATCAGCGTGCCGTTGGGCTTAAGCGCTGCAACCGCATTCTTGATCATGGCCTGCTGCAAGCGCTTGCGACCTGCGATATCGGCAAGGGTGCGGCTCCACAGAACCTCAGGGTGACGACGGAAAGTGCCCGTGGCTGAACACGGCGCATCAAGCAAAATGCCGTCGACCGGCTCTGCTGGCTGGTAAGTCGTTGCATCGCCCTCAATTACCTCGGGAGCATAGCCGAGACGCAACATATTGCTCTTGAGGCGTTCAAGGCGCTTGCCGTCGCTATCGAGCGCGGTAACCTTGTAGCCAGCTTTACTGAGCTGAGCAGTCTTACCCCCTGGGGCAGCGCAAAGGTCGATAACCGTGCTCCCCACGTCGAGCTTGAAGAGGCGCGCAGGCAAGGCGGAAGCAGCGTCCTGAACCCACCATTTGCCTTCGTCATAGCCAACAAGAGCTTCCACCGGACGGTCACGGCTTTCAACGCGAACACTGTCGGCGTTCAAACGCTCTGCATTGAGTGCATCGACCAACTGGTCACTGTCATCGCGCAAGGTCAGATCAAGTGGCGCGCCGGTGATCAGCGCCTCAGCGAAGGCCGGCATCGCCTCATCGCCGTATGCAGTAGCCCAGCGCACTAACAAAGTTTCTGGAATAAGATCAAGATCATCGCCATCCAGCGCATAGCGCGCCGAATTGGCCTGCGCTTTACGCAGAACTGCGTTCATAAGTCCAGTGAGGTGGCGGGCCTTGCTGTCGCGTTTGAGCGCTTCAACAGCAAGGAACAGCGCCGAATGCGCGCCAAGATCGGGCAAATAGACCAGCTGGGCCAACGCCAAGCGCAGGACAGCCTCGAATGTGCCAGAACGCGGCGGCATACCCTTCTCGAGTAGCTCCGCGAGCATCAGGTTAATCTGGCCCTGGCGACGCAGAGAAGTGGTGATGAGGCGATTGGCGAGCGCCCTGTCGCGACCGTCGTTTAGATCTGCTGCCGTTAGTGGCGCAAAGTGTTCGCCAGCCAAAACAGACTTCAGTTTCTGAGCAGCAACGAGGCGGAGCTTTAGCCCTGCCGGATCTGGTTTATGCGCCAATGTGTTTCTTAGCCCCAAGGACCGCGCGTACCACTGTCATCATCGTTACGCTTCACGGTCGGTGTACGCCATCCCGTCGCGGTTGAAGTGCTGCTCGGACGAGCTGCCTGCGGACGAGGGCGCGAATTTGAGGTGTTATGATCTACTCGCATTTCCGCCGCAAGCCTTTGCAGTGCCTGAATGCGGTTGGCCGTGTCCGGGTGCGTGGAGAACAAATTGTCCATACGCGCGCCGCTCAGCGGATTTGAGATGTACATATGAGCCATTGCTGGGTTGCGTTCGGCCGCGACATTGACCTGCCGCCCGGAGAGCGTGGCGATCTTGTCGAGTGCGGAAGCTAGCGCCAGCGGGTCATTGGCAATGATTGCGCCGAGCTTGTCAGCCTCATACTCGCGCGTGCGGCTGACCGCCATTTGCACGATCATCGCAGCGACTGGGGCGAGGAACACCATGAGAATAGCGCCAACACCGCCCAATGGGTTGTCGCGATTGTTACCGCCCCCGAAGAACAGGCCAAACTGAGCCAGAGCCGAGATAGCGCCCGCGAAGGTGGCGGTAATAGTCATCGTGAGTGTGTCGCGATTTTTGATATGCGCCAACTCATGGGCCACCACACCGGCAACTTCGCGCGGATCCAACTGCCGCAGCAGCCCCGACGACACTGCAACAGCGGCATTATTCGGATCGCGGCCGGTCGCGAAGGCGTTGGGCTGATCGGTCTCGATGACATAGACGGCGGGCGTGGGGATGCCTGCACGCTTTGAAAGTGCATCGACCATGTCATAAAGCTCGGGCGCGCGACTACGCTGCACGGGGACCGCGCCCTGCATGCGCAGCACCATTTTGTCTGAATTCCAGAAGGCAAAAATATTGGTGCCAGCAGCAAAGAGCAGCGCCATGATCATGCCGCCGTTGCCGCCAATGAAATAACCGACGACCATAAACAGCGCCGTCATGCCTGCGAGCAGCGCAAAAGTGCGTAACGTGTTGGACATGGGCGGAACCTCTTGGGTTAAGTCGTCTTCGCAACTATGTTGTGTGCATGGCGGTTCCATGCAAGGCACCAGCATAGTTTACCCATTTGGTTTTTGCTTATGAACGAAAATACCGCAGCTCAAGCCGGCTCTGAGGCCGATGACGAGACCGCGCCAATCAAGGTGCTCTCCCCGCAAGCCCAGCGCGCGCTTGCTGAGGCTGAGGCTCGTCGGCTTGAAATTGATGCGAAGACCGCAATGGCACCGAAAGAAAAAGGCGGCCGCGGCGGGCTCGATCCGGTGCGATACAGCGATTGGGAAATTAAGGGCCTCACCAGCGATTTTTGAGCGCCGGTGAGAAATCCTGATCATCACCCCAGAATGTCGGTGATGTTGTAGCCAGCCGCCGAAACGGCAAATGTTGTCGCGACGGTGATAATGGCTGCGACAAGGACACATTCGACGGTCGAAAGTCCTAGGTCTTGGCGCATGAAATTCATCAATCGACGCATCGCGTTTACTCATCCGTTTCGGAACGGTGTCACCCTGACAGCGTCAGGCTGAACGGAAGCTGAATGAATCAGCTTCGCGCCGTTTCTATGGCTGGAATGAGGTTTTTGCTGATTGCCTCAACACTCAACGGACCGGTGTGCTTGAAAACAATTGTGCCTTCCGCATCCACCAAGAAGGTCTCAGGAACGCCATAAACGCCCCAATCGATTGAGACACGGCGGTTCGCATCAACACCTATGGCCGCATAGGGATTGCCCAGCTCAGTGAGGAAGGCCAGCGCATTGTCTGGCACATCCGCCTGGTTGATGCCGAAAATCCGAATGCCTGTCACATCACTAATCTGCTCGAGCAATGGATGCTCGTCACGGCACGGAATGCACCAACTGGCGAATACGTTCACCAGTGTCACTTCCCCCTTGAGCGTTTCCGTAGAAAAACCCGGTACCCCGCTGCCTTCAAGAGCAGCCATGGTAAAGTCCGGCGCCGGCTTATCGATCAGCACCGAGCGGATCAGGTCTGTGTCCCGATCCATCGACGTTGCGAAAATGGCCACGAGCGCGGCCAATAGAGCGAGCGGTAGAACGAAGAGCAGGTATCGCATCTTAACCTCGCTTGTCGCCGAGTTCTTCCAGACGCTTGCTGACCTTACGGCTATCATAAACAACCTTGGCCGCCAGGGCCAATACCGCCAAGGTGCTGACAGCCCACGAGATAACAATAAACCCAGCATGGGCTCCGAGCTCAATCATGCTGCGCCTCCCCGTGCGAGCTTGCGTTCTAGGGTCGCCACGCGGCGGCGGCGCACTTCGGTATGCATCGAAATCAGCTGCAACACACCAAACATGAAGGTGAATGCAAACATCATCAGGAAGAGCGGGGTGAGAATTTCTGCAGGCATCTTCGGGCCTTCAGCTGTGAAGACACTGGCGGGCTGATGCAGGGTCGACCACCAGTCCACCGAGAACTTGATGATCGGAATGTTGACTGCACCCACGAGGGTGAAGATCGCCACTATGCGGCCAGCACGCAGCTGGTCATCGAAGGCGCGCCACAGTGCGATCAGGCCGAGATAGATGAACAGCATGATCAGGGTGGAGGTCATGCGACCGTCCCATTCCCAGAACGTGCCCCAGGTCGGGCGACCCCACATGGAGCCGGTGAACAGCGCCAGTGCGGTGAACAAAGCGCCCATCGGCGCCGCGGCCTTCATCGAGACATCCGCCATTGGGTGACGCCAGATCAAGGTACCCAATGCAGAAACCGTCATCGCCGCATAGACGAACTGGCTCAGCCAGGCTGTCGGCACGTGCACATACATAATGCGCACCGTGTCGCCCATGTATTTTTCCGGGGGCGAGACGAAGAATGAATAGTAGACGCCCAGCACGAACAGCACAGCGGTGATGATCACCAGCGGCCAGATCAGCGGACGGGTCCATTGGATAAAGAAACCAGGATGCGCGATCCGGTTCCACCAACTCATTTTGGGGGTGTTATCAGTGCTCATAGGCGGGCCTTACTCCTCCCCTCCATTTATCGCAAGCGCGGCAGCAAAGGGAGACAATGCCACCGCCATTAGACTAAGTGCTGCTAGAAACAGCATTGCTGCGCTCCCCTGATCCGGGCCCCCGATGGGGGAAATCGCGCCCACACCGAAGATTAGTATGGGTACGCACAATGGCGCTATTAGGATTGGCGCCAGCAATCCGCCGCGCCGAATTGCCACGGTCACCGCAGCACCAAATCCACCAAAAGCGGCCAGAGCCGGTGTTCCAGCCAATAGTGACAGGAATGTCCGCCACCATGCGTCCAGCTCCATAGCCAGCAGAATAGCCAATACGGGCGACGCCACAATCAACGGCACAGCACAGACCAACCAATAGCCGATAATCTTAGCCAGAATGATCGCCGACAGCGGCGTATCAGCCATACGATAGAGGGCGAGTGTGCCGTCTTCACGGTCTGCGCGGAACAGGCGATCAAGCCCTAGTAACATCGCCAAGAACGCTGCGATCCAGACAATCCCCGGCGCGATCCGCGCGAGCAATTCCTTATCAGGGCCAATGGCGAAGGGCACGATTGCCCCGGTAATGATGAAGAACAACAAGAGGGTGAGAACTTCCCCGCCCCCGGTCAGCGCCAAACGAATCTCACGGCGTACAACGCTCCAAAATCCGCTCATGCTTTCGCTCCCAATTGGTAGACCCGTAGCCCTTCAACCGGGATGTCATCATGCGTGGCGATTACGGCGCTGCCGCCGCGCGCCAAATGTTGGCGCAAAAGCTCTGCCAGCAAAGCCTGCCCAGCAGTATCGAGCGCCGCCGTTGGCTCATCGAGGAACCACACTGGCCGTTCTGACACCAAAAGGCGGGCTAGAGCCAAACGCCGTTGCTGCCCCGCGGACAAATAACCTGCGTCCAAACGGGCGGCCTGCGAGAGCCCCACAGCGGCAAGCGCGTCGTCAATAGAAACGCCAGTCCGTCCGTTCAGGCCGGCCCAGAACCCGAGGGTCTCTGCGACACCGAGCCGCGCCCTCACCGCGTTTTTGTGACCGCAATAATGCGCCGCAGGCCCATCTTCGGGGTCATGTCCGACGAATTCTATTGTGCCATCGAGAGCTGGAATGAGCCCTGCGAGAGTCAACAATAGGGTCGATTTACCGACCCCGTTTGGCCCACGCAAAAGCAGGCCCTCGCCGGGAGAAACTTCAAGCCTATCAACATGTCCGAGCATGGATTCGCCACGCCCGAAGCAGAGATCGAGAGCCTTGATAAAAACTGAAAATTGGACTTGCCGATGCGTCATGGCCCCATCTCGTATTGAACCTCACGGATGACTGGCAAGGCCTAATCCTATTGACTATAACCCTTGAAGATTGGAGTCATTCCAGAAAGCGCGGATTTTCTCCCGGCCCCACTTGCCTTGGAAAACCCGTTTCAGCAGCAAGAAGGGCGGAGCATCGTGTCAACCATAGACAGCTTCAAATCTAAATCGACGCTCACCGTCGGCGGAAAGACCTACACATATTATTCGATTGTTGAAGCAGAAAAGAACGGCCTTAAGGGCGTTTCCAAGCTTCCGAGCTCCATGAAGGTGGTGCTGGAAAACCTGCTGCGCTTCGAAGACAACCGCACGGTGAAGAAAGAAGACATTCAGGCGATCGCCGAATGGCTGGTCACCCGCACGTCCGAATATGAAATTCAATATCGCCCAGCCCGCGTGCTGATGCAGGATTTCACCGGCGTTCCGGCTGTTGTTGACCTTGCTGCGATGCGTGACGCGACGGCTAAGCTCGGCGCGAACCCGCAGAAGATCAATCCGCTGGTTCCGGTCGACCTCGTGATCGACCACTCGGTGATGGTGGACAGCTTCGGCACTCCACTGGCGTTCCAGCAGAACGTTGAGCTCGAATATGAGCGCAATGTTGAGCGCTATGAATTCTTGCGCTGGGGCCAGTCTGCCTTTGATAACTTCCGCGTTGTCCCGCCCGGCACCGGCATCTGTCACCAGGTGAACCTCGAATACTTGGCCCAGACCGTCTGGACCAAGACCGAAAACGGCGAAACCGTCGCTTACCCAGACACCCTTGTTGGCACCGACTCGCACACCACCATGGTCAATGGCATGGCTGTGCTTGGTTGGGGCGTTGGCGGCATTGAAGCTGAAGCGGCGATGCTCGGCCAGCCGATTTCCATGCTGATCCCGGAAGTCGTTGGCTTCAAGCTGACCGGCAAAATCAACGAAGGCATCACCGCGACCGACTTGGTTCTCACCGTCACCGAAATGCTCCGTAAGAAGGGCGTGGTTGGTAAGTTTGTTGAGTTCTACGGCCCGGGCCTTGATTACCTCAGCCTCGAAGATCAGGCGACCATCGCCAACATGGCTCCGGAATATGGCGCCACCTGCGGCTACTTCCCCGTCGATGCTGACACGCTAAAGTTTCTTGCCACCACTGGCCGTGACGCTGATCGTGTCGCGCTGGTTGAAGCCTATTCCAAGGCTCAGGGCATGTTCCGCACCACCGAGAGCGAAGACCCTGTCTTCACCTCGACACTTGAGCTTGATCTGGCAACCGTTGTTCCGTCCCTTTCGGGCCCGAAGCGTCCGCAGGATCGCGTTGCGCTGAAGAACGTCACGACCGCGTTTGCCGACGCCCTGCCAGAACTTTCTGGTGGCCGTATCGAACGCACCAAGCTGCCTGCCGACAAGCAGGAATCCCGCTTTGTTGACGAAGGCGCCAATGGCGTTGCCGACATTCCGGAAGAAGCAGCGTTCCCGGTCAAGGGTTTTGACTACGGTATTTCGGACGGTTCGGTTGTGATCGCGGCTATCACCTCCTGCACCAACACTTCGAACCCTTCGGTTCTGGTCGCTGCGGGCCTTGTCGCTCGTAAGGCTCGTGCGCTTGGCCTCAATTCCAAGCCTTGGGTGAAAACTTCGCTCGCACCTGGCTCGCAGGTTGTGACCGACTATCTGACCGCTGCAGGCCTACAGGATGATCTTGACGCTATCGGGTTCAACCTCGTTGGCTATGGCTGCACCACCTGTATCGGCAACTCCGGCCCGCTGCCGCAGGCCATTTCCGATACCATCAACGAGAATAAGCTCGTTGCAGCCTCGGTCCTCTCGGGCAACCGTAACTTTGAAGGCCGTGTGAACCCAGACGTTCGCGCCAACTATCTGGCGTCCCCGCCACTGGTTGTTGCTTACGCTCTCTTGGGCACGCTCAACATCGACATCACCACTCAGCCACTCGGCACAGGTAAGAACGGCCAGCCGGTCTACCTCAAGGACATTTGGCCAACCAACCACGAGATCGCAGAGATCGTGCGCGAGCACGTCACTGCCGACATGTTCCGCAAGCGCTATTCCGACGTCTTTAAGGGCGACGAGCACTGGCAGGCGATTTCGGTTGAAGGCGGGGAAACCTACGGCTGGAACTCCGCTTCCACCTATGTTCAGAACCCTCCATACTTCGATGGTCTGACCATGGAGCCAAAGCCGGTGACCGACGTGGTCTCGGCCCGCGTTCTCGCGCTCTTCCTCGACTCCATCACGACCGACCACATTTCCCCAGCCGGCTCGTTCAAGCCGAACACCCCAGCCGGGAAGTACCTCACCGAACGTCAGGTGGCGCCAAAGGACTTTAACTCCTACGGCGCACGCCGTGGCAGCCACGACGTTATGATGCGCGGCACCTTCGCCAACATCCGCATCAAGAACCAGATGCTGGATGGCGTTGAAGGCGGCTTCACCCTCGGGCCTGATGGCTCACAGATGGCGATCTATGATGCTGCCATGGCCTATCAGGCTGCAGGCACACCGCTGGTCATCTTCGCTGGTAAGGAATACGGCACCGGCTCCTCGCGTGACTGGGCCGCTAAGGGCACCAATCTTCTTGGCGTAAAGGCCGTGATTGCACAGAGCTTTGAGCGTATTCACCGCTCGAACCTCGTCGGCATGGGCATTATTCCACTGCAGTTCGCTGAAGGCGAAAGCTGGCAGACCCTTGGCCTTGATGGCACTGAAACCGTCGATATCGCCGGTGTCGAATCCATCGAGCCACGAGCCAATGTCACCATCAAGATCACGCGCGCCAATGGCGACGTGCTCAATGTCGTCACCCGTTGCCGCATCGATACCGCCAACGAGCTCGATTACTACAAGAACGGCGGCATCCTGCACTACGTGCTGCGCAGCCTCGTTGCTGCGTAAGCGGCACCAACCGGACAATTTTAGAAATGGCGGCCTTCTTGGCCGCCATTTTTTATTCCCGGGTCAGGGACAATTCAGTCCACGAACGAAATCACCGCCATGTGACTAGGCAGGCCAGCGTCAGCACGCTTACATTAGGGCTATGAGGACGCCGAATAAACGCGCTGCAATTACTTTGCTCTTTGCTGCTTGGACCGCCATGGGCCCAGCCAACGGGGACCAATTCACCACCGACACCAAGGCCGTAGTCGAGCTATTTACCAGTCAGGGCTGTGCGCAATGCCCTCCTGCGGAGGCCCTACTCGCGGAGCTCGGCCAGCACAGCAACATCGTTACGCTGGCTTATCACGTCGACTATTGGGACTTTATGGGCTGGACCGATGATTTCGGCAGTCGCGAATATTCCGACCGTCAACGCGCCTATAATAAGCGCTGGGGCGCATCGAGAATTTTTACGCCCCAGATGGTTATCAATGGCCACCAAGGGCTGGTCGGCTCGCGTGAGGATGAGGTGCGCCGCGCCATCGCCTCGGCGCAGCTCAGCGTGCCAATCACCCTCGACAAGACTGGCGACACGTTAAAAGTGGTAATCCCCCCAGAGCCTAGCGTCGACGATGCGAGTGTGTGGGCTGTGACCTATATCCCTTCGATCGTAACCCCAATTGGGGGGGGAGAGAACGAAGGGCAGTCCCTCCCATTCCACTATGTCGTCACGGACCGAGAGCATCTGGGGTACTGGACCTCAACAGAAGGCGCTGAGTTCGAAATTTCGCTCAGCTCCCATTCTGCACACGGGCTGGGTGTTGCCATTTTACTGCAAGACGATCGCAATGATTTACCCGGCACGATCTTAGCTGCAGCGTCCTACGCCCCGTAAAAAAAGACGCTCGCCTCCAGTGGAGACGAGCGTTGCGGACTTTGGGAGTCGCAGTAGGCTTGGTGACAGCCGATCTGGGGTTGGGGGCTGGTAAGACCGACCATCACCAATGGAGGCAATGATCAAATCATTGCTCGTCATTTTGGCAAGGACAGGGACAAAAGATGACCGAATTGGGGTATTTGATCTCAACTTGATGTCCGCAGTCTTTCGGTCAATCATACAGCAATATCGAACGTTGATTTGTTTTTCGCCTTGAGGAGTTGCGACGAGGTGCAAGGCTCTACACCACCGCTGCCGACCCTATCATTGGTTCACACCAACGAAACGAGTGCGCCCACAACGCGACGCATTGATCCCATCGTGGCTTTTGACAAGCGCGAGCTGATGATCATCCTCAACGTCTACGGCAAGAAGGTCGGCGCTGGCGAATGGCGGGACTATGCCATGGACTTTCTCAAAGACCGGGCGCTGTTCTCCATCTATGCGCGCGTGTCAGAACGCCCCCTTTTCGTCATCGAGAAGAACCCGAAGCTTCGCGCCAAACAAGGCCAGTATCTGGTGACCAATCAGGAAGGCCGCATCCTCAAACGCGGCCACGAGCTGTCGCAAGTTCTTCGGGTCCTTGATCCCGACTTGGTTCTGATCGGGTGAGCCTGATCATCCGGCCAGCGACTGTGGCAGATGCACCAGAAATGAGCCGCGTTCTCATTTCCTCGATCACCCAGCTTTGCATAGCCGATCACAGAGATGATGCTGAGGCGATCGCCGCCTGGACCCGCAATAAATCACCGCAGGGGCTAGTTGAGATGCTTTCGAATGCCGAACTCAGCATGCTTGTCGCTGAGCGGGACGGCAGCGTTGTCGGGGTGGGGGCATTCAACCGAGACGGCCAAATTCAGCTCAACTATATCGCGCCTTCAGCGCGCGGATCGGGTGTCAGCAGCGCCTTGCTCGCGCATATGGAAGCAGAGCTTGTGACCCTTGGATACGCTATCGCGACGCTCGAAGCGACTGCCACCGCGCTTGCGTTTTACGAGCGGCGCGGATGGCATATAAACGGACCGCAGGCCACGGGACGCCGGGTCAACGGCTATCCCATGAGCAAGACGCTTTCGTCCTAATCGCCCTACAGCGCCTTTTGCAAATGCACGATGTCATGCCAACGGTCGAATTTATACCCGACAGCACTGTAATAGCCGACGCGCTCAAAACCGAATTTTTCATGGATGCCGATGGAATTGGCCGTGTCCGACGTGATGACGGCCAGCATCTGCCTAAAGCCAAAAGCTTTGGCTTGGGCCAGCAGCTCGGTCAGCATCAACTTTCCTAAACCACGCCCCTTTTCGGCTGGATCGAGATAGATCGAATCCTCACAGGTGAACCGATAGGCCGCGCGTGGGCGGTAGAAGCTGGCATAGGCATAACCGACAACACGCCCATCGCGTTCGGCAGTAATGACCGGATGGCCAAGCTCGACGAGGGCCGCGTATTTTTCAGCGATCCCCGCTTCGTTTGGGGCCTCGGTATCAAAGGTGATGGCGGTGTTATCGACGTAGTGCTTGTAAATCCGAGTGATGGCGGGAACGTCGGACCAGGTGAAGGCACGCAGTGTGTAGTCGCTCATGAGATTGCGCCGAAAATGAAAAGGCCGCAGTCTTTTTAGACTGCGGCCTGATTTTTCGTCCAACCAATTCGCGTGATTTTACCAATCACACGACGGTTTCTGACTACTCGCGGTTGCCGAACAGGCGGAGCAGCATCATGAACAGGTTGATGAAGTCCATGTAGAGGCTCAGCGCGCCCATAATGGCGTTCTTTGCCATCACGTCTGCACCAAAGGATGCCGAGTAGCTTTCCTTGATCTTCTGGGTGTCATAGGCGGTCAGACCAGTGAAGATCAGTACACCAACCACCGAGATGATGAAGTCCATCATGCTCGACTGCATGAAGATGTTGACGATCGACGCGATGATGATGCCGATCAGGCCCATCATCAGGAAATTGCCCATGCCGGTCAGGTCACGCTTGGTTGTGTAACCATAAAGGCTCATCGCGCCGAAGGTGGCGGCGGTGATGAAGAACACCTTAGCGATCGAGGCGCCGGTATAAACGAGGAAGATCGACGACAGCGACAAGCCCATGATCGCGGCAAAGGCCCAGAACACGCCCTGAGCTGCCGGAACGGAAAGCTTGTTGATGCCGAAGCTCAGCACAAGCACAAACCCGAGAGGAGCAAGCATGATCACCCAAGCCAGAGGACTGGTGAAGAGAAGTCCACCCCAGTTGGTCAGATACTGGCCATTACCAAGCTGAGCAACAGCGCTAGATGGGTCGGCGGTCACAGCAGCTTGTGACGCGAAAAACGCAACAAGACCAGTAATTACGAGGCCAAGGCCCATGTAATTATAGACCTTGAGCATGTAGCTGCGAAGGCCCTCATCGATGGCCAAGGCCGAGCCGGCCCGCGCACCGAGGGTCTGACGGTCATATTCAGCCATTCAGGTTTCCTTTCCCGATATCAATGCGATGCATTCACCGCAGAGGACAATTGGCATTGCCACTTGTAATGGAATATGGGGGCACGACTGGTTTCTGACAAGAACAAACGATCTTTTTGGCTCAGCGACTGGCCACAAAATGCGTTTCTGCCTAGGGTAGACTGGTCTGACTGATCCTTGGCAGGGAGGTGTTTATGCCCCGGCTCTTTACTGGTATCGAAATACCACGCGACATCGGCTTTGCACTTTCACTCAAGCGCGGCGGCCTGCACGGAGCCAGATGGATAGAACCAAGCGACTATCACATCACATTGCGCTTTATCGGTGACGTTGACGCCCCAACAGCCAACGACATCGTTGATAATCTTGAGCGCCTATCCAAGACTGTGCGTTTTGACCTTCGCTTGACTCAAATCGAGAGTTTTGGTGGCGACAAGCCGCGCGCACTTTATGCGGCAGTCGAGCCCTCCGATGGGCTCAATCGACTGCAAGCTGCACACGAGCGCGTGATCCAGCAAGCCGGCATCGCCCCAGAAGGCCGCAAATTCGTACCGCATGTGACGCTGGCCAGACTGCGGGGTGCATCATCAGATGACGTAGCGCGTTTTCTCTCTGAGGCCCCGGTTTTCGAGCCTTTGCGCTTCACACCGACCCAGTTCGTTCTCTATTCCAGCCGTGATTCCGTTGGTGGGGGACCCTATGTTGTTGAGGAGAGTTTCCCGCTTTCGGCGCAGACGTAACAGCATCGCGCCATTAGCAATGCCTTAACCGTTCTATCGCAAACCAAAGCGTGAACTTGCGCTCACGCCCAATTGCCGCCGCGATTGCCTTTCATTTGATGTAAATACCCGGAAAGCGGACGGGTTTTGACACCTTGGTAACCATGTTCGGGCCATGCTGGGCGGGCAGCGACAGGTACGAACGACAGCAGAACAAGAGGAAGAATTGGCAATGACGAGGAAAACCGGTGGCCTGATGTTTGGGCTCGCGGTCGCAGCAGTCATGGCTCTCGCCCCGGCCGCACAGGCACAGCAGGCCACGGAACTGGGGACCTTCAACGCGTGGTCCGCCTTTACGGCGTCTGACCAGAGCGGCCAGCTTTGCTTCATTATTGGCGAGCCACAGTCGAGCGAACCAGCGGGCGCAAATCGCGATCCGATCAAGTTCATGATTGTCCATCGCAAGGGCATGGGATCGAAGAACGAGGTCCAGACGCAGATCGGCTATCCGTACAATTCCAGCGACGCGAAAGCTTCAGTGTCCATCGACGGTAAGACCTATGTGATGGCGGCTCGGGGCTCAACGGCATGGCTGGCTTCGGCGAGCGATGAGCCAGGCTTCGTTCAAGCGTTTAAGGCGGGTAGCAATATGACCGTGCGCGGCACCAGCCAGCGCGGCACCAATACGGTAGACACCTATTCGCTCTCCGGCGCTACCGCAGCGGTCAATGCGATCGACGCAGCCTGCAAGTAAAGGCTTGAAGCGCGGCTGTTTAACGCCATAACTGATAGCGGACCCTTTGGCCCGCTGTCGCCATTTTATTCGTCAGAGAGCAGACTATCCATGATCCGTGTCCCCACCGTCCTGACGCTCACACTCGCGATTTCTTTGGCCGCTCTAGCGCCAGCACAGGCCCAATCTGCCCGTGTTCTTGGAGATTTCCGCGATTGGTCGAGCTTTGCGGCAGGTGATGGATCGACTAAAGTTTGCTTTGCAATGACCAAGCCGAAGTCCAGTGATCCGGCGAGCGCTGTATCGGGCGAAGCGTATCTCTACATCTCGAGCCGCCCAGGCGAAGATGTCACCAACGAATTTAACCTTGTTGCGGGATACACTTTCCAAACAGGGTCATCGGCGAGCGTTTCAATCGGCGGCCAGAATTTTGCGCTGTTTACGCAGGGCGATGCCGCTTGGCTGGATGACGCCGGGCAGGCCGCCAATTTGGCAGCCGCTATTCGCAGCGGCTCCAGTCTTTCTGTCACAGGAACCGCGGCAGACGGCACAAGCGTTATTCAGAACTATTCGCTCTCCGGCGCCACCGCGGCCCAGCAGGCCGTCGGCGCAGAGTGCTAAAACCTCTGTTGAGCCGATAATCTAGCTTCCCAGTTTATGCAGACCGGGTTCGCAGCAGCGTGACTTTGCGCTTTGCGTCCCTATATGCTATTGCCCAGCCACTTTCCCGCATTATCGAGCACCGTTGCGCCCCATGACCATTGCGCTGAACCTTGACCATTCGACTGCCGTCCGCCCAGCTGTGGCGGCACGCCCGTCTCTGATCGGTCTCTCTAAAGCACAGTTGGCCGAGGCGCTGACGGCTGAAGGTATTGCGACCGACAAGGAAGCGCGCATGCGCTCAAGCCAGTTGTGGAACTGGCTCTATGTCAACGGCGTCACTGACTTTGACCGCATGACCAATGTGGCCAAGCCCGTCCGTCAGAAGCTAGCCGATACTTTTATTCTCGACCGTCCCGAGATCGCCTCGGAACAGGTGTCCAGCGACGGCACACGCAAGTGGCTGTTCCGCTTCCGCGATCCGGCCAACCCAAACTACCCGCCGGTTGAAGTCGAAACCGTCTACATCCCAGAATCTGACCGCGGCACGCTTTGCGTCTCGTCGCAGGTTGGCTGCACCCTCACCTGCTCCTTCTGCCACACTGGCACGCAGAAGCTGGTGCGCAACCTCACCGCTGGCGAAATCCTCGGGCAGATCCTCATGGCCCGCGAGCGCCTTGGCGACTTCCCAGGCGGTTCGCGCCCTGATGACGGCGGCCTTGTGCCGGGCGGCGAAAGCCGCGCCATCACTAATATTGTGATGATGGGCATGGGCGAGCCGCTCTACAATTTCGACAATGTTAAGCAGGCGCTGCTGATCGCCTCGGCTGGCGATGGCATGTCCATCTCCAAGCGCCGCATCACGCTGTCGACCTCGGGCGTCGTGCCAAACATTGAGCGTACCGGCTCGGAAATCGACGTCATGCTCGCCATTTCGCTGCACGCGGTGCGCGATGATCTGCGCGACGTGCTGGTGCCGATCAATAAGAAGTGGCCGATCAAGGACCTGCTCGACGCCTGCCGCAACTACCCCGGTGTATCGAACGCCCGCCGCATCACCTTCGAATATGTGATGCTCGACGGCATCAATGACAGCGACGCTGAAGCAAAGGAGCTTGTGCGCCTACTCGCAGGCATTCCAGCGAAGATCAATCTGATCCCGTTCAACCCCTGGCCGGGTTCGAACTATGGCACATCGCCATCAAGCCGCATCGAGCGTTTCGCTGATATCGTCAACAAAGCAGGCTATGCCTCCCCTGTCCGCACCCCACGCGGTCGCGATATTTTCGCCGCCTGCGGCCAGCTCAAGTCCGAGAGCGAACGCCTGTCCAAGAAGGACCGCGATGCTCTTGCTGGCATCTACTAGAATTGAAGAGGCCTTCGGCGCGTAGCGTCGAACGCGCTATCCGGGCGGCGGAAGAAACCGCCGCCGCCCGCGCACTCTCTGACTGCCCCTTATGCGGTCGACCCATTCCCACAGACGCAAAATCCAGCCGCCATCATTTGACGCCGCGACTCAAGGGCGGGACGCATATGGGAACGGTTCACCTGCATCAGATTTGCCACAGCGCCATTCACGCCCGATTCTCGGAAAGCGAGATTGCTCAACACCTGAACGATGTTGAGCGCCTCAAAGCCGATCCCGAAATGGCAAAGTTTATTGTCTGGGTGCAAACCAAACCGCCAATGTTCCACGCTCCCACCCGTCAAACGCGAGCGCGACGCTAGCTATTCGCCGGCGATCCACTCCACGAGCCATTTACCTTGTCCATCCACGCCGAGCGTGTCGGCTACAAACGGCAGCACGGCGCGCATTTCCTCTTCCAGCACATAGGGCGGGTTCACAACGATCATTCCCGTGCCATGGAGGCGCGGCGGCTCGGATGCTGGGCGAATGGTCATCTCAAGGCGCAAAATTTTCTTAATGCCGGTCGCCTTAAGCGCCTTCACGTAAGTGTCGACCTCTGAAACATCCTTGATCGGATACCAAAAAGCGTAGGTTCCGCCAGGCCAGCGCTTATACGCCTTGGCCAAGCCCTGCGCCATTCGGTTGAACTCGCCCTTTTCTTCAAATGGCGGATCGACCAGCACTAAGCCGCGATTCTCCTTCGGCGGCACATGGGTGCCCATTGCAGCCCAAGCGTCGAGATGGGTGACGCGGGTCTGAAAATCTCCGGCAAAGTTTTCGCGCAGCGATTCAACATCCTTGGGATGCAACTCCAGCGCCATAAGCCGGTCCTGCTTGCGCAGCATGTGCCGGGTGATGAAGGGCGAGCCGGGATAATACCGCAACTCTCCGCCTTCATTCTGGGCTTTCACCGCATCCAGATAGGGCGCCAGTATGTCGCCCACCGAAGGAGGGAGATCTCGCTCAACCAGGCGCGAAATTCCATCCTGCCACTCACCCGTGCGCTCGGCTTGATCGCCATAGAGGTCATACATACCGATCCCTGCATGGGTATCGATCACGCGAAACGGCGCCTCCTTGCGCAAAAGGTAAGCCAGAATACGGGTGAGAATTATGTGTTTGACCACATCGGCGAAATTGCCGGCGTGAAAGGCGTGGCGATAGTTCATCTCGGTTCCGAAACCAAAAACCTATTTACGGCCTTCGGCGAAAAGAATGGTCGCGGCAAAACCAATGAAGACAGCCGCAAAGCTCCAGTTCAGAGCTTTTGAGACCCACTGATTATCACGCAGCGTCACAGTCAGCCACTCGGCAAACAGAACTGTGCCCACAACCACCGGAATAGACACGAGGATGAACTCCACACCGAGAAAGACCAGCTTTTGCGCCACCGCAGGATCTTCCGCCGAAACGAACTGAGGCAGGAAGGTCACGAAAAACAACGCCACCTTGGGGTTTGTAAGATTGATGGCAAGTCCTGTGAGATAGCTTTGAAAGAGACTTGGTTGCTTACCGCCTTCCCGCGAGACCAACAGGCCACCGCCCGACCGAACAGCTTGTATGGAGAGCCAAACCAGATAGAGCGCGCCCACTATTTTAAGCACCCAGAAGGCCGTCGGTGCGGCAACAATAAGCACTGAGATCCCGAAGGCTACGAGCATGGTGTGCACGGCAATGCCGGTGCTTGTCCCGAGCACTGCGGCGAAACCATGAGACCTGCCAAAATTCATCGTCCGCGACACAAACAGCGCCATATCGGGGCCGGGCGTAATCGCCAAAACGAAGCCGGCCAGTGCGAAAGTTAAAATAACGGAGAGGTCTGGAATAAAGCTGGGCATCGGAACAATCTCAATAGACGGTGACAACCATCGCACCAATGGCCTTGTCTGACTAGCGCCCCAATCCGGCACGCCCTTTGACAGATGTCATTTTGTGCGAGGGTCCATGTAATCAACAGGCCAAACTTTATAGCGGCGGCACCCTGACTGAAGAGCACAACGAGCGAGCGAACGCCCAAGAAATGAAAGTAAAATTTAGAGCATTTTATTCTGTAGCCCCGGACCAAACAGGAAAAAGCCCACAGCTCGATACGCCTAGAGAACGAATACATCTCCACTTAATTGCCCGTTAAGTGGCGACAGCTATTTTTTCACACGCCCATAAGGGCATAGGGGGAAGTAATGGCTTCGAAGACTGCTTCGCGAGTAAGCGACATTGCCGAAGCTTTGCTGCTTGACGCAGCTCTCGAAAACATTCCCTACGGCTTTTGTGTTTGGTCCTCACAATTCAAGCTCGAGATGTGGAACGAGCAGTACCGTAACCTCTATGGTTTTTCACCTGACGCCCTGCATCGCGGAATGACACTTGAGGATGTGGTGTACATCTCATCACGTCTGGGAAACCACCCCGGGCAGAGCGCAGAAGCTTTCTACGAGAGCTACACAAACGAGTTGTTGTCCAACCGATCAGGCACCCGTCACAAAAACCGCGAGACCCTTAGCTCTGGCCGAACCATCCAGACGGCCCATGTTTATTCCCCAAAACTCGGTTGGGTGGTCACACACGAAGATATCAGCGATGAAATCGCCAGCTTAGCGTCACAGAACAAGCGAAAACTGGAGCTTGAGCGCCAAAACATTCGCCTTGATGCTGCGGTAAACAATATTTCTATCGGGCTCTCGATGATGGATGCCAGAGGGCGCCTGATCATCTGCAACGAACCCTATGCGCGCATCTATAATTTGCCCGTTGAACTTTTGAAACCTGGCACCCAGCTTGAAGATATTCTGAGCCATCTTTTCGACATCGGGATGAGTTCCGGTAACACCCGTGAGGACTATATTTCCTGGCGACGAGAAGTGATTGCACGTCGGGAATACGGCAAAACCGTCCACGAGCTGAATGGCCGCATCATCTTGATGCAACACCATCCGATGAAAGATGGAGGCTTTGTTACGACACATGAAGACGTCACCGAGCAACGCAAAGCTGAAGCGCGCATCCAGCACCTAGCTCGTCATGACGCGCTGACGGATCTTCCCAACCGGATCGAATTTCTCGATCAGATGAAAAAGACCGAGGCCGACCTCCAACGCGGCGAGATGGCTGCAGTTCTCTACATCGACCTCGATAATTTCAAGGTTGTAAACGACACGCTTGGCCACGCCGTGGGCGATGAGGTGATCAAACAGGCCGCCGTACGCCTGTGGGGTACGACAAGAGAAACCGATATTCTCGCGCGCCTCGGCGGTGATGAGTTCGCGCTGCTCCTGCGGCCACTCGACAGCGCAGACACAGCGGCCCGCGTTGCAGAGCGTATCGTTAAAGCCTTAAGCGCACCGATGAACATTGCGGGACAGCTGATCGAAATCGGCGCATCGGTGGGCATATCTGTGGGCCCAAACGATGGTACAGCCACCGATCAACTGGTCAAGAACGCCGACTTAGCGCTCTATAAAGCCAAAAGTGAAGGGCGCTCGACCTATCGTTTCTTTGAAACCGGCATGGACGCCGATTTGCAACAGCGCCGGTCGATTGAGGCAGGCCTACGCATGGCCATGCAGCGCAATGAATTGCGCCTAATGTTCCAACCCTTGTTTGGGCTAGCCGAAAACCGGGTCACCTGCGTCGAAGTTCTTCTCCGCTGGGACCACGATGATCGCACCGTGTCACCAGCAGAATTTGTACCCGTTGCCGAAGACACAGGATTGATTGTCCCTATCGGGCAATGGGTATTGGAGCACGCCTGCCGCACCGCGGCCACCTGGCCGCCAAATGTGCGTGTAGCCGTCAACCTCTCCCCGGTGCAGTTTCGACACAAGGATCTAGTTGCCCACGTTAAGCACGCACTCGAAAAATCTACGCTTTCGCCCGAGCGGCTAGAGCTGGAAATCACAGAGAGCTTGCTTCTCAACGATAGCGAAATCACCATGCGGGCGCTTCACGAGCTGCGCTCCATGGGCGTGCGCATTTCGATGGACGACTTTGGCACGGGTTATTCCTCGCTCAGCTATTTGCGGAGCTTCCCGTTCGACAAAATAAAAATTGACCGCTCATTCATGGCAGATCTGACCACCCGGCTCGACAGCCAGGCTATTATTGCAGCGGTTATCGGACTTGGTCGGGCCTTAGGGATGGAGACAACGGCGGAAGGTATCGAGACCGAGGAGCAGTTATCTCTGGTCCGCCAGCAAGGGGTATCCGAAGTGCAGGGCTTCCTGTTCTCACCACCCCTACCCGCCCAATCGCTGGCCAGCCTGCTTCTCTCGCAAGATATCCGCCCCTCGAACTTTCAGACAAACTGAGCATTGTGACTTAACCGCCCCCAGCTGACGCAACCCACTAGACCGTGCTCATGACTATTCTCATTCGCCCAGCTCAGGCTTCAGACCGCGCAGAGATCACTAAACTCCATATTGAAGTCGGCGCGAGCACCTATAGGGGAATAATGAGCGACCACTATTTGGATGTCGTTCGCCCTAAGGAGAAGACCCAGCTTTGGATCAGCCGCTTAGCCGAAGGCGCGCAGACATCTAACTTTACACTGCTGGTCGCTGATAATGGCGATGAGCTGGTCGGCTTCATTTTCTTCGAACTTGAGCTCGAACAGGACCACGGCACATATCTCCACCACCTCTATATCGCTCCAAGCTATCAGGGACGCGGGTTGGGGCTCTCCTTGCTAATTGATGGAATTGCAGCGCTGCCTCTGGACCGCCAAGCCGTTCCAATTCACTTGGTCGCGCTTGCGGCAAACACCCGCGCGATTGCATTTTATGAGAAGCTGCAAGGCAGGATAATCGAGAAAACCGCGCGTCCGCAGGACGATGGCCCCGATGTGGCGTTAGCGCGCTATCAGTGGAAGAGTGCCGCCGCACTCGCCCAAGCCGCACTCGCTCGGTCAAAAATCTGAGTTTCTGACGAGACACGGACACTTTTCAGCAAATGCGGGCAGCGGCTATGCATTTTGCAACCTTGTGAAAATGCGTCTTTTGCTATATTCAGCGCGCGACCCTGCCGGACCCTATCTCATTGGACCGGCACATTCATACTGCATGGTTTGTCCTTGCCAGCTCGCCGGATCGCTTCGGTGGGGCTGTTTTGCGGATCATGCCAATTGAGGCTGACCCACATATGAAATTGCGCAATATCGCGATTATTGCTCACGTTGACCACGGCAAGACGACCTTGATCGACGTTCTCCTGAAGCAGTCTGGTGTTTTCCGCGAAAACGAACGCGTTGAAGAACGCGCTATGGACAGCAACGACATCGAGCGCGAACGCGGCATTACCATTCTGGCGAAGGTCACCTCGCTCGTTTGGAATGACACTCGCATCAACATCGTTGACACCCCAGGCCACGCCGACTTCGGCGGCGAAGTAGAACGCATTCTGTCCATGGTGGACGGCGTGGTACTGCTCGTTGACGCGGCTGAAGGCCCAATGCCACAGACCAAGTTCGTACTTGGTAAGGCACTTGCACAGGGCCTGCGCCCGATCGTTGCCATCAACAAGATCGACAAGTCTGACGAACGTCACCTTGAAGTTCTCGAAGAAATCTTCGATCTGTTCATCGCGCTGGACGCGACCCCAGAACAGCTCGACTTCCCGGTTCTCTACGGTGCAGCCAAGCTCGGCTGGATGGCTAATGAACCCGACGGCGCACGCGAAAGCCTCGCACCGCTTCTCGACAAGGTAATCGAACACGTTCCAGAGCCGACCGTCGAAGAAGGTCAGTTCCGCATGCTCGTCACCACTATCGAGCGCAACCCCTTCCTCGGCCGCATTCTGTCGGGCCGCGTATATTCCGGTTCGGTCAAGGCCGGCGATCCAATCCACGCGCTGAACCGCGATGGCAAGATCGTTGAAAAGGGCCGTGTATCCAAGGTTCTCGCTTTCCGCGGCCTTGAGCGCAATCCAATCGATGAAGGTGTCGCAGGCGACATCGTCTCGATCGCAGGTCTTGAGACAACCACTGTGGCCGACACGATTTCGGTCCCACAGATTCTCACTCCACTTGCCGCTAAGCCTATCGATCCTCCAACCCTGTCGGTAACTTTCCGCATCAACGACGGCCCGCTGGCCGGTCGTGAAGGCGACAAGGTTCAGTCCCGCGTGATCCGCGAACGCCTGATGCGTGAAGCTGAAGGTAACGTCGCGATCCGTGTTACTCCAGGCGAGGACAACGACAGCTTTGACGTTGCTGGCCGTGGCGAATTGCAGCTTGCGGTTCTGATCGAAAACATGCGCCGCGAAGGCTTCGAGTTGACCATTGGTCGCCCGAAGGTTCTCTTCAAGGAAGAAAACGGCCAGAAGCTCGAGCCGATTGAAGAAGTCATCATCGACGTTGATGACGAGCACACTGGCGCAGTCGTCCAGAAGCTGACCGAACGCAAGGGTGAACTCACCGACATGCGTCCGTCCGGCGTTGGCCGTACCCGTATCATCCTGCTGGTTCCGACCCGCTCGCTGATTGGCTACCAGGCTGAACTTCTGTCCGACACACGCGGCACGGCAATCTTCAACCGCCTGTTCCACTCCTTCGTTCCGTTCAAGGGCGAACTGCCAACCCGTCGTACCGGCGTTCTGATTTCGAACGGTACCGGCCAGTCGGTTGCCTTTGCTCTGTGGAATCTGGAAGATCGTGGGCCGATCATGATCGACGCTGGCGTCGACATCTATGAAGGCATGATCGTTGGCGAACACAGCCGCGAAAACGACCTTGAAGTGAACGCGCTCAAGGGCAAGCAGCTTACCAACATCCGTACGACCTCGAAGGACGAAGCCGTTCGTCTGACGACCCCGAAAAAGCTGACGCTCGAACAGTCCCTCGGTTACATCGCCGACGACGAGTATGTGGAAGTGACCCCGAAGTCGATCCGCCTGCGCAAAATCTGGCTGGATCCGAACGATCGTAAGCGTATGAGCCGCGCTTCTAAGGTTAGCTAATCCCCTTAGCGAACACATAAGAAAATCCCCGCTTCGGCGGGGATTTTTGTTTTTGTACGTCTGGCAGAAACTTCTTGTTGCCCCGCGCAGGTAGACCCAAGGTCCGCACGCTGTCCTTGCGTGCGCATCTAAAACATTTCTTGAGGTCTACCCTATACTCGAGTGAAAAGGGTCGCGAGCAGACACCTGCAGAGTAAGGACGAAAAGAGCATGACTGACTGGATCATCCAGACCATTTCCGAGCTGGGTTATCTCGGCATATTTCTCGTCATGTTGGCCGAATCCATCTTCCCCCCCATTCCCTCTGAGCTGATCATTCCATTTGCTGGCTTTGCCGCCGCCAATGGTGACCTCAGCCTCGCTGGCGTGCTGATCACCGCCACCTTTGGAGCCGTCGTGGGCATGCTCCCATGGTACTTCGCTGGGCGCCTGTTTGGCCTCGACCGGGTGCGTTGGATGGCCGATAAGTTCGGTCGTCTCATGGCCTTCAATGCCGATGAAATCGACATCGCCGTGGTCTGGTTCAAGCGCTATGGCCCGCTCATCGTGCTGTTCGGGCGTCTTATCCCGCTGATCCGCACGCTGATTTCCATTCCTGCAGGTCTATCACGCATGCCGTTGTGGATTTTTCTCTTGGCCTCCACCATCGGCTCGCTCATCTGGAACACGTTCCTCACCCTCGCCGGCTACATTTTGCACGAACACTACGAAGCCATCGAGGTATTTCTCGATCCGCTGAGCTACATCGTTCTAGCCGTCGTGATCGTGCTCTATATTTTCCGCGTCGTCACCTGGAAGCCCAGCGCCAACGCAAAATGAAATTGCATTCTGCAATGAATTTGCATTCTGCAACGCATGAAATACCGGTTCTAGACCCATATAAATTCGACATTAATCTTTAACGCAGGTTTTCGGGCAATCCGTAGTTTGGCATGGTTCCTGCAATATTTGAAATGTCCGGAATTTTTGTTTTGCGTACCGGTTCGTGAGTCATTTGGGGTTCTGTGTCGATGTCGCGGCCCAGAACCCCATGATCTTTTTATCTTGTCGCATGCATTCTGCTGCAAACGCGGCCAAATCCCTTGCGACAGCGCGCGGCACAACCTAGATAAAGCGCACCTATCAGGAGCAAGACATGCTAGCGCTACTTAGCGTCATCAACATTGTGCTCGACCTCTACAAATGGGTCATGCTTGCCATGATCATCATGAGCTGGTTGATCTCATTTAACGTCATCAATACGCGCAACCAGTTCGTTTATTCGGTCTGGCAGGTCCTTAACCAGCTCACAGAGCCCGTTCTGCGCCCGATCCGCCGCCTACTACCCAACATGAACGGCCTCGACCTATCGCCTTTGGTCGTGTTCCTGCTGATCATGTTCATCCAGCAATTCATCGGCATGTATGTCGTGAACTGGGTTATCGCCGCTGGCCTCTAATTTCTATTCGGTGACCGCTACAGGCGTCACCCTACACCTCCGCGTCACGCCCAATGCCGGGCGCGACGCCATAGATGGTCCCGAGACGCGCGACGACGGTAGCTGCTGTCTCCGGCTTCGCGTCAGCGCGGTCCCTGACAAGGGCAAGGCAAACGCTGCCGTCATCGCTCTCCTCGCTAAACAACTAAACCTGACCAAGTCAGCGATCAAACTTGTGTCCGGTGACACGGCGCGTTTCAAGACCTTAGCCATTGCTGGCGACGCCACAGTCATATCTAAAGCGCTAGAAACACTCACAAAGTAACTTTGCGCCAAAGACGTCCACATCACCATTGCCTAACTTCACAATAAAGTTAAACTTTGTTGCGGAAGGGGCTCTATTTCGTATGGAAGTGAACGAGGCAAAGACCTCGCCTCCATGTTGAGTCCCTGGAGGAAACATCGAGGGACTATCAATGGGTCTAGCACTTTGGCTGATCGTTATTAGCGGCGGTCTTTCTATTATTTATGGCGTTGTAACTACACAGAATTTGCTCAAAGCCGACGCGGGCTCAGCGCGTATGCAGGAAATTTCTGCGGCGGTTCGAGAAGGCGCTTCCGCCTATCTCAAGCGTCAATACACGACGATTGCTATCGTCGGTGCAGTCATCCTGATTGCTGCTTGGCTCTTGCTTGGCCCTTATGCCGCTATCGGTTTTCTGATTGGGGCTGTGCTGTCCGGGGCGGCTGGATTCATCGGTATGAATGTATCCGTTCGTGCCAACGTGCGTGTTGCCCAGGCTGCTATAGGCTCCCTGAGCAAAGGCCTTGATCTGGCATTCAAATCGGGTGCCGTAACCGGCATGTTAGTGGCAGGTTTGGGCCTTCTCGGTGTCACCCTCTATTTCATGTTGCTGACTGGGATGGGCTTTGCCCCAACCAGCCGCACGGTCATTGACGCCCTCGTGGCCCTTAGCTTTGGCGCTTCGCTTATCTCGATCTTCGCGCGTCTCGGCGGCGGTATCTTCACCAAGGGTGCTGACGTTGGCGGTGACATGGTGGGTAAAGTCGAAGCAGGCATTCCCGAAGATGATCCACGTAACCCCGCGACCATTGCTGATAACGTCGGCGACAATGTTGGCGACTGCGCGGGCATGGCGGCTGATCTCTTTGAAACCTATGTAGTGACCATTGTTGCTACCATGGTTCTTGCCGCCATCATCCTGCCGGAGCAGTTCAAACTCATTGGCATGATTCTGCCCCTTGCGATTGGCGGCGCTTGCGTCGTCACCTCCATCATCGGCACTTATTTCGTCAAGCTCG